>CAXUEU010000042.1:0-18332 GCA_964250195.1 uncultured Acidobacteriaceae bacterium
AACGGGTTGTCCCCGATCAGCTCCGCCGGGCCTTCCAGGGTGAGCGTAATCGGGTCATCCGCGAGCACCCGCACATTCCCGAACCCATCGGTTACGCGCAGAACAACGCGGGTCGCGTCCGCTCCGTCGGCGACGAGCTCCCGGTCGTCGGCGGCCAGCGTGAAGGCGTGGTTCGCCCCGTCGCCGGAAAAGGTCCGCGAGATCACCTGCTTTCCGTTCAGAAAGCCGTCGATGCGCAGGTCGCCCCAGGCGAAGTCGAGCTTTTTCCCGTCAAGGGCCTTAGAAAGATCGAGCTGAAACGGCGGGTATTTGAGGTGTTGGAACTCCGCCCGGTCCGGGTCGAGCTCGGCGATCGGAGTCCAGGGGTTCGACTCCAGGCTGCGCTCGCGCAGGAAGAACTTGAGGTGGTCGCAGTTGGAGCACACCACCGCCCGCCGGAAGCCGACCGCCTCGTCCGACTTGGCCCAGTGGAACGCGGGTTCGAGCACGACCTCTTCCGCCGGATCGATCTGCGAGCGGTAGAAGCCGGCCGCCGGCTTGGGCTCGCGAAAGATGTCGAAGACGCCGTGGTAACAGATGCGGTCGCCCGCCCCGAAGTTGGAGTGCGTGTTGTAGTCGAACGCACACCAGCCGATACCTCCGGCATATTGTGGGTTTGATGCCAGCTGGTCATGAATGCGGGCGTGGCGCAGGGTGTGCTCGCGCTGCCGCTCGTCGTCGTCGCTCGTCTTTACGGGGTACGTGTGGCCGACGAATTCGGTATTCAGGTAAAGAGGGTGGTTCGGCTCCTTGAGCGGGAACTCGAAGTCGTTGATGGTCATTACATCTTCGAGCAGCTCGGTGTTGCGCAGGTAGCGGATGCCGCCGGTCTGCCGCGACGGGTCGAGCGCCTTCGCGAGGGCGTTGGTCCGGGTATAGAAGCCGTGGTCGTCCTGCGACTCGTTGATGCGTACGCCCCACAGGACGATGGAGGGGTGGTTCCAGTCGCGGCGGATCATGCGGCCGACGTTGTCGATGGAAGTCTGCTTCCACGGCTCGGGGCCGATGTGCTGCCAGCCGGGGATCTCCTCGAGCACCAGCAGGCCGATCTCGTCGCAGCAGTCGAGGAAGTGCCGGGACTGCGGGTAGTGCGAGGTGCGGACGATGTTCGAGCCGTACTTCTTGAGGATGAGCGCGTCGCGCCGCTGCACCCGCGCGGGCATCGCCTGGCCCACGTAGGGAAAGGTCTGGTGGCGGTCAAGGCCGCGCAGCTTGACGATCTTGCCGTTCAGGCTGAAGCCCGAAGACGTGAATCGGGCCTCGCGGAAGCCGATGCGGCGTGTGTCCTCGTCGACGACGCGGCCGTGCTCGGTAAGCCGCACCCGCACCGTATACAGCTTCGGCTTCGCGAGATCCCACAGCTCGATCCCGCTCAGTTTTTCAAACTTGACGGTATGGCGAGCCGAATCCCTCTGCGTTTCCGAGCTCGCGTACACCGGCGCTGCCGTGGACGGGTCGAGCCCTGCTTCCGGGTCCGCCGCGGGCGCGGCCTTGACCGGTGCTTTCGCGGTTGCGACCACCCGATCCCCGTCCCGCAGCTCCGCTTCCAGCGCAAGCCCCTTTCCGGCGACACCGGCGAGGAAGCAGTCTACCTCCAGCCCCGGAGCCACGCCCAGCACGTCGACCGGGCGCGCGAAGATGTTGTCGAGGTACGCATCCGGCACCACCCGCAGCGAGACCTCTCGGTAAATGCCGCCGAAAGTCATGTAGTCGATCTCGTAGCCGAACGGGGGAATGTCGGCGCGCTCGGTCGAGTCGAGCCGGACGACGAGCACGTTGTCTTCCCGCAGATGAGGCGTCAGCTCGAAGGTGAATGGGGTAAAGCCGCCCTTGTACTCACCCAGGCTTTGCCCGTTGAGGAGGACGGTCGAGGCCGTCATCGCGCCTTCGAAATCGACGAAGACACGCTTGCCGCGCGCCTCCGGAGGCAGCCGGAACCGGCGCCGGTAGGTGGAGACGAACTCGTACCGGCGGTCGTCGAAGTTGTGCCAGGGCAGGTGGACGTTGGCGTGGGGCAGAACGATCCGATCGAAGCCGGAGTCGTCGAAGCCGGGGGCTTCCGCGCCGGCGACGTTCTCGGCCTTGTACCGCCAGCCCCGGTTCATGGGCAGGGTCATCCTGCCCGCCGCGTCGGCCGCCGCCATGCCCGGCACGGAGGCCGCCGCCAGCAGCGCGCCCGTGCCTTTCAAAAACTCCCGTCTGCGCATCCCGCCTCCCGGTAACTCCAGGGAGAATACACAGCAACCGGATCGCTTGTCAGGACCGCAGACGCGCCAGGAGGTCCTGCGGGTGCACCGGCTTGGCCAGGATTTCGAACTCGTGCCCCTGCGAACGGGCCCGGTCCAGCAGGTCCGCGGTCGCGGCCTGGCCCGAAAACAAGAGGATCTTGCACGTGGGCAGCATCCCGCGTATGCGGATCGCCGCGTCGATGCCGTTCAGGTCCGTCATGATCACGTCCGAGATCAGCATGTCCGGCTGGAGCGACTTGGCCGTCTCCACCGCTTTTTCACCGCTGTACACGGCCGTCGCTTCAAAGCCGCTCTGGTTCAGGATGATCGCCAAAGTGTCCGCGATGACCCGCTCGTCATCCGCCACCAGTACCTTGGGTTTTACCGAAGTTGCTTGCATGCGCTCCTTTTCCCGCCTCTTCCCTTTTCCCGCTGTGAACTCAACGCTTTAGACGCATCCCGCCGCGGGACCGGAACGGGATTCTACGGAATGATACGCTTTGCTTGACTGTGTCCGCTGTGCGCCGCGGCACCCACTCACTGCCGATCGAGGCTGCGCCCGGCACCCGCCGCAGCCTGCCCCGCCAACCCTGCCTCGTTCGAGGCCGACACGACTGGAGCGCGCATCCCGATGCCCGACGACGCCATCATTCGTGCCCGCAGCATCGAAAAGTACTACGCCCAGCCGAGCGAGAACCGCATCCAGGTCATCGAGCCGACCGACCTGGCCATCGTCTCGGGCGAGATCGTCGCGCTGCTCGGGCCTTCGGGCTCGGGCAAGTCCACGCTCCTGCGGATGCTCGCCGGGCTGTCCAAACCCTCGGGCGGCGACGTACTGTGGCATGGCAAGCCCATCGGCTCACAAACGATCAACGTTTCGATCGTCTTCCAGAGCTTCGCGCTGTTTCCCTGGCTCACGGTGCTCGAGAACGTCGAGGCCCCGCTCCGGGCCCGCGGGATGGCCGCCGAGGAGCGCCGCGAACGCGCCCACCACATTCTGGATACGGTGGGCCTGGACGGCTTCCAGAGCGCTTACCCCAAGGAGCTCTCGGGCGGCATGCGGCAGCGCGTGGGTTTCGCCCGGGCTCTGGTCGTCGAACCTGAAGTCCTGTTCATGGACGAGCCGTTTTCCGCGCTCGACGTGCTGACGGCCGAGAACCTGCGCTCCGAGCTGCTGGAGCTGTGGGCCAAGAAAACCATTCCCACGCAGTCCATTTTCATCGTGACCCACAACATCGAGGAAGCGGTGCTGCTGGCCGATCGCATCATCGTGCTGGGGCGCAACCCGGGGCGCGTGCGCACGGACTTCAAGGTCACGCTCGCCCACCCGCGCGACCGCAAGAGCGGTCCGTTCACGCAGCTGGTCGACTATATCTACAAGGTGCTGACCCGGCCCGACGTCACCCCGGAGATTCCGCGCCTCCATGCGGGCCGGCCGGTCCGGGACCAGAGGCAAATGCGCTACGAGATGCTGCCCCATGCAAGACCCGGCGGCATCGCGGGCCTGCTCGAGATGGTCATCGACATGAGCGACGCGAGCGGGCGGGTAGACATTTACAAGCTCGCCGACGAGCTCGCCTTCGAGATCGACGACCTCTTGCCGATCGTCGACGCGGCGCAGCTGCTGTGCTTCCTCAAGGTCGAGGAGGGCGACGTGACCATCACAGCCGAGGGCCGGGCCTTCGCGGAGTCCGAAATCCTGGCCCAAAAAGACCTGTTCCGCAAGGCCGCGGTGGACCATGTGCTGCTGCTGCGCCAGATTACCCGCGCGCTCGACAACAAGGCCGACCACACGGTGCCCGAGGAGTTCTTCGTCGACATGCTCGACGAGCAGTTCTCCGAGGAAGAAACGCGGAACCAGCTCGAAACCGCGGTGAACTGGGGCCGCTTCGCGGAGCTGTTCGACTTCGACTCGGCGCGCCGCCGCTTCATGCAGCCGGAGGAGGAAGAGGAAGAAGAGCTGGAGAGGGCCGAGGAGTGAGCGAAGCCAACCAGCCCCGGCTCGCTTTTTCGCGCGCTCTTCTCGTCGAGCGCTCCTGGCCCGTGGTGCTCGACCTGGGCGTGGGCGCGGCGCTGATCGCGGCCTTCTACTCGATCCTGCTCATCGGGCGCTACTGGGCCTCGGGCGCGGTACCGGAGGTGGCGATCTCGCTCGCCCCGGCGAAGCTGCCGGAGTACGCCTTCTACTCCTGCGCGCGCATCGCGATCGCGTACGTGCTGTCGCTCGCTTTCGCGATCGGCTACGGCTACCTGGCCGCGTACAACAAGCGCGCCGAGGCGCTGCTGATCGCGACGCTCGACATCCTCCAGTCGATCCCGGTCCTGTCGTTTCTGCCGCCGGTGATGCTCGCGATGATCTCGCTGTTCCCGACCCGGCAGATCGGCATCGAGCTGGGCGCGATCGTGGTCATCTTCACCAGTGTGGTGTGGAACCTGGCGTTCTCCTTCTACGCCTCGCTCAAGGCGATTCCGCGCGAGCTGCAGGAGGCCTGCAAGATCAACCGGTTCTCCCGCGTGCAGCGGGCGCTGCAGCTGGAGCTGCCTTTCGCCGCCATCGGCCTGGTGTGGAACTCGATGATCTCGGTCGCGAACGGCTGGTTTTCGCTCATGGTGTGCGAAATGTTTCCGGTAGGCTCGCGCCAGTTCCGTCTGCCGGGTCTGGGTTCGTACCTGCAGACGGCGGCCGCCGCGGGCGACTCGCGGGCGATGGCCTGGGGGCTGGGCACGGTGGTGGCCATCGTGATCGCGATCGACCAGCTGGTGTGGCGTCCGGCGATCGCCTGGTCCGACAAATTCAAGTTCGAGAGCGTGGAAAACGCGGACCGCGCCCGCTCGCCGGTGCTCGATTTGCTGCGCCGGTCCAACATGCTGGCCCGCATCGGCGAGCGCACGGTCGAGCCGCTCTCCGAACGGCTGTACGCCTCGCTGGCCCGGGGCGAGGCGAAGCGCGCCGGCGCTCTGCCGGACGTGGACCGGCGCCGGCGTTCCTCACTCGCCGCGGCCGTGCTCGGGACTTTCCTGCTCGTGCTCGGCGGTACCGCGATCTGGAAGGCCTCGGTGCTGCTGAGGGGCATGCCCCCGGGCGAGTACCGGCTGCTGCTGCTGGGCGCGGGCGCGACCTTTCTGCGCGTGCTGGCGGCCCTGGCGCTCGCCGCTGCCTGGACCATTCCCGCGGGCGTGGCGATCGGCTTCAACCCTCGGCTCGCGCGCATCGCCCAGCCGTTCGCGCAGATCGCCGCCAGCTTTCCCGCGACCGCGCTGTTCCCGGTCATCCTGATCGCGCTGCTGCACGTGGGCGTCGGGTTGGGGCTAGGGGCGGTGCTGCTCATGATGCTCGCCACCCAGTGGTACATCTTCTTCAACGTCATCGCGGGCACCATGGCCATCCCGTCCGACCTCAAGGAGGTTTCCACGCTGTTCGGCTTCACGCGCGCGCAGCGCTGGCGCACGCTGATCCTGCCGGGCATCTTCCCGTTCCTCATCACGGGGCTCATCACCGCCTCCGGCGCGGCCTGGAACGCCTCGATCGTCACCGAGTACTTCAAGATCCACAACCGCGCGGTGAGCACGGTCGGGCTCGGCTCCGACATCAGCCACGCCACCGACGCCGGGGCCTTCCCGGTCCTGCTCATGGCGACCATCATCATGGCGCTCATCGTGGTCTCGGTGAACCGCATCCTGTGGCGCCCGCTCAACCGGCTCGCGGAGACGAAGTACCGGCTCGAGTAGAGGTGGGGTGACTTTCGTCATGCGCGCTTCCCGGCATTTTCGCGTTACCATCAGGGGGATTTGATTTCCCAGACCACTTCCGGGTCCCGTTTCGCGCGCCTGCTATTCGGCATCTTCTCGCTGGCCGCCGTGCTCATCGTGGCGAACGCCGCCCTGGCGTTCCATGCCGAGCAGGTTCTGAGCGAGTCCGAGCGCTGGGTGACGCACACGCTCGAGATCCTGGTGGACCTGGAGCGGGTTTTACGGACCTCCTTCGACGCCGAATCGAGCGCGCGCGGGTACATCCTGAGCGGGGACGAGACCTTCCTGGGCGGCTACCTGTACGCGAACGACACGCTGGCCGTGCAGTTCGAGACGCTGCTGGACCTGACCGCGGACAACGCGGAGCAGCACGCCCGGCTCGAGAAGGCGCGCAACCTGGGCACGCTGAGGCTGGAGCGTCTGGCCCGCGGCGTGAACCTGCGCCGCCTGAACCTGCAGGGCGGCCCGGACGAGGCGCGCAACCGCAAGGCGAGCCAGGCGATAATGTCCGAGCTCAACGACACGGTCCAGGACGCGGAGATTTACGAGCGCACCCTCCTAGCCGGGCGGCTGCGCGACACCGCCGCCGCGCGCCGTGAAGCCAGGGTCGCGGTGGCGCTGGCCAGCGGCTTCGACGTGCTGTTCGTGGCTTTTTCGCTGTGGTCGCTGGCGCACGAACGCCGGCTCCGCAAACGGGCCGCCCAAACCGCCTCGCGCCTGCAAAAGCTCCAGTCCGTAACCGAGGTCGCCTTCTCGCCCCTGACCGTCAACGAGCTCACCGTTGAGCTGCTGACCCGCCTGCGCGGCACCGCGGAAACCGATGTGCTCGCCATGTTCCGCTGGTACGGACAGGAGGTCGAGCTAATCGCGGCCGAAGGGGTCACGGTTGCGCCCGGCAAGCGCCGTCCCGTGCTCGAGAGCGGCGCGCTGGCCCGGGCCGCCAAGACGGGCGAGCCTGTGCGGCTCGCGGGCGAGGAGATCGAGCGGCTGCCCATCGAGGCCATGCACGCCGGGCTCCGGGTCGCCCTGATCCTGCCGATGACCGTGGGTTCGCGGGTCATCGCGATGCTGGTCGCGGGCCGTGAACGCAGCGACAGCTTTACACCGGAAGAAGAAGATCTGCTGGCGCTCGCCGCCGACCGCATCGCGCTGGCGCTGGACCGGGCAGAGGCCTATGAGGCCGAGCGGGCCGCGCGTCGGGCCGCGGAGGAAAGCGCGGCCGAGATTCAAGAACTGAACCAGGTACTGGAGGACCGCGTGCAGCAGCGTACCGCCGAGCTCGAAAGCACCAACCGCGAGCTCGAAGCATTTTCCTATTCGGTTTCGCACGACCTGCGCGCGCCCCTTCGGTCCGTAGACGGCTTTTCGGTCGCGCTCGCCGAGGATTATGGAGCCCTGCTCGAGGGCGACGGCATCCACTATTTGAGCCGCATCCGGGCCGGGGTGCAGCGCATGGGCGGGCTGATTGACTCGCTCCTGCAGCTCTCCCGCATTACGCGCGCCGAGCTGGCGCAGGAGCAGGTCAATTTGTCGGAGCTGGCCGAGTCCACCGCCACCGACCTGACCCAGGGACTCGCGGAGCGGCCGGTTCACTTTTCCATCGAACCGGAGCTGGCAACACAGGGCGACGCCCGTCTGCTGCGGGTGGTGTTCGAGAACATGTTCGGCAACGCGCTCAAGTTCACCGGCAAGACGGCGAACCCCGAGGTCAGCTTCGGCTGGTCGCCGGAGCGGCAGGCGTATTATGTGCGCGACAACGGTGCCGGATTCGATCAGCAGTACGCCGGCAAGCTGTTCGTGGCGTTTCAGCGTCTCCACGGGGACAAGGATTTCCAAGGCTCGGGCATCGGCCTGGCCACCGTGGCGAGGGTAATCGCGCGGCATCATGGCTCGATTTGGGCCGAAGCGGAAGTCGGCAGGGGCGCGACCTTCTGGTTTACCCTAAGCTGAGGCATATATGGCAGGTACACGTTTGATCCTCCTGGTGGAAGACGATCCGGATCACGAGATGCTCACGATCCGCGCGCTCAAGAAGTCGCACATCGCCAACGACGTGCGCGTGGCGCGCGACGGGGAGGAGGCGATCGCGATGCTGTTCGGCGAAGGCGGACGCGCGCTCCCCACGCGGCCGCAGGTGGTGCTGCTCGACCTCAAGCTGCCCAAGGTCGACGGCCTGGAGGTGCTCCGGCGCATCCGGGACGACAACCGGACCTGCACGCTGCCCGTCGTGGTGCTGACCTCCTCCGACGAGGAGTCCGACATCGTCCGGTCCTACAAACTCGGCGTCAACAGCTACATCCGCAAGCCGGTCAACTTTTCCGATTTCGCCACCGCCACCCAGCAGCTCGGGATGTACTGGCTGGTTCTCAACGAATGTCCTCCAAGCCTCCAGCAGTGACCCTTGACGACGCGCCCGCGCGCCCGCTGCGTGTCCTGCTTGTCGAGGACAACGCGGACGACGCGCTGCTGTTGCGGCGCCATTTGACCAAGGCCGGCTTCCTGCCGGAGCTGCACCGGGTCGAGACCGCGGAGAAAATGCTTGCGGCGCTCGCGGAGAGCTGGGACTGCATCCTGGCCGACTACAACCTGCCGCTGTTCTCGGCCCCTGAGGCCTTGCGGTTGCTTCAGGGAAGCGGCCGCGATATCCCGTTCATCATGATGTCGGGCGCGGTGAGCGAGGCGACGGCGGTGGCGGCCATGCGCGCCGGGGCCCACGACTACATCTCCAAGGAAAACCTGGCCAGGCTCGGCCCGGCGATCGAGCGCGAGCTCGCCGAGGCAGCCAGCCGCAAGCTCAAGCGCGCTGCCGAACGCGCTCTCCGCTCGAGCGAGGAGCGCTTCCAGCGGCTGGTCGAGGCCTCGCCGCTGGCCCTTTTGATCATCGATACGCACGGCCGCGTCGTTTTTTCCAATCGCGGGGCGGAGCGGCTTCTGGGGCACGCGCGGTCCCTGGCCGAGGTCGAAGCCGAGGGCATCGCCAAGGTGTTCACGCCGTCCGACTTCGGCCCATTGCCGGAGGGCGCGGACTCGCACAGGCACGTGGCGGCGGGCATCCGCGAGCGCATCGAAGGACATCGCGACGAGACCTGGGAAGCCACCTGCTGCCACCGGGACGGGAGCGAGATCCCGGTGCTGATCGGGGCCGCCGTGCTGAACCCGGAGGCGCGCGCGGAGGAGGCCCAGGTCGCGATCTTTTTCGTCGACCTTTCCGAGCAGAAGCGGGGCGAGGAGGTACTGCGGCGCACGGAAAAGCTGGCCGCCGCCGGCCGGCTCGCCGCCTCGATCGCGCACGAGATCAACAACCCGCTCGAGGCGATCACCAACTGCCTCTACCTGCTCGACCAGGGCAAGCTCGAGGACAGTGCGCGCGCCTACCTGCATCTGGCGCAGAAGGAGCTCGACCGCGTCACCCACATCACGACACAAACGCTGCGCTTCTACCGCCAAAGCACGCGCCCGATCTCCACCGATCTGCCGGAGCTGATCCACTCCGTGTTGACCCTGTACGAAGCCCGCATCCGGGACAACGGAATCCGCATCCGCTGCGACTTCGAGAACGCGCCGCACATCCTGGCCTTCGACGGCGAGATTCGGCAGGTGCTCGCGAACCTGATCGGCAACGCTATCGACGCGATGCTCACCAAGGACGGCCCGCGTGAGATGCTGCTGCGCGCGCGGCCCTGCAGGCTTTGGCCGGGGCGCGAGCGGGGCGTCTCCATCTTCGTCGGCGACCGGGGCACGGGGATTTCCGTCGACGCGCTCCGGCGCATCTTCGAGCCGTTTTTCTCGACCAAAGGCATCACCGGGACGGGGCTGGGGCTTTGGGTTTCGCGCGAGATCGTCGAAAAGCACCGGGGCCGCATAGACGTGCGTACGCGGCCGGGAGCCGGAACGGTCTTCCGCATCACGCTGCCGCTGGTCTCCGAGCCGCGCGGACGCACGCCGGAGAGCGGTCTTCCTGTTCTTAGTTAATCTGGGCAGTTTCTCTGAGCGCGATTTACTCAACATTCAAGAGACGCAGCTTGACATCACACACATTCGTCCGCTACGTTAGCAGTCGTGGAGCTCGACTGCCAGCAGCCTTCCCGGCCGGCTGCCAGACGAGCCCGGCACATCCGCTCTAAAGGTTCAAGGAGAGACAAGACCATGGCAACCAGCACCGTGACCTCGACGTTTACGCCGCTTCACGACCGCATCCTTCTGCGCCGCGTCGAAGAAGGCGAGTCCATCCGCGGGGGGATCATCATCCCCGACACCGCCAAGGAAAAGCCCCAGGAAGGCGAAGTGATCGCCGTCGGCAAGGGTAAGTCCAACGACGAAGGCAAGACTTTTCCGCTCGACGTCAAGGCGGGCGACCGTGTCCTGTTCGGCAAGTACTCCGGCACGGAGATCAAGATCGACGGTGAGGAGTTCCTCATCATGCGCGAGGAAGAAGTCCTCGGAATCCTCAAGAAGTAACCCTTCCCCCAAACGGTTTTAGGAGAGACAAGACAATGGCAAAACAGATTCTGCACGGAGAAGATTCGCGCCAGGCTATCCTGCGCGGCGTCAACGTTCTGGCCGACGCGGTCAAGGTGACCCTGGGCCCCAAGGGCCGCAACGTGGTCATCGAGAAGAAGTTCGGGTCCCCGACGATCACCAAGGACGGCGTCACCGTCGCCAAGGAGATCGAGCTGAAGGACTCGCTCGAGAACATGGGCGCGCAGATGGTGCGCGAAGTGGCCTCGAAGACCTCCGACGTAGCCGGTGACGGCACCACCACCGCGACCGTTTTGGCGCAGGCCATTTACCGCGAAGGTGTCAAGACCGTTGCCGCCGGCGCGAACCCGATGGCGCTTAAGCGCGGCATCGAGAAGGCTGTCGAGGCCATCGTGGGCAAGCGCGACGAGCAGGGTGTCGTCACGGGCGGCGCGCTGAGCCGGTTCTCGAAACCGGTCACCGGCGAGATGATCGCGCAGGTCGGGACGATTTCCGCGAACTCCGATTCCACGATCGGCATCATTATCGCCGAGGCGATGAAGAAGGTCGGCAAGGACGGCGTGATCACGGTCGAAGAGTCGAAGACGCTCGAGACCCAGCTCGAAGTGGTCGAGGGCATGCAGTTCGACCGCGGCTATCTTTCACCCTACTTCGTCACGGATCCGGACCGCATGGAAGCGGTTCTGGAAGACCCGTACATTCTGATCCATGAGAAGAAGATCTCGTCGATGAAGGATCTCCTGCCCTTGCTCGAGCAGGTTGCCCGCAACTCGAAGCCGCTGGTGATCATCGCCGAGGATGTCGACGGCGAGGCGCTCGCGACCTTGGTGGTCAACAAGCTGCGCGGCACGCTCAATGTCGCCGGCGTCAAGGCTCCCGGCTTCGGCGACCGCCGCAAGGCCATGCTCGAGGACATCGCGAAGCTGACCGGTGGACGCGCCATCACCGAAGACCTCGGCATCAAGCTCGAGAACGTGAAGGTCGAAGACCTGGGCCGCGCGAAGCGCGTCACCATCGACAAGGACAACACGACCATCATCGAGGGTCGCGGTGAGTCGGCTGCCATCGAGGGCCGCGTCAAGGAAATCCGCAATCAGATCGAGAAGACTTCCTCCGACTACGACCGCGAGAAGCTCCAGGAGCGTCTGGCCAAGCTGGTCGGCGGCGTGGCGGTCATCAAGGTCGGCGCGGCTACCGAGACCGAGATGAAGGAAAAGAAGGCCCGTGTCGAGGACGCGATGCACGCGACCCGCGCGGCTGTCGAGGAGGGTATCGTTCCGGGCGGCGGCGTGGCCCTGGTTCGCTGCACCCCTGATGTCGAAGCGTTGATCAAGACGCTCGAAGGCGACGAGAAGATCGGCGCGCAGATCATCCGCCGCGCGATCGAGGAGCCTCTGCGCCAGATCGTCGGCAACGCGGGCGAGGAAGGCGCGGTGGTGGTGGGCCGGATTCACGAGTCCCAGGACAACCACTTCGGCTACAACGCCGGCACCAACACCTTCGAGGACCTGGTCGCGGCCGGCGTCATCGATCCGACCAAGGTGACCCGGACGGCGCTCCAGAACGCGGCTTCGATCGCGAGCCTGATGCTGACGACCGAGGCCATGGTCGCCGACATTCCCGAGCCGAAGGCGGCGGCGGGCGCGGGCGGCGGACACTCGCACGGCGGCGGCATGGACGGCATGTACTAAGGCGCACTGCTTCACTCAAGAAAGCCCCGCTCACGCGGGGCTTTCTTTTTGCGCGGTGGAGGGGTCGCACCATTTGAAGCCGGGTAGCTCTTTCTTTACGCCGAAGGAGCTTTTAGAAATCTTTACCGTTACCTCGGCGAGAGTGGTTCTCGACGTGCTCACGGCTTCATAGGAAGCCTGAACGCTCATTTTTCCTTAAGGTAGGCTGTTGAAAAGTTCTCCTTCGAGGCTGCGGTTTTGATCCGTGTCGCTGTTCGCATTTTGGGAAGACGACTTTTGCCGCTCGCCCTGGCTGCCGGGCTCGACGGCGCGGCGGCGCGCGCGCAGCAGTTTCTCCCGTCCGGCAGTCCCGAGTTGCCGGACGCACCCCAGCCGGCACTTCCCATCGTGCGGGCTGCCCTGCCCCCGGCCGAGCGGCCCATGGTGCTGCCGCGCAACTTCCGCATCCGTCCCGCGGCTTCCCGCTCCAACTTTCCGGATAAAGTGTCCTACTATCTCCACAGCACCGGGTCGCTCAGGAACCTGCTCGAAGCTACCGCGATCGCCGGAATCCCAGACATCACGAGCGTGCCCGAGGCGCAGCCGCGCGCGCCCGCCACGGACGACCCCGTGCTTTCCCTCCAATACCAGCGCGATATCGACCGTTACAACCGCGAGATCGACGCCTGGCGGCGCGTGAACGAGGCGACGCTGCGCTACCACGGCTACCGTTTCGCGGTCGGCCTGGGCACGGCGGAAACCCGGCAGCTGTTCTCGAACCTCGTCCTGCCGCTGGCCCTGCATCAGCAGGCCCGCTACATCCCGGCTCCGGTGAACTCGGATTTCGACGAGCGCATCGGCCATGCGCTCGCCTCGATCGTGGTCACGCGCAATGACGCGGGTTCGCTGGTGCCGAACTACTCCAAGCTCGGCGGCACGGTCGCGGCGGCGTTCGTCGGCAAGTCGCTGTATGCGAAAGCGTTCAATGCGCCCGAGCTCGACTCCACGCATTTTGCCACCCGCTACATCGCCTATAGCCTGGCCGGGGATGCCGCGACCAACGTCGCGCACGAGCTGATTCGCGCCGCGCTGGAGCCGGATCTGACCTTCTACGGCCTTCACGGCCGCGCGACGGAAGAGTCCTACTACCCGCTCTCGATCGGCGGCAAGTTTCTCTACTGGGCGCGGAGCACCTACGCGGTGCGCAACTTCATCTCCGCCGCGCTGCTGGCCAGCCGTCCCGTCATCCCGCCGGAGCCGACAGAGCCGGTCCGCGGGGACACATCGACCTATGCGGGCTACCCCAACTACGACGCCGCCTACAACCACTACGGCGACACCGTGCTGGCCTGGAAGGACGGCATCGAAAACGATGTCCGCTACCGCGCGCGCCGCTTCGCGGGAGGCCTGGCGGAGTCGGAGACCCAGGCGACCCTGCAAAATCTGGCGATCCCGATCCTGTTCGACATGGACCCACGCTACGTGCCGCTGGGCGCGGGGCATCCGGCGGGGCAGCGGTTGGGCCATGCCATCGAGGGACTGTGGATCACCCACACCGACAAGGGCGAGCGCATGGTGAACCTGCCAGTGCTGGGCGGGACGGCCGGCGCGGCGTTCCTGGCGAAAGAGGTGTACTACCCGCAGCTCGGCGTCCCGGCTCTGGCGTCGACGAGCGTGCTGGCCAGGACGGTCACGGCGAACCTGGCGGTGGATGCGATTTACAACGTCATCGGGGAGTTTCTGAGGCACCGTGGATACTAGGAGGGTTTCGGCTCGGGCCAGGCGAGACTCAGCTTTTCAGCGATAGACTTAAGCCGTTTATCGCGTGTCCAGAGCAGAGTCCCCATTGCCAACTTCACCGACACCAAGAGGTGCGCGTCGACATAACCGATGCCGGTGCCGAAGAGATGGTGCAGGGACACAAAGTCAAGTACCTCTCGGTCGTATGCCGAAGCGATTCGCGGCAAGTCGTCGAGCGCACCCAGCTCAAACTCGCGCCGTTTCATCGCTCCCATGGCTACTTCTCCGATCACGAAAGAATGCATCAGGACCTGATGGTTTGTGATCAGCTTTTCAAGCCGAGGCTCGGGGAGCCGGATGTGATCGATCCAGATTGAAGTGTCGATGAGAATCAATCCTCCGGGCGCTCCCGAGGCGGTACGCTTGCGCTTGGGTCGCTGCCACCCAGCCTGATCAGCCTCCGTCCTGCTTCCCTTTGGATCAAGGCCGTCAATGCCTCCCGAAGCAAAGCCGATGTTTCTTTCAATCCGGTGTAGGACCTTGCTTTCTCGACCAATCCATCATCCAGAGCCACAGTGGTTCGCATACACATTCCACCTCTAAGCATGAAATATAGCATCATCTGGTGCCGAATGTAGAGCCGAGTGCTACCTCTATTGCCCCAAATGCCCTAACGTGACGCGCACCCCGGCGCGCGCCGTTGCCGGGGTGGAGAGATAGCCGATAGGGCTGATGTGCTGTTGGCTGAGCACATTGTCCAGCTGCGTGTAGACGCCGATGCGCGCGCTTACCTGGTAGTTGATTCCTGCGTTCAGACTCGCGTAGCCGGCGTCGAGATTGCGGTTGGGCAGCAGCAGCGAGTTGCCGAAGTTGGCATCCGCTCCACCAAGCGCCGTCGTGTCGTCCGCTCGGCCGGCGAAGGTAGCCGAGGCAACCCCGCTCAATTTGCTCCCTGTGTAAGCCGCGGAAACGAAACCGGTGTGCGGCGGCCGTCGGAAGGGCCGCGCGCCCACGAGCGGCGAGAAGTTGCCGATCGGCACGCCGGGGTATGCCGGATTTTCGTTCAACAGAGGGTTCAGGGCGTCGGAGGAGAAGGACCGCTGCACCACGGCATCCAGGTAGGTGTAGCCTCCGCGCAGGAACACGTGCGCGCGCGGGCTCCACTCTACCTCCGACTCCGCCCCCTGGGCGCGGAAAGCCAGCGAGTTGAGGTCGATGCCGAAAGCACCGTTCGCCTGGAGAAAGGCTTCGAGCGAGAGCTGCTGCGCCGCGCTGAGCTGGGGCAGCAACTGCGGCACCGCCCCCGGCCCGACGCTCTCGATCTGGTTGCCGAACTCGTTATGGAAGTAGGTGACTTTGAGCAGCACGCGCTCGTTCAAGAGGCTCTGCTCGAAGCCTCCGTCGTAGGACCGGGTGAGCGCCGCGCCGATGGGCCGGACCGAGTATTGATTGACGACCGGCGCGCCGCCGTTCGCCTGCAAAAATGCGTAGAGCGAGCCGGTCTGCTGGCCGAGCGTAGGCTCCTTGTAGCCCTTGCTGAAGTTGAAGTTCAGCCGCGTGCCATGGAGGAGCCCCGAGCCGGGCCGGACCAGATAGTAAGAAGCCCCGAGGTGAGGCGCGCCCACCGTGCCGTAGAGCCCGTTCTTTTCGACCCCGCCGCCGAGCGTGTAGAAGAAGCGGCTGCCGAAGTCGCCCTGGAAGGCGGCGGTGTAGTCATAGTTGCGGCGCTCCAGGCCCTGCCCGAAGTACAGCCCGCGCTCGTCGGTGTACCAGAAGCCCGCGACGCCCAGCAGGTGCGGCGTGAACGCGTAGCTGGTTTGCGCGTGCAGCGAGTCGCGGTTCGAGGCGATGTCGCTCAGGAACGCGTCGCCCCCGGCGTAGCTGGTGATGGCCTGACCCGTCGCGGTGTAGCCGTTGGCCCCGGTCACGCTCACGAGTTGGCCCAGGGAATTGCCCGTCGCGGGGTCGAGCGTGCCCGACGGCCCGAACTGCTGGAATCGCTCGCGCTTGCGCGCCAGCCCGTAGGTTGCCTGCCCCTGCCATCGGTCGGAGAATGTGTGGTCCAGCGCGGCGCTCAGGTACAGGTTCTGGTCGCCTTGCTTCTGGTTCGTCGGGGTGCGGGTAAAAGCGTACTGGCCGGGCGCGCCGGTGGCCGAGGTCGTGTTGCGCGCGGTCGCCCGCAGGTGCGTATCGGTCCCCAGCGCGTAGCCCAGGTTCAGGGCCGAGGTCACGTTGTGGTACTTGTCGCCGACGACGGAGTTGGCCGTGGCGAAGTCGCCGAATGCGCCGTAGTAGTCGAGCGCGTTGCGCGTGCCGCCGGCCGTCACCTCGTTGCGGTAAGTGCCGAAGTTGCCCCCGTCGCCCTCGTAGAAGAGCGACGGAAACGGCGTGGACCCGCGCGGCGTGGTGAAGGCCACCACGCCCGCGCCCGCGTCGGTGCCGTACACCGCGCTGTCCGGCCCGCGGTATGCTTCGGCGCTCGCGATGCCGGTCGTGGCCACGTTCGCGAAGTCGAAGGTGCCGCCGATGTCTTCGAGCGGCACGCCGTCGAGCAGAATTTTATTGTTGTCCGAGTTGCCGCCCCGAATGAACAGCGAAGTCAGCGCCCCGCGCTCGCCGCTGGTCGAGAGAACAAAGCCCGGCACCGTTCGCAGCGCTTCGGTCACGTTTTGCAGGTTTTGGAAGTCGGTCTTTTTGAGCGCGGTTACCGACGCGCTCACCTGCGCCTGGGGCACGGGCGTACCCGTCGCGGTGACCACCACCGACTGCCGCACGGTCGCGGGCTCGAGCGCGATGTTCTTTTCGACGCTCGCGAGCGGCTCGCCGTAAAAGCTTTCCGTCTGGATCTGGCGAAAGTTGTTGCCCGTGGCCAGCACGTAGAAGCGGCCCGCCGTCGCGGTGTTCAGCGTGTAACTGCCGTCGACGCCGGTGCGCGCCGTCATGACGATCTTGCCGTTTTCGACGAGGGCGACGACCGCGCCGGGGATGGGCGCGTTGAGCGGGTCGGCCACCGTGCCGTGGACGATGACGGCGTGCAGGGCCAGCGGCGCGGCCAGGGAGGACGCGCAAAGAGCGTTGCGAAATCGGATCACTACGGGGCAGCCTTCCTGTTCCCCTCGGAACAGCAGCGGTTGAGGTCAAGCGTGTGGAACCGGTCTCCTGACTCGACGCTTCCCTGCCCGCGGCAGCCTTCCCGGCTTTGTGCGCCAGTGGCCTTGCTTGTCGCCGCGGACCGGGACTGCTGCGCCTCACAGTTGCGGGGCAGTGGCGAAGTCGCACCGCCTTCCCATTGCGTTCACACCTGCATGGATATTTCTTGCGCAGAGTACGCGAGCCTACGCTCCCCAGAGTGTAACGGAGCGAACGAGACAGTTACAGCGGCATCTTGCCTGCAGCCGTTCCCGTTCAGGTATCTCCGCCGGTGCATTCCGAGATTCACCCGTGCAGGCCGATCGCGCAACCGGCGAGAAATCGACCTTTGAAGCGGTAAGCCTTTCATTCCAGATAGACTGTCTATGCTGATTGGGGGAGAACATGTTGCAGGTAAAGACGAAAGAAGTTCGACTGCGTACCAGCCGCAGGGATGAGTATGCCGAGGAGACGCGGCGCGCGATCGTCGCCGCCGCCCGGGAGTTGTTCAGCAAGCACGGGTATTTCCAGACCACGGTCGAGGACATCGCTAAAGTGGCCCGGGTTGCTGCGGTAACCGTTTACTCCTCCGTGGGCGGCAAAGCCGGCCTCTTGCGCATTCTCACCGACATCTGGACCACCTCGCAGTCGATCGAGGCTTGCCGCGAAATGGTCGCGGACCTCGACGACCCCGCCGCGATCCTGGCCGTCATCGCCAATACCGCCCGCAAGATGCGCGAGGAGTTCGGCGATATTGTCATCCTCATGCTGGTGACCGCGCCTCACGACAAAACCGTGGCCGAGAACCTCGCCGTGGCCACCGATCGCTACCGCAAGGCATTCGGCAAGGTCGCACAGCGGCTTATGCGGCTCGACGCACTGCGCGAAGGCATCGACGAAACCTATGCCATCGACGTGCTCTGGTTCTATTTCGGCTACTGGGGGCTGTACAGCCTTCACAACGACAATGGGTGGAACTACGACAAAGCGGAGCAGTGGCTTTGCCGGGCAGCGACCCAGGCGCTGCTGAAGGACGCCCCCGGAATATAGCCTGCCACCCTGGTATTTCTACGGCCGCGTTAAGCTCCCCTGACTTCCGCAATCATTGTAATCAATTCCGCGCGAACCTCATCCGCCTTCGCCGGGTCGCCCGGCACGAACCGTCTGTCGGCAAAGCGGCCGCCCACTCGATACCGCCGAGCAGCGCGCCGCCACCCGAGGACGCCAGCGCCTGCAGCAATCGCCTGCGCTCTACTTGCGTTCCTAAAGTGTTCCTTGTCTCTGCAATGTCGTATCG
>CAXUEU010000042.1:18342-22869 GCA_964250195.1 uncultured Acidobacteriaceae bacterium
ATCGCTCCTACGCTGAATAGACAGGACCGCTATAAGTCGTCGGCGATTGTCCTATATTTATACATTTATTCATGAAATGAAACCATGCAGCCTGCCAGGGCCATAAGCTCCCGCTCCACAGGCGTTTTGTTCAAAACATCGAGCTGCATCCTTAGCAGCTATCGTTCCGGAGTTGCCGACGAGCGGTAGACCGCGCGGTTGTTCAAGCAAGCCATTGGTAGATTCGGCGGCATCGATGTGGTCGTTCACAATGCCGGGGTCACGCACCCGGGGCCGCTCACGTCGGTCACCCTCGCGGGGCAGGGACCCGGGCCGTAGGGCCTCAAGCCGTTGATGCTGGGCTCGGAGACCTTCCCGAACATGCCCGTGACCGTGCACGAGATCGCCGGAACCCACCGGGGCGAGTTTTTCGGCATCCCCGCTACGGGCAAACCGGTGTGCATCGCGCTTCACGAGTTCCACCACCTGCGCGACGGCAAGATCACCCACACCTGGCACCTGGAAGACTGGTTCACCATGCTGCGCCAGATCGGCGCATGGCCTCCTGCTTCGCGCCAGCGACGGGCACAGTCTCAGGCGGGAACCAACGGCTTCAGGCGGGCACCGGCGGCGCTTCGGCCCGCTGCCACTCCAGGCACGCAGCCAATCCCTCCTCCAAGGGAATGGCCGCCTCGAAGCCCAGCAGACGCCGCGCTTTCTCGATCGACGGAACGCGGCGGCGAACATCCTCGTACGCACGCCCGCTGATCTTGTCGTACGGCACCATCTTCAGGCGCAGCGGGCGGCCCGTGCCGCACAGCGTGTGAATCATCTCGGCCAGCGCGAGGATGGTGATCTCGCGGTTGTTGCCGATGTTGACGATCTCGCCCCGAATCGCTTCGGACTCGGCCGCCAGCAGGATGCCGCGGACGGTGTCGTCCACGTAGGTGAAGGAGCGGGTCTGCAGGCCGTCGCCGTGGATGGGGATGCGCTCGCCGCGCAGAATGGCGTCGATGAACACGGACTGGGGGCCGCCCCACCAGCCCGAGTGCTGGCGCGGGCCGTAGGAGCCGAAGATGCGCACCACCGAGGCGTTCACGTCCCACTCCTGCGCCGCCGCTAATACCATGTGCTCGTCGAACAGCTTGGACGCGGCGTAGGCCCAGCGCGCCACCGTCGGCGGGCCCAGGACCGAGTCGCCGTCCTCGGCGAAGGGCAGCATGGGGTTCTTGCCGTAGACGTCGGAGGTGGAGGTGACCAGAAAGCGCGCCCCGCGCTCCCGGGCCACTTTGAGCGCGTTGAGCGTG
This sequence comes from uncultured Acidobacteriaceae bacterium, assembly GCA_964250195.1. GTDB lineage: Bacteria > Acidobacteriota > Terriglobia > Terriglobales > Acidobacteriaceae > EB88. The sequence continues at coordinate 19,629 of CAXUEU010000042.1, forward strand.
CCCTCGGAGTTGACCAGCAGCGTGTCCATGGTGCCGCCGTAGCGGGGGATCTTGAACGCCGCCAGGTGGACGATGGTGTCCGCGTCCCGCGCGGCTTCGCGCAGGGCGGCTAGGTCGCGCACATCGGCCTCGACGAACCGGAAGCCGGGGTTCGCGCCGGCGTCGTCGAGGTTCGCCAACCGCCCGTGGCTCAGGTTGTCGAAGCCGGTGACCCGATACTCTTTGGCCAGCATCCTGTCCACCAGGTGCGAGCCCAGAAACCCGGCCGCGCCGGTTACGAGTACGTTCCGCATAAGAGTCCTCCTTTGTAGTTCGCGACGGCTTCGACCGCCATGCGCCCGGCCCGGCCGCCGCCGAACCGGGCGAGGTTGCGCTCGGGGCGGGGCGCGCAGGTGGGGCAAAGGACTCGCTCGACCGCCGCGAGGGCGCGCGCGGGGTGGAGACCGGTGACCGTGTTCCAGCCGTCGTGTACGGTTTCTACCCACTCGGTTTCCTCGCGCAGCGTCACAGAGGGAACGCCGAGAAAGTAGGCCTCCTTCTGTACGCCGCCGGAGTCGGTGAGGATGAGCCGGGCGTCTTGCTCCCAGCCCAGCATTGCGAGGTAGGGGGCGGGCGGCAGCAGGTGCAGGTCCCGCTTGCCTCGCAGACGCGCGAGCCGGGCCGGGCCGAGGCTTTTCTCGAGCCGCGGGTGCATGGGCAGGACCGCCGGCAGAGGCAGCCGGAGCAGCAGCTCCGTAAAGGCGTCGAGTTGCGCGGGTTCGTCGGTGTTCGCGGCCCGGTGCAGGGTCGCGAGCGCGTAGCCCTTCGCCGAGAGGCCCAGCGCTTCCCTGCCCTCGCGCCGGGCGAGCGGGGCGTAGCGCGCGACCGCGTCCAGCATCACGTCGCCCACCCACACGCTGTCGGCGGCCCGGCCCTCGCGGCGCAGGTTTTCGATCGCGGTCGCGGTCGGGCACAGCAGCAGCGTGGAGATGCTGTCGCTCACGATGCGGTTGATCTCCTCCGGCATGCGGGGGTCGAAGCTGCGCAGCCCGGCCTCCAGATGCACCAGCGGGATCGCGAGCTTGGCCGCGGCGAGCGCGCCGGCAAGCGTGGAGTTGGTGTCGCCGTAGACGAGCACCGCATCGGGGCGCCGCGCTTCGAGCGCCTCCTCGATCCCCGCGAGCATCGCCCCGGTTTGCGCGCCGTGCTTCGCTGACCCGATGTGGAGTGAAACCGCGGGAGCGGGCAAACCGAGCTGCTCGAAAAACACGCCCGACAGCGCCGCATCGTGGTGCTGTCCGGTGTGCAGCAGCCTGTGCTCGAGCGGGCGGCCGGTTTCGCGGGCCCACGCGGCAAACGCGTGCAGCAGAACCGCGGCCTTGACGAACTGAGGGCGCGCGCCGACGACCGAAAGCAGCCTCACTGGTTCTCCAAAAGCTGCGCCGGCGGCACAGGCCCGCGGGGGCGAGCCGGAGAGCCCATGACCAGGGTGCGGGCCGGGACGTCGCGCGTGACCACGGAAGCGGCCGCGACCATCGCGTCCTCGCCCAGCGTAAGGCCGGGCAAAACGGTCGCGTTTGCGCCGATACGCGCGCCGCGCAGCATCGTCACCCCTTTGTGGTGCTGGAAGCGCTCACGGGTACGGGCCATGAACGGGTCGTTGGTAAAGGTGACCTCGGGCGCGATGAAGCAGTGGTCGCCGATGGACGAGAGCGCCGTGATGTACGCGCCGGTTTCGATCTTCGAGCGTGCGCCGATCGTCACTTTGTTCTCGACCGCGACCCCGCGCCCGATGATGGTGGCCGCGCCGATGCTGGTCTGCTCGCGGATGCTGGCCTGGTCGGCGACCAGCACGTCGTCGCCGATATGCGCCCCCCGGTAAAGGACGACGAGCGCGCCGAGGAGGCAGCGGTCGCCGATGGTGCACGGGTTGATTGCAGCGGACCCATCGTGGCGAGCCGCGCTCGCGACCGACCGCATGGGCAGCTTGCCGACGACCGTGTTGTCGTCGATTCGTACCCCGTTGCCGATCACGGTCCCCGCGTGGATCACGACGTTGTTCCCGATCGTGCAGTGTTCGCCGAGTTGGACGTCTTCAGCGATGTGCACGTTCGCGCCGAGGACTGTGGTGGAGGGGAAAACCGCGAGCGCGCTCATCGCGCCGCCTTTTCCGCCAGGGCGGGCGCGGGCGCGGCGGCGGGCAAGCACCGGCGAGGGCAGCCGCCCGCCGCGGCGCACTCCGCCAGCAGACGGGCGTGGGCGCGCACGGTCCGGGCGATGCGCATCTTGCTGAAGCCGCGCGTGCGCCGGCCGAGCACCGCGGGCAACTCGACTACCTGCATACCCTGCCCGGCGGCGCTCAGCAGCATCTCGACCGCGGCCACGAAGCCGTCGCTCGGGAAGGTGAGCCGGCGGGCCGCCGCGCAGCGGAACGCCCGGCAGATGCTGGTATAGGTCCACAAGTGGAGCGGTGTCGCGAGCCGGTACAAGGCCGAGCATTGGCGGCTCAGCAGCAGACGCCACGGCTCCACGCCCTCGACCCGGCCCCGCGGGTGGTACGGCGAGGCCACCGCGATATCCGCGCCGCCGTGCTCGACCGCGTTGACGAGCGCGAGCAGGGTCATCGGGTCGTAGCTGCAGTCGGCGTCGATCGTACAAATCACATCCGCCGCGACCTGCGCGAAGGCGGTGCGAAAGGCAGCCCCGACACCCCTCCGCCGCGCGTGGGTCAGGATGGTCGCTTCGGCACCATCCGGTGCCGCCCCGGGCAGCAGTTCCGCCGTGCGGTCGGTGCTGCCGTCGTCGACGAAGCAGTACGAAACGCGGTGGCGCGCGCCGAGCGCCTCATGCAGCCCCCGGAGCTTTTCGCGGAGCCCGGGCAGGCTTTCTTCCTCGTTGCACAAGGGGATGACGACGGCTAGGCTGGGCATCGCGGGCAAACCTCACCCGGGCTCTTGCATGCGCGTGGCCAACCGGACCGCGCGCCGCGGCAGACGCAAAAAACGCCGGAGGTGTGCAAGGGAGTGCGCTTTTCGCGCGCCCCGTTTGCAGCTCTCCGGCGCTCCGCTTTGCTGCTTACTTGAAGGTGAGCGGCGCGGTGGCGGTCATCACCTTGCCGTCGGGCAGCTTGACGGTGAAGCTCACCGAGCCGCCCTGCACCGTGGTGGTGCTGGACGAAGCGGTGAAGTTGAAGCCGCCGTTCAGCACACCCTTTTCGCCGTCAGGGAACAGGAACGTGATGTTGCCCTGAACGGGGATAGCG
>CAXUEU010000043.1:0-22686 GCA_964250195.1 uncultured Acidobacteriaceae bacterium
CCGTCAACGACTTCGACGTGCTGGTTCCGAACACCCCCACGACGGTGACCAACCCAGCCGGGCAGGCAGTCGCCGTCCCCACTGCCGTCACCCAAGCCGCGCCCACCCCCTTCCACCTCGACTCGCTGGTCGCCGACGCCGAATACTCGCCCGCGCTGATCTCCGTCCAGAGCGCCGTGGTCACCCGCGGCACCACGCAGATTCACGCCGCCGGCACGCTCCACGCGCACAAGACGCGTCGCAAAGGATACGCGTTCGACAACGACGCCGCTCTCGACGCCACCGCGAGCATCGCCAAAGCGAACATCCCCGACCTGCTCGCGCTGGCCGGGCAGGGCACGGTCCCCGTCACCGGTACGCTCAACCTCGATGTCCATGCGGGCGGCACGCTGGGCAACCTGAACGGCGGCGGGCACCTCGCCGTCGCGGGCGGGGCGGCTTACGGCGAGCCCTACAAAAGCCTCGACGCCGATCTGGCCTTCGCCGGGCAGGAGGTCGGCGCGTCGAAGCTCACCCTGCTCGTGGGCGGGGGCTCGGTTACCGGCAACGGCGGCTACAATCTCACCACCAAGCGCTTCCACGCGGAGGCGCAATCGAATGGCCTCGCGCTCCAGAATTTTCAGTCCCTGAAGAAGTCTCCTGTTTCGGTGCAAGGCCAGCTCGCCTTCAACCTCCAGGGCTCCGGCACAGCCGCCGAGCCGCAGGCGCGGGCTTCGGTGCACCTCACCCAGCTGGTCGTCGCGAGCCCCGCCGGGGGCGCGCCCACCACCGGCGGGGTCGATCTTGAAGCTCACACGCAAGCCGGCTCGCTCATCGCCGACCTCAATGCCCAGCTCAACGGCGCCTTCGCGAAGCTCCACGCCCAGGCCGGCCTCTCCGGCAACTACCCCGCCCAGGCCCGGCTCACCCTCGACCACCTCGATATCAACCCCTTCCTCCAGACCTTCAACGTCAACGGCGTCCGCGGGTCCTCGATCCTCGACGGCACGGTCACCCTCAACGGCCCGCTCAAGACACCGAAAGTCCTCAACGGCACGGCCGACCTGTCCCGCATCGCGGTCACGGCGCAAAATATTACCGTCGGCACCGAGGGCGGCCTCCACGCCACGCTCCGCGATGGCATGGCCGCGCTCGCCCCGGTCCACATCACCGGCGGCGGCACCGACCTCCGCGTCGAGGGCCGCGCCGAGATCTTCGGGACCAACCGCCTGCTCGATGCGAAGGCCGACGGCACTGCTGATCTGGCCATCGCCCACACCTTCGACCCGGACATCCAGAGCGCGGGCCGGGTCCAGCTTCACTTCACCGCGGCCAATACGATCGAGCGGCCCGACCTGAACGGCTCGGTCAACTTCCACGACGTGAACCTGGCCTACGGCGACCTGCCGAACGGCCTCAACCACCTCAACGGCTCGCTCGTCTTCGACCAGGGCCGGCTCACCGCGCAAAACCTGACCGCGACCTCGGGCGGGGGCCAGCTGAAGTTCGGAGGCTTCGTCGCCTACCAGGCCGGGGTCTTCGCCGACCTGTCCATCCAGGCCACCCAGGTCCGGATTCGCTATGCCGGGGGGCTCTCGGCCACACTCGACTCCAAGCTCCGCGTCCAGGGCACGCTCAAGGACGTGCTGGTCTCGGGCGGCGTGCTCGTCACCAAATTCGCCGTGCTGCCCGGGCTCGACACGTCCGCGTTTTCCTCCAACGGCATCTCGCCGCCTCCTGACCCCACCGCCTTCGGCAACCACATCCGGCTCGACGTCCACGTCACCTCCGCCCCGCAGCTGGACATCAACAACTCCTACGCCAAGCTCGCCGGCGACATCGACCTGTACGTCCGCGGCACCGCGGAAAGCCCCTCCGTGCTCGGCCACATTTCCATCACCGAGGGCGACGCCACCTTCGCCGGAACCCACTACGTGCTCCAGCACGGCGACATCTACTTCACCAATCCGGTCAAGATCGACCCCACCATCGACCTCGAAGCCAGCGCCCACATCGAGGACTACGACGTGATCATCGGCGTCCACGGCACGGCCGCCAAGCTCACCCCAACCTTCCGCTCCGAGCCGCCCTTGGCCGAGCAGGATATCTTCTCGCTGCTCTCGCTCGGCCGCACCCAGGAGGAGCAGCAGATTTACTCCTCCCAGCAGCAGGCCGCCGGCGTCAACACCGCCGCCGACTCCATCCTGGGCGGCGCGCTCAACGCCACCCTTTCGTCCCGCATCAACAAGCTGTTCGGCGGCGGCAGCGTCAAGATCGACCCCACTTTCACCGGGGCCGGCGCGAGCAATGCCACCGCCCGCATCACCGTGCAGCAGCAGATCTCGAAGCAGGGCACCGTCACCTACGCGACCAACGTCAACTCCACCGCGCAACAGCTTATCCAGGCGCAGTACAACATCACGGCGAACGTCTCCTTCGTCGTGGTGCGCGACGAGTCCGGCGTCCTGAGCATCGAGATGAAACTGCACCAGCGTTACCGGTAAGCCGCGCATCCAACATTCCGAAAAGAGGGAGATGGCGATGCGAACGAAACCCTGGACAGCAGCGGTACTGGGAACAGTATTGGGAGCGGCACTCTGCGCTCCCTCGGGCGTGTGGGCGCAGGGGGACCCGAGCGGCCTCGAAGCGGCGCTCACCAAGGCGCTCGATAAGAAGCAGTTCAAGCAGGTGCAAGGGACGGTGCAGGGCAACACGGCCGTGCTCCGCGGCACGGTCGAGGTGTTCAACGACAAGGAAGAAGCCGAGAAGCGCGCCCGCCGCGCCAAGGGCATCAAGGCCGTCGAGAACGACATCGAGGTCGCCGGCCCCTCCGTGCCCGATGCCGAGCTCCAGCAAAAGCTCGTCAAGGAGATCAGCTACAGCCGCGTCGGCTACGGCTCCACCCCCTTCAACGCGATCTCGGTCGCCGTCCAGGACGGCGTCGTCACCCTCGGCGGCCATGCCGTCGGCCCCGTCTCCGCCAGCGACGCTGTGGGCATCGCGAGTACCATGAAGGGCGTCAAGGACGTGGTCAACGAGATCGTCGTCGACCCCCTCTCGCCCTTCGACAATTCCATTCGCCTCGCCGCCTACCGCCGCATCTACGGCTATCCCTCGCTGAACAAGTACGCCATCGACCCGGCGCAGCCCATCCGCATCTCCGTCCAAAACGGCACCATCACCCTGTACGGCAGCGTGATCAGCCAGGCCGACAAGAACGTCGCCGGCATCCAGGCCAACCAGGTCCCGAATGCCTTCAAGGTCATCAACAATCTCCAGGTCCAGAGCGGCAAGGAGCAGTAAGCACGCCGGGCCTAATCCCACGCCTCATGAGGTCGCTCGTATCGCAAGTTCACTTTGGTTCTTCTTCCTGTTCGCTGCCGCTTTCCGGGTCGCGACCCTTCTGGTTTCCATCCGCCACGAGAAAGCGCTCAAGGAGGCCGGTGCCGTGGAGTTCGGCCGGCCGAATTCGATCCTCCTCGGTGTGCTGCACGGAGCGTTTTACCTCGCGGCCCTGGCGGAAGGGCTTGCCCGTCATGCGCAGCTAACCGCGGTCTCCTGGGCCGGGATCGCTCTGTACCTGGCGGGTTCGGCCGCGCTGGTAATGGTAATCCGGCTGTTGGGGCGGTTCTGGACGGTGAAGCTGATCCTTGCCCGCGATCACGCACTGCAAACCCATCCGCTTTTCAGCCGCTTCAAGCACCCGAACTATTACCTGGCCATCCTGCCGGAGCTCGCCGGTTTCGCGATGTGCTTTCACGCGTGGCTGACCCTGCCGCTCGGGTTCGTCCTCTATGCCGCCCCTTTAACCATTCGCATCCGGGAGGAAGAATCGGTGATGCGCGACCGCTTTGCCGCCTACTGAACCGGCCCACCGCCATACCAAAAGGTAGACTTGAGCCATGCCCCTGCTCCGGTCCATCGGCCACACGCTCGAGATGATCAAGTGGGAGCACTCGATCTTCGCGCTGCCTTTCGCGCTTACCGCGACGGTGCTCGCCGCGGGCGGCGCGCCCCGCCCCATGCAGTTCGTTTGGATCGTGGTTTGCATGGTCACCGCGCGTTCGGCGGCCATGGCCTTCAATCGCTGGGCCGATTCTTCGCTCGACGCGGCCAACCCGCGCACCGCCGCCCGCGCCATCCCGGCGGGTACGCTCAGCCGCGGTTTCGTCGGCGGTTTCACCCTGGTCTCCGCGCTCTTGTTCGTCCTGGCATCGGCCCAGCTCAACCGGCTCACGCTAATGCTGTCGCCGTTCGCGCTCGCGGTGGTGCTGCTCTACTCGTACACCAAGCGCTTCACCCGCTGGTCGCACGTGTTTCTCGGCCTGGCGCTGGGCATCGCTCCCGCCGCGGCCTGGATCGCCGTGCGCGGTTCGCTCGACGGGCGCATCCTCCTGCTCGCCGGCGCGGTTCTGTTCTGGGTGGGGGGCTTCGACGTACTCTACAGCTGCCAGGACGCCGAGCACGACCGCGCCGCTGGCCTCCACTCCGTGCCCGCGACTTTCGGCATCACCGGCGCGTTTCGGATCGCCCGCGCCATGCACTTCGTGATGCTCGGGCTCTTGGCCGCGCTGGTTCACGCTTTCGCGCTCGGCCCCTTGGGATGGGCGGCGGTCGCGCTGGTGGCCGTGCTGCTCGGCTACGAGCACTCGCTGATCTCGCCGCGCGACCTGTCGCGCATGAACGCAGCGTTCTTCACCCTCAACGGCGTCGTTTCGATCGTCTTTTTCGTCGCGATCGCGGCGGCCGTGTTCGCGGGCCGCCGCCACCTCGGCTAATAAATCAAAGCGCCGACCGGCGCCCGGTGATCAACTGAATCAGCAGCACCACCACGGCCAGCACCAGCAGAATGTGAATGTACGCGCCGATCGCATGGAAACTGACCAGCCCCAGCAGCCACAGCACAATGAGGATTACGAAAATAGTCCACAACATGGTTCGCTCCCGAAAAGAATTACGAAACGTAATTTACGATCTCGCAACAACTATGTTGCACGGAGCAGGCCCCCAGTTGTCGCCTCTTTGGGATTGTGCTTCGCTTTAGGACGGAGAAAACGATGCAGATTGCCATTCAGGGGGAGCACGGCAGCTTCAGCCACGAGGCCGCCCTTCGCTTCCAGGCCGAGCACGCATGGGATCCGCCGGAAATCGTACCGTGCACCCTGTCCCCCGAGGTCTTCGGCCGGGCCGCGGCGGGCGCGGCCGTCGTTCCCATCGAGAACACACTCGCCGGCTCGGTCCTGGAGCACTACGACCTCCTGCTTTCGCACCCCGTGCGCATCCGGGCCGAGCTGCTGCTGCCGATTCGCCACTGCCTCATCGCGGCACCCGGCGTGTCGCTCGCCGCTCTTCGCGAGGTGTACTCCCATCCTGTTGCGCTCGCACAGTGCCGGCGCTTCCTTGCCGGGCATCCGAAGCTGCGGGCCGTCCCGTTCTATGACACTGCCGGCGCGGTTCGCCATGTCGTCGAGCAGGGGGGGAGCATGGCCGCCATCGGCAGCGCGTACGCGGCCGAAATCTACGGCGGCACTATTCTGCGCGCCGACATCGAGGACAACCCCGCCAACTTCACCCGGTTTCTGCTGCTGGGGCCCGACACGCGCGGCGGCGCGTTGCCGAATGCGGACTTAAATAGTGCGGACTTAAATAGCGCGGACAAGGCGTCCCTGGCTTTCGCTGTTCCGAACCGACCCGGCTCGCTCGTCGGAGCGCTCGGCATCTTCGCCGCGCACGGCCTCAATCTCACACGTCTGGAGTCGCGGCCCGTCCCCGGCTCGCCCTGGCAGTACGTCTTCTACGCCGACTATCAAATGACTTCCGTCGAGGTTGCCGATCGCGCCCTGGCCGAGCTCGCCGCCTCCTGCCTGTTCGTCAAGGAGCTGGGGAGGTACAAAGCGGCGTCGTAGAGCAATGGCGAGAGTGGGTACCTCCGTACCCCTCGATTTCTGGTTCAACCCTGAACAAAAAACGAAAGCTGCCGATAAGAGAAGTACATGAGAGTAGCCACCAAGCAGGGCTCCGGAAAAGCATCACCTACTTGTCCGGCGGACCGCTCCCTTTCGGGAGGCCCGCCGGAACTTCACGCTGCATCTTTGCTTGATTTGCGGCGTCTAAAGTGGTGAAAGTTGATAAAGGTTGACTCATGTCCAGTGATTTCCTGAGCATCATTCGCCCCAGCAGCTCCAGCGCCGCTCCCGAAAGGGAAGGTGCCTTGCCGTCGAAAAAGCAGAGCTACCCGGTTCTGCCTCTGCGCGACACCGTCCTTTTCCCGCACTCGGTTCTCCCTTTGACCGTTGGGCGCGACAGCTCGATCCAGCTCATCCAGTCGCTCGGCGAGGAGCGGACCGTGGTGGTCGTCGCCCAGCGCGACTCCCGGCTCGACGCGCCGGTACCTGCCGACCTGTTCGGTTACGGCACCCTCGCGACCATTCACAAAGTGGTCAAGATGCCGAACCAGAGCCTTTTCGTCTTTACCGAGGGCGGCGAGCGGGTCAAGCTGGACGACTTCGAGCAGCTCGAGCCCTTCATGACCGCTTCGGTCGAGGCCGTACCGGAGGTCGCCGCGGCTCCCGGGCTGGAGCTGCTCGCGCTCCAGCAAAACATCGTCGCCGACTTCCAGCGCATCGTCGCCGCCTCGCCGACCCTGTCCGACGAGCTGCAGGCCATCGCCGCGCAGATCGACGATGCATCCCGCCTGTCCGACTTCGTCGCTTCCTCGCTGCCTTTTCTCTCCACCGCCGACCGGCAGGAGCTGCTTGAAACCTCGGACGTGCTCAAGCGCCTCCAGCGCATCAACAAGCACCTCGCGAAGGAGGTCGAGGTCCAATCGCTCCGCAACAAGATCCAGACCGAGGTGCAGGACCAAGTCCAGCAGTCCCAGCGCGATTACTACCTGCGCGAGCAGATGAAGGCAATCCAGAAGGAGCTCGGCGAGGGTGACGACGGCCAGCGCGACATCGAGGAGCTTCGGCAGAAGCTCGAAGCCGCCGGCATGCCCGAGGAGACCAAGAAGGAAGCGCTCAAGGAACTTACCCGCCTCAGCCGCATGTCGCCCATGGCGGCCGACTACTCGATCACGCGCAACTACATCGAGTGGTTGGCCCTGCTGCCCTGGAATACGAGCACGGGCGGCACCATCGACCTCGCATTGGCCAAGCAGGTGCTGGACGAGGACCACTACGAGCTGCGCAAGGTCAAGGACCGCATCCTCGACTACCTGGCCGTGCGCCGCCTCAAGCCCGACATGAAGGGGCCGATTCTCTGCTTCGTCGGACCTCCGGGCGTAGGCAAGACCTCGCTCGGACGCTCGATCGCGCGCTCGCTCGGACGCAAGTTCCAGCGGCTTTCGCTCGGCGGCATGCACGATGAGGCGGAGATCCGCGGCCATCGTCGGACCTACATCGGCGCGCTTCCGGGCCAGATCATCCAGAACATCAAGCGCGCGGGCACGAACGATCCGGTGCTTCTGCTCGACGAGATCGACAAGCTCGGCCGCGACTTCCGGGGCGACCCCTCCGCCGCTTTGCTCGAAACTCTCGACCCCGAGCAGAACGCGACCTTCCGCGACAACTACCTCGACCAGCCCTTCGATTTGTCGAAGGTGCTGTTCATCTGCACGGCGAACCAGCTCGACACCATCCCCGAGCCGCTCCGCGACCGCATGGAGATCATCGAGCTCTCCGGCTACTCCGAGGAGGAGAAGCGCAACATCGCCATGCGCTACATCGTTCCCCGGCAGGTCAAGGAGAACGGCCTCACCCCCGAGCAGATCGAGGTGCCCGAGGACACGATCGGCTTCATCGTCCGGCACTACACCCGCGAGGCGGGCGTGCGCCGTCTGGAGCAGCTCATCGGCACGGTTTGCCGCAAGCAGGCCCGCCGCATCGCCGAAGGCAAGACCGACAAGCTCCTGGTCACCCGCGACGAGGTCGTCGAGTTTCTCGGCGGCATCAAGGTGCGGGTCGACACCGAGCTGGCCGAGCGCACGGCGCGCCCCGGCGTCGCGGTGGGCCTGGCTTGGACTCCGGCCGGCGGCGACGTGCTATTCATCGAGGCCAACCGCATGAAGGGCAAGGGCGGCTTCACCATGACCGGCCAGATCGGCCAGGTGATGCAGGAGTCCATGCAGGCCGCCATGACCTGGGTTCGCTCGAACGCGCCTTCCGTGGGTCTGTCGGAGGAGTTCAACAAGGATGTGGACATTCACATCCACGTTCCGGCGGGCGCGATTCCCAAGGACGGGCCCTCGGCCGGCGTCACCATGGCCACCGCCCTGGTCTCGCTGCTGACCGACAAGCCGGTCCACCCGCTCCTGGCCATGACCGGCGAGATCACGCTTTCCGGTAACGTGCTGGCCGTCGGCGGCATCAAGGAGAAGTTCCTGGCGGCCAAGCGTGCCGGCGTCAAGCACATCATCCTGCCCGCGGACGTGCGGCAGAACGTGGAGGAAGACCTGACCCCGGCGCAGACCGAGGGGGTCGCGATCCACTATGCCAAGCGCATCGAGGACGTGCTGGCCGTCGCTCTGCCGAAGGACGGGCGCGAGGAGCGGATCGACGACGCGGTTCGGGAAGAGGTGCTGGAGCACGCGAACGCTTGAAGGCCGGCCGGGCGGCGGAGCGGGAAGCCTGCGCTCAGGCTTCCCGTTTCGGTCCTCACGTAGGTTTCTTCCCGATTCGGGAAAGCTTCCGCTGAAGATTTCCGATTTACATCTCTCCTGCCCGCGCCCTTCCGCATAATGAGCAAAGCCAGGGAACAGAACGGAGTGTGATGGCGGCAGGCGCGGCGCAAGCGGTACAAACGGAGTCTCTGCTGCTGCGGCACATGCCGTCCATCGACTCCCTGCGCGGCATCGCCGTGCTCATGGTGGTCTTGTTTCACGGCCTCGCTTCGTACCCGTGGGCTCGCAGTCTCGGTCCTTTCTGGGGACCGCTCACTCAGGAAGCCGTCGGCGCGGGACGCTTCGGGGTCAACGTTTTCTTCGTCATCTCGGGTTTTTTGATCACCGGCATTCTCCTGGAAACGCGCAACCGGCCCGACTTCTACAAAACCTTCTACCGGCACCGGGCTCTGCGCATTCTTCCCGTCTACCTCTTGACGCTGCTCGCGCTGGGGCTGCTCCACGTCATCGAGTGGCGGTTCGCGCTCGCGGCGCTCTTGTTCATCCCTAATTTTTCGCGGATTTTCGGCGCGCCGTTGACCGAGTACGGCGTCCTTTGGACACTCGGCGTCGAGGAGCAGTTCTACCTCCTGTGGCCCACCTGCGTTCGCCGCTTGCGGGAGGGGACCCTCCTTCGCCTGCTCGTCGTTCTGATCGTCGGCGAACCATTGCTGCGCCTGGCCGCCGCGCACCTCAGCGCGCACATCGACATCCACTACAAAACCCCGTTCGTGCTCGATTTCCTGGCCTACGGCGCGCTGCTTGCTCTGCTGGTCCGCTCCCGCGCGCTCCACTCCGGCAACGCCGCGCGGATCGGCGCGCCTCTTCTCGCCGGCGGCACCGTTCTCGCCGCAACCGCGGTCTGGGGATTCGCCTTCCACAACGGCGCGGTCGTCCAGGCGCTCGGCGACCTGCCGTTCGCCTGGGGCGCTTGCGGGGCTCTCCTGCTCGGCCTACGGCGCGACCATCGACGCGCCGACCAAACGGATCAAACCGGCCCGCGCGGGTTCCTGGCCTTTTACGGCTATATCAGCTACGGGCTCTATCTCACTCACCTGGAGGTCTACACGCTGGCTAAGGCTTTCGTGCTGCGCCATTTCGGCGCGGCGAAGCTCGATGACCCCGGCTTTTTTTTCCCGGCGATCCTGGCCTGCATCGCTCTCTCAACCGCCCTGGCCTATTTGTCCAGGCGCTTCTTCGAGGAACGATTCCTGCGGCTGAAGAACAGACCGGTTTAAGCCAGGGCCAGTTCGCGCTGCGCCGCGCGCCCTCGCCCCTCGCCTTTGCCGTTCAGCCGTACGCTCACCAGTTTTGACACGCCAGGCTCCTGCATGGTCACGCCGTAGATCATGTCCGCGGCGGTCATCATGCGCTTGGAATGGGTCACCATCACGAACTGCGTGTCCTCCGCCATGGACCGCAGCATCTCCGCCAGGCGGCCCACGTTGGTCTCGTCGAGCGGCGCGTCCACCTCGTCCAGCACGCAAAACGGAGCGGGTTGGTGCATGAAGATGCCCATCAGCAGCGACAGAGCAGTCAGGGCCTTCTCGCCGCCCGAGAGCAGGAAAATATTCTGCAGCTTCTTGCCGGGCGGCTGCGCGACGATGTCCACGCCGGAGTCGCCCTGATTCTCCTCGTCGGTGAGCCGCATGGATGCTTGGCCGCCTCCGAAAAGCCGGACGAACACGGTGTTGAAGTGCTCGTTGATGCGCGCGAACACTTCGTCGAACCGCGTCCGGGAAATTTCGTCCAGCTCCCGGACGCTCGCGCGAATGTTCTCGATCGAGTCCAAGAGGTCCTTGCGCTGCTCGGCAAGAAAGCCGTATCGGGTTTCCGCCTCGTTGAACTCGTCCAGCGCCATCATGTTCACCGGGCCCAGGGCTTCCATGCGCCGCTTCAGCTCGCGGCAGGCTTCCTCCTCGGTCTGGAGTGCCTCGCCGGCGAGCACCTCGAAGGCGCCCGCCTGTACCTGCGCCCGCAACGCCTGCGCCTCCAGCCCGAGATCCGCGAGGGCGAGCTCCTCCAAGTGCGTGAGCTCGGCGGCGAGCCGCGCGGCCGCGGCGGTTAGCGTTCCTTTGTGCTCACGGGCTGCCTGGAGAGCGGCACTCAGCCGGCGCGCGGCAGCTTCTGCCTCCGCCAGACTGGTCCGCAGAGCGCGCACCTCCTCGCCCAGCGCCGCGACCTCGGTTTCCGCGGCTTCCCGCGTTGCGCGGCAGGCAGTGGAGCGCGCCAGTAATTCGATGTTCTCGGCCTCGCGCGAGCCGCGCTCCATTTCCGCGCCCGCAATTTGCTGTTCCAGAGCGGTTCGTCGGCGCTCGCCCTCGGCGAACATCTGCTCGCTCCGCGTGAAGCTCGCCTGCGCGGCCCGTCGGCGTTCTTCAAGACCGGCGAGCGCGGCAGCCACCTCGGCGGCGAGCGCCTGGGCCCGGTCGCGCGCGGTCCGCGCCTCGCCCACGGCGCCGTGCAGTTCCGCCTGCCGCGCCTCCACCGACGCGTGCGCTTCCCGCAGCTTCGCCGCCTCGCCCCGCTTGCGCGCGATCAGCTCTTCCTTCCCCGCCCGCTGCGCCGCCGCCCGCTCGCTTTGGATGCCGTAGTCGGCCACGCGCCGGGTCAGGCGCTGTTGTTCGCCCTCGGTTTGGCGCAGCGCGGCATTCGCATGGGCGTGCTCGCGTTCGGCCTCGCGGCGCTGGGCGGCGCGCTCGTCCGCGGCTTTCGCCAGCTCCGCCAGGGAGCGCTGCGCCGCCGCCGCTTCTTCGTCGGCCGCGTGGAGGCGCGCTTCCACCCCGGCCAGCTTCGCTTGAGCGTCCCGCAGCTCGCGCTTCAGGGCCAGGGGTCCTTCTGCTCGCGGCTTGCCGCCGGTCACGGTCACGTTGTGAAAGCACTCGCCGCCCGGCGCGAGAAAAAACGCATCGGGGTTCTCGAGCGCGAGCCCCCGGGCCGTTGCCGCGTCCGGGGCCACGTAGCCGTCGCGCAACTTGGGCAGAATTACCTCAAGCGACTTGCCGAAGCCGTCGAGCACGCGGATGCAGTCTTTCAGCTGAACCACGCCGGAACGAGACGGGTCCCCCTCCCGTTCGCCCGGCGTAAAAGAGAAACGCGCCTGCGCGTCCTCCGGATGCACCAAAAACGTCGCCCGGCCCTCGACTCCGCCCGGCCCGGCCTTGAGCAGGCGCATGCCCTCGTCGGCCGCGTCCCAACTCTTCACCACGATGTAGTTCAGCTCTTCCCGCAGAAACTCGTCCACTACCGACTCGTACCGGTCGCCGACCTCGATGAAGTCGGCCAGGGTGCCGACCGGCCGCATGCCGCCGGACAGGGTTCCGGCGCGGAGCAGCTTTTTCACCGTTTCAGACGAGTAGCTGTGCTCGCGCAGAAGCCCCTCGAGGGCGTTGCGCCGCCCGGCGATTTCGCCCCGCTCGGCGCGCAGGGCGTCCGCGCTCCGGCGAGCCTCGGTCTCCGCGATCCGGGTAGAGGCATCGTCCGCGCGCATGGCCGACAGCTCAGCCTCCAGGCGCGCCAGCACCGCCCCGGACGCTTCGGCGCGGCCCGCTTCCTCGACCCGTGTCGTGCCGAGCGTCTCCAGCTCGCGCCGCGCCGCGTCGAGCTCCCCGGCGAGCCGCCCCGCGTCGCGGTCCGCACCGGCGAGGGCTTCCTCGGCCTGGGCCTGCTCGCGCTGGGCCTCGCCGACGCGCCCCAGCAGCACGGTCGCCTCGCGCCGGGCTGCTTCCAGGCGTCCCTCGGCGGCCTCTACCGCGGCGGAGCTTTCCCGCGCCGCGGCTTGTTTTTGCCCTGCTGCGCTCCGAGTCGCGGCGGCTTCCGCGTCGGCCCGCTCCAGAAATGCCTTCTGTTCGGAGCACTCCGAGCTCAGCGAGGTCAGACGCCCGCGCAGATCTCTCAGCTCCGCCCGGTTTTGCGCCGTCCTGGCGTCCAGCTCCGCCAGGCGGTCCCGGTTGCGCCGCTCCTGCCCTTCCGCCCGCTCCGCTTCCAGCGCCGCTTCGCTTGCCGCCCGGCTTTGCCGCTTCGCCTCGGCTTCGAGCGCGTAGCCGCGCTGCTGGCCTTCGGCCAGGCTTTGAGAGAGCTCGGCGTGTTCGGCTGCCTGCGCATCGATCTCCAAGGAAAGCCGGGCAATGCCGGCTTCGAGCCGCGCCGCCTCCCCATCCATCCCGGCCAGCTTGCTGCCCAGCGCCGCCCGCAGCCTTTGCGCGCGCTCGTCCCGCAAAAGGCCGTAACGCTCCGCCTTGGCCGCCTGCCGCTTGAGCGCGACCATCTGCCGGGCGACTTCGTCGAAAATGTCTTCGATCCGCGCGAGGTTTTGACGGCTCTGCTCCAGGCGGAGCTCGGCCAGGCGCTTCTTGGTCTTGTAGCGCGTAATCCCGGCCGCTTCTTCGATGATCGCGCGGCGGTCGTGCGGCTTGGAGCTCAGCAACTGCCCGATCCGCTCCTGCCCGATGATCGCGTACGATTCCGGCCCCAGCCCGGTGCCCATGAAGATGTCGCGGATGTCCGCCAGCCGGCACAGCTTGCCGTTGAGCAGGTACTCGCTTTCGCCGGTGCGGAACAGCCGCCTGGTCACGACCAGCTCGCCCTTTTGCGCGGAGCGGTGGAACCGGCGCCGCCGGACTTTCAACGTCACCTCATCGGAGGCCGACTCCGAGTTCGACTCCGAGTTTGACTCCGAGTTGGATTCGACGCTCTGCCCCGGCTGCGATTCGGTGATGATGCCCTCGGTCTCCAATGCGCGGGCTGCCCGCAGAAGGCTTTCATCCCACTCTGCTTCGCCGTTGCCCGCCGGTTCGGGTTCCGGCGCGGCGTCGTAAACCTCCGGGTCCACCAGGGTGATGGAGACCTCGGCCATGCCCAGCGCGCGCCGGTCCCGCGTTCCCGCGAAGATCACGTCCCGCATCTCGCCGCCGCGCAGCGACTTGGCGCTCTGCTCGCCGAGAACCCAGGTCACGCCGTCCAGGATGTTGGACTTGCCGCAGCCGTTGGGCCCGACAATGACGGCGATGCCGGCCCCCGGCAGGCCGACCTCGGTCTTGTCGCAGAAGGACTTGAACCCGAGGATCTGGATTTTCTTCAGCTTCAGCAAGCGCGGACCTTCCCCCGAAGATGTTGCGGCGAGTTGCTTCCAGACTAAGCGCGGCTTAAAGCCCTATCAACCCGCGCGCCTCCCTCTTGTGCATAAGAGGCTACCAATTCCCAGGTTGGCGCGGGTTCTGGACGCATCCAAATGCGGGATGCCCTTGTTGCAACAGGAGGACCAAACCGCCGAAGCGACTCTGGGCGCGCGCCGGCTTCGCTTCCGCCACGTGCGCCGTGCGCTGCCGACCCTCCTGAAGAGGGCGGCTCTCCTGCTGCTGGCCGTGCTTGCGGCGGTCCAGTTCGTCGGCTCCTACATCTACCTCGAGTTCCCTTGGGTCAACCTGCGGCTTTGGGAGGACGGTTCGGAGCGCCTGCCGTTCCAGACGCGGCTGCTGCTCGCGCCGTTGTACCGGTGGGTCGACCACGCGGCTTGGGCGCAGGTGTACGCGGCGAAGCTGGCGCGCAACGTTTACTTCTTCCCCCCGCCGCGCGGCGTCAACCCGGGGCTGGTACTCGAGTTCGCGATCGGCGTGGTCTGCGTGCTGATCAGCGGGTGGGTGGCGCTGCGCATTTACGAGGCTGCCACGCGCCGGGGCCTGCTTCGCCCCCTGGTCTACCCCATCTTTCTGGCGTTGTGCGTGATGCTGTACATCGTCCATACCGTGCAGAACTTTCGCTACGTCTACGACATGCCGAGCCTGCTCGTTTTCGCGCTCGGTTTTTACGTCATTTACTTCCGCAAGCCGCTGTTCTGGTTCATGCTCCTGTTCGCCGTCGGCACGCTGAACCGGGAAACGACGCTGCTGCTCTTGCCGTTCTGGGCGCTGGGGCAGGTGCTCGGGCCGGAGGGGCGCATCCGCTGGCGCGGCCTGCTCGGCGTGCCTGTTTGGGGGCCGGTACTGGCCATGAGCTTATACTGGGCGGCCTGGCACCGGCTGGTTTTCGGGTTGTTCGGCGCGAACCCGTCGGAGTACTTCCCGCGGTTCGCCTTCAACCTGTACTGCTTCGGACGCCTGCGCTACTGGCCTCAGCTGGCGGCGGCCTTCGCGTATCTCTGGCCGTTTCTCTTCGCGTATCGCCGGCAGGTGCGCGACCCTCTGTTGCGGGCTTGGCTGCTGATGCTGCCTGTGTGGTACGCCTTCATGTTCGAGTGGGCGATCGTGACGGAAACCCGCGTCTTCGGCGAGCTTGCCCCGTTTCTCGCGCCGGTCGTCGCGCTGATCGCGGAGGAAGTCTTCGCGGCGCGGGTCCTGAACCTCGATGCGAACCTCGACACGGCGGGGGCATCTCCGCGTTGGGCCCTGCTCCAGCGCCCCCGCCGCAGCCGCGCCGCTTAGGACTTGCTCGTAGGCCGCAGCAGAACCTCGCTCACGAAGCTCTGCGGCTCCTGCGTGAGCAGCATCGCGACCACGTGCGCCACGTCGCCGGGCTGGATCTTGCGTAGTGCGCGCTCGTCGGTACCCGGCGCACCGCCGCCGAAGCCGGTGTTGACCGACCCCGGCGCGACCACCGAGACCCGGATGCCGTGCGGGCGCAGTTCTTCCGCTACCGAATAGGTGAGCCCGTTGAGCCCCCACTTGGAGGCGGAGTAAGCGGCCGCGTTCGCGACCGGGTTGTGCCCGGCGAGCGAAGAAATGTTGACGATGTGGCCGGTCTTGCGCTCGATCATCCCCGGTGCGAGCGCGCGAATCATCAGGTATGGCGCTTTCAGGTTGGACTCCATCACCTCGTCCCAGGCCGCCGGGTCCAACTCGTGGAGCGGCGTGCCCCCGCCACCCGCCCCGGCGTTGTTGACCAGCGCATGGCACGCGCCGAACCGCTCGTGAACCGCGCGCCCGAACCGCTCGATGGCCGCCGGGTCGCGCAGGTCGAGCGGGTGGACCGACGCCTGGCCGCCCCGCGCCTCGACTTCGCCGCACAGCCGCTCGAGCTGGTCCGCGCTGCGCGCCGCGAGCGCCACGTGCATGCCCAGCCCGGCCAGGCGCAGGGCAATGGCTTCGCCGATGCCCCGGCCCGCGCCCGTGACCACGGCGATTTTCCCCGCGAGCTTCCCATTTGCCGCCATTCGCCCACCTCTTCCCAGCTTCACAGATGCGCCCTGGGACAGCGCCGGAGGCCCGGGTTCCTCTCCGAGTGCAATCTGGTTTATAAGAGGGAGGAATGGTCCCGCTCGTTTTTGCCTGCATCGAGCACAAGCTACGCGGAAAGCCAGTCCCCAGATCGACGTAGGAATCTCCCTTAGGAGCGGAGCATGAAAAAGGTCGTTGCACACTCGCTGCTCGCGTTTGCGGCCAGCACGCTTGTTACTCTCCCTGCCGCGAACGCCCGAACGACGCCCACCGCCCCCGGCCAGACCACGGCTCCGGCGGCCGGCCAGGCCACCACTAGCCAGGGGACCTCGACCACGCCGGGGGCGGCCGCCACTCCCGCGCAGGCCGGTACCGCGCCGGCTGCCGGGCAGATCACGATCAAGGACCCGGCCGAGTACAACGCCTACACCAACGCAGTGGGGCAGAGCTCGCCGGCGGCCAAGGCTTCCGCGATCGAGGCATTCCTGACGCAGTATCCGAACTCGGTGGTCAAGACCGAGATGCTGGAGCAGCTGGTCGGCGCGTACCAGCAGGCCAACGACACCACCAAGACGGTGGATGCCGCGCGGCGCCTGCTCGCGGTCGACCCCACCAACCTACGCGCGCTGACCTTCATCGTCTACGTCGAGAAGCAGCAGGCGCAGGCCGCCAACCCGGTAGACCAGGCCAAGCTCGACGACGCGGCCGCGCTGGCGCAGAAGGGCCTGGGCGCGACCAAGCCCGCGACCATGAGCGACGCGGACTTCACCAAGCTCAAGAATCTGTCGACGCCGATCTTCCAGAGCGCCATCGCCGCGGACGACGTCGCCAAGAAGGACTACAAAAGTGCCGTGGACGCCTACCAGGCCGAGCTGAAGGCCTACACCGATCCCGCGCAGACCCAGACCGGCCCGGGCCTGGTGGATACGTACCAGCTGGGCCAGGCCTACCTGCAGGAGGATCCGAAGGATCAGGTCAACGCGATCTGGTTCCTGACCCGCGCCGCGCAGTTCGCGCAGGGCCCTTCCAAGGACCAGATCGAACAGGCCGCCGAGTATTGGTACAAGAAGTACCACGGCCCCAATCTGGACGGCTTCGACCAGATCAAAACCCTGGCGCAGGCCAACCTGTTCCCGCCAGCCGACTACAAGCCGGTGGCCGCGCCGCCACCGCCGTCCGATGCGGAGCTGGCCCACACCGCGGTCACCAGCACCACGGACCTGAAAACGCTGTCCTTGTCCGACAAGGAGTTCGTCCTGTCTAAGGGCAGCACCGAAGACGCGGAGAAGGTTTGGGCGACCCTGAAGGGCCAGACTTTCGCGATCCCCGGCAAGGTGGTCGAGGCCACCCCGGAGCAGGTGCAGCTGGCCGTCTCCGAGGACAACAAACAGTCGAACAAAGCGGACTTCACCATCAATATGAAGGAGCCGCTCAAGACCGCGCCCGTGGTCGGGACCGACGTAACCTATGTCGGGACCTTCGACTCCTATACCCAGAACCCGCCCGCGATCGTGCTCAAGGACGGCGGCCCCAAGCCGGCGGCGGCTGCAACCCGCAAACCGGCCGCCACGGCCCGTCCGCGGCGCAAGACGTCGTAAGCGATTCCCGTTTTGGGAAAACCAGGGGGGCGGCTTCGCGAGCGCCTCCTCGTTTCCGCGCTTCCGGGTGGTAAAGTAGGACTCGCATGAAGCACTTTGCCATCCTGGTGCCGGTGATTCTCACCTTTTTCGTGGGCCAGCGGACGCGCGCTCAGGAGGCTGCGCCGAACCAGCCGGCGGCCCAGCGCCCGTCTGAACCGGGCACGGCCGAGCCCCGGATCGCCCCCGCGAACAAGGCTCCCAAGCCGGTGCAGCAGCCGGATGTTCGGCTCGACTCGAAGCCCCACACCGACATCGACTATACGGTCGACTCCTCCCGCGAAGGCATGGACCTGGGCCTCGGGGCAAACCCGGAGATCGATCTCGGCTCCGACATTCTGCCGACCACCCCGCCCGGCATGATCGGCCGCAGTGTGGAGGATAATCCTCGCATCGTCTATTTTGCTCTCCCGCACCGGTCGGAAGACAGTTCAGGCGATACGATCGCGCCGCATGACGCGGAGTTGATCGCCGCGCGGCAGGGCGATTTGGTCCGTGCCGCGGCCTTCCATGCCTACGACCTCCATCTCGCGGGCTGGCAGTACCAGCAGGGCGTATGCCCGGCGACCGAGCCGAATGCCGAACGGGTCGTCGGTGTGCCGGCACCCGGCGAGGGCTCGATTCTGCTGCACTTCATCCGCCGCTCCAAGAACAAGGACTTTGCATTTACGGCGCTCGTCCCGCGCGATCCGGTCGAGCCCGTGCGGGTGATCGCGAACACCCACGGCAGCGTGGAGAGCGGCTCCAACACCCTGCTCGCGAAGACCAGTGGGGCGACCGTCAACCGCGCGCTGCCGCCCTCGACGCTTTACAAGAATCTGCAGCCGGTGCAAGGCTGGATCGCCGCCTCGGCCTGCATCGCGGAGATGGCCGGGGCTTACCCGCACATCCCCAACGAGCCCTTCCTGAGCGAGGACATCGTCACCGCGCCGCCGCCGCTGATCCATCTCAAGCTTGACGGCAGCCGGGAGACGCTCTTTACCGACCGCGTCGACGAGAAACACTACGTCGTCTGGAACGAGAGCGTCTCCAATCATGGACGCATGCTGGCTGCCCACCATGAAGTGGTCCCGATCGTGCAGCGCCCGGTAACCAACCCGCCGACCCCAAAACCGCGCATGCTCACCGACATTCCCGAGGCCAGGACCCGCATCGGCCCCGAGCCGCCCAGCCCTCTGGCAGGCTCGAAACAGTAGGTCGGCATATAGAACTTCCGGTAAGTTCCTTCAAACCGAGTCTTACTTTCGTCTACGCTTTGCATCCCAACCTGCATCATTACTTTTCCCCGAGGATGCAGGTATGAACGTCGAGACGTGGCTGTGGATAGGAACTATCGGGATGCTGCTGGGCATGGTACCGCTGTACTTCGCCCTGGTCGCCAATAAGAGCGAATATGACGAAGGTGATTACTTATCCCACTTCTTCGTCCCGCTGACTGCCTTCACGCTCTACCTCGCCATGTCGCTCGGCGCGGCGCACACCGTCACAAGCGTGGGCCGGGTCTACTACTACGGCCGCTACATCGACTGGTCGATTACCACGCCCCTGCTGCTCTACAGCCTCGTCGCCGCCGGGCTCAAGGGAACGGGCGCGAAGCGGACCGGCCTGATTCTGGGTCTGATGGGTGCTGATGTGTATATGATCGCCACCGGCTTCCTTGCCGGGCTGACGGACAATCCGCACATCAAGTGGAGTTTCTACCTGTGCAGCTGCATCGCCTTCGTCGCGATCTACGGCCTGCTCTTCGGCCCGTTCAAGAAGCTGGCGACGGCCGGCCCGAACGGCGCGGACTACATGAAGAAAGCTACCGCGCTTTTCGGTCTGTGGGCGCTGTATCCGATCGTGTTCCTGCTCGGGCAGGAGGGACTGCGCAGCTTGAGCCCCGTTTTCGACGCGGTCACCTATACGATCCTAGACCTGGTCACCAAAATCGCCTACGGAATCTGGGCGGTTAGCCTGGCGAAGAAGTCAGCGATCGAGTCGGGCGACTTCAGTCCGAGCGTCGCGCGAACCGCAATCTAACCCTGCAACGCCGTCGTATCATCGCTTCGAGGGGCGCGGACTTTTTCCGTGCCCCTTTTCACGCCTCGGGGGCAGAACGTGGCTAAGGCAGTCGTCATCGGCGCGGGCTTCGGGGGCATGGCGGCCGCGCTGCGCCTCCGTGCCGGGGGTTTCGAGGTCGACGTCTTCGACAACCAGCCCCAGCCCGGCGGCCGCGCCACCATGTACAAGCGTCAGGGCTACACTTTCGACGCCGGTCCTACCGTCATCACCGCGCCGTTTCTGTTCGACGAGCTGTGGCAGCTGTTCGGCAAGCGCCGCGAGGACGCGGTCGAGTTTCGCCCGCTCACCCCCTGGTACCGCATCCGCTTCGCCGATGGCCGCACCTTCGACTACGGCGGGGACGGCATGGACCTCGAAGCCCTGGTCGAACGGGTCCGGGTGTTTTCGCCGCGTGACGTTCCCGGCTACCGCGACCTGTTAGCCAAGGTCGAGCAGATCTACAAAGTCGGCTTCGAGGAGCTGGGCGCGGTGCCGTTCGATTCGCCCTCGAAGATGCTCGCTCTGCTGCCGCGCATGCTCGCCCTGCGCAGCCACGAGTCGGTGTATACGTTTGTCAGCCGCTATCTCAAGGACGAAGCCCTGCGCCGTGTCTTCTCCTTCCAGCCTTTGCTGGTCGGCGGCAACCCCTTCCACACCACCTCGATTTACGCGCTGATCCAGCATCTGGAGCGCAAGGACGGCGTGCTGTTCGCCATGGGCGGTACCGCGGCGTTGGTCGCCGCCATGGCCCGGCTCATGAGGGACGAGGGCATCCGGCTGCACCTCAACTCCGGCGTCCGCCGCATCGCCGTCGAGAAAGGGCGCGCGGTCGGCGTCGAGCTCGAGCGCGACGGGCGCTTCTCGGCCGACGTGGTCATCGCCAACGCCGATGCGCCCGCGCTCTACCGCCGGCTTGTCGGCCGCGAGCACCGCCGCAAATGGACCGACGCGCGCATCCGCCGGCAGAAGTTTTCAATGGGGCTGTTTGTGCTCTACCTCGGCGTGCGCCGCAGCTACCCCGACCTCGCGCACCACACCATCCTGCTCGGCCGCCGCTATAAAGAGCTTCTGGAAGAGATCTTCGACCACAAACTGCTTTCGGACGACATCAGCCTGTACCTCCATGCGCCCACGCGCACCGACCCCTCGCTCGCCCCGGCGGGCTCGGAAAGCCTGTACGCGCTGGTGCCCGTCCCCAACCTTGAAACGCCATACTCCGCCCGGCCGGCGGATTGGTCGGTCGTCGGCCCCAAACTCGCGGCTCACACTATCCAGACGCTCGAGGAGACCCTTTGCCCCGGCCTGCGCGCAAGCATCGAGGTCCAGTTCCACGTCACCCCGGAGCACTTCCGTGACACGCTCCGCACCGAGCACGGGACCGGCTTTTCCATCCAGCCCACGCTCATGCAGTCGGCGTATTTCCGTTTCCACAACCGGTCGGAGGACGTGCGCGGCCTGTACCTGGTCGGTGCCGGCACCCACCCCGGCGCGGGCCTGCCCGGCGTGCTGTGCTCGGCCAAGGTCCTGGAGCACTACTTCCCGGAGATGCGGAGCCTCGCGTGAGAGCCGAGGAAGTGATGGCGCGCTCCGGGCGGACATTTGCGCTCGCCTCACGGCTGCTGCCGACGCGCGCGCGGGCCAACGCGGCGGAGCTGTACGCTTTTTGCCGGCGCATGGACGACCTTGCGGACGAGCCCGAAAACGAGCCCAAAAACGAACTCGGAATCGGCGAGCCTTGTTCCCTGGCCGGTGCCATCGCGGCGCTCCGGGCCGACCCTTTGGGAGAGGCGGCCGCCGAGGCGGGTTGGCCTGTCGCGCTCGAGGAGCAATACCCGGGCATCTTCGCCGTCGCCGTCGCTTTGCTCGAGGCTCTCGCCGCCGATACCGGTCCGCGCCGCATCGCGACCGAGGAGGAGCTGTTGCGCTACGCATTCGGCGTCGCCGGCACGGTGGGGCTGATGATGTGCCGCATCCTGGGCGCGCCGCCGAACGGAGCTGCCGCAGCCTCCCGGCTCGGCATGGCCATGCAGCTCACCAATATCGCCCGCGACGTCCACGAGGATTGGGAACGCGGACGGGTTTACCTGCCTGCCGAGTGGCTTTCCCCCGAGCGCGTGGGCGCGGCCCTGAACGGGGAGAGTGGGACAGAGCTAGCCTCGGCTCTCGCAAAACTGCTCGCCCTGGCCGACCGCTACTACCGGAGCGCCCACGCCGGGATGCGCCTGCTCCCCCTGCGGACGCGCGCGGCCATCCTCGCCGCCGCTTCCTGCTATCGGGAGATCGGGGTGCTCGTCGGGAAGGCACCGGAGCTCTCGTGGCAGCGCCGCGCCGTTGTGGGCGGCCCGCGCAAGGCGGCGCTGGTGTTTCGCTCGCTCGCGCAGGCACCGGCCATGAGCCTATCGAGGTGTTACGCGCGCGGGCCGGCCGAAGTGGAGAGCATCCCGTGACCGCCGATACCGCGATCGTGGGCGCGGGCTGCGCGGGCTTGAGCCTGGCGGTCGCCTTGGCCGAGGCCCGGGTGGGGGGCAGGATTCTGCTGCTGGAGCCGCGCCGCGAGTACACCCGCGACCGCACCTGGTGCTTCTGGAACACGGACCCGCACCCGTTCGAGGCGGCCGTTTCGCACTCCTGGGCGCGATGGCGGGTGAGCGACGGCGAGGGCGGCGCGACCCGGGGCAGCAGCCGGTACCGGTACTGCCACATCCCGGCGGACGCCTTTTACGAGGCGGCGCTCGCACGAATCTCCGGGATCGCCCGCGAGCCCCGGATCGAGCTTCGCCGGGGCGTCCGCGTCCACTCCCTTCGCGATGGGGGTGACGGCCGCGTCCGCATCGAGACGGATCGCGGCCCGGTTACCGCCGGGCGTGTGTTCGACAGCCGTCCCCCGCTCGGCGCGCCCGCGCCCGTTTTCGTCCAGAGTTTCCTCGGCTGGCACGTGCGTACGAACCGGGCGTGTTTCGATCCCGAAACCGTGGAGTTGATGCGGTTTTTGCCTTCCTCCGTGCCCGGGCGCATCCGCTTCGTCTATGTTCTCCCGTTCACCCGCGACGAAGCGTTGGTCGAGATGACCTACCTCGACGATCCCGCGCTGCCCGAGCCGCCGTATGAAGTGGAGCTCGAAGGGTGGCTGCGCGCGCACGCCGGCGCGTGGGAGGTGCTGTACGCCGAGCGGGGCGCGCTGCCCATGGGCGGCGCGGCCCCGCCCCCGCCCATGGGC
>CAXUEU010000044.1:0-860 GCA_964250195.1 uncultured Acidobacteriaceae bacterium
GCCGCGGACCCTGGCTGCGAGAGCTGCGGGGGGGGGGCCGGGCCAGGGGTGCATCTGCTGCTCGGGCGAGGGGGAAAGCTCGACGGTCGGTTCCATGCTCCTTATTAGACCGCATGCGGGTGCGGGGTTGCGGGGCGGGGTTGCTCCGGCTAGCATCGGCTGGGCGGACCCCAATCCCGCCCGGGAGAGCCACCACTGTCGATACCGCCCTATCCAGCGCCTGCCGGGGATGCCCATCCGCTCAGACAGCCTGGGCCCGTGTGCGTTGCTTTGCAGGCCTCCGACGCGAGGAGTTTATTCGCGATGGCTTCCCGCGAAGCCGGGCAAAACCGCTTCCTGGAGCTCCGCTTCGATGCCCTCCCGCAGCCGTCCGAAGCTGTCCCGGCCCTGGCTGCTTTTTGCCGCGAAAGGCCGGAAATCCAGGTACTGGCGACGTGCCGCCGCGCCGTGGGCGGGGGCGGCTTCGCGAGTTCCGTCGAGGACCAACTGGAGCTGCTGCTGCGTTTCGCGGAGAGCGGGGCGGCGATGGTGGACCTGGAGTTGGAGACGCTGCAGGCGGTCCACCCGGACCGCCTGCGGCGGTTCAAAGAGGCGGTCGGCAAGACCGGGGCAAGGCTGGTCGCGAGCGCGCACGATTTCAAGGGCACGGGGGATCTCGCGGCGACGCTGCGGGCGCTGGGAGAACTGGCGGGAGCGGCAACTTACAAGGTGGTCTCGACCGCCCGGGGGCTGGCCGACAACCTTGCCATGCTGCAGTTTGTCGCGGAGAGCGCGGCGAAGATGCCGGTCGTAGGCATGTGCATGGGCCTCCCCGGGCTGCCGAGCCGGGTTTTGGGGGTTCGCGCGGGCGGGCTGTGGAC
>CAXUEU010000044.1:870-20870 GCA_964250195.1 uncultured Acidobacteriaceae bacterium
GGCGACGGCGGCGGGGCAGGTACCGGCACATGTTCTGGAAGAGGAGTACCGGGTAGGCGCGCTCGGGCCGGAGACGCGCGTCTATGGCGTCGCGGGCAATCCGGTAACGCACTCGCTCTCGCCGGCGATGCACAATGCGGCTTTTCACGCGGCCGGGGTGGACGCCGTATACCTGCCGCTGCACACAACCTCGCTCGACGACCTGCTCCGCTTCGCGCGCGGGCTGCCGCTGTCGGGGATGAGCGTAACGATGCCGTGGAAGGTGAGCCTCATGCCCCGGCTCGACATGGTGGACCCGCTCACGGCGGCGATCGGCGCGGTAAATACGGTGGTCCGGCGGGATGACGGTTCGCTGTGGGGAACCAACACGGACGCGGCGGCGATCGCCGAGCCGCTGGCCCGGCGCATCGGGCTCCGGGGCGCGCGGGTAATGCTGCTGGGTGCCGGGGGCGCGGCGCGCGCGGCGGCTTTCACGCTGACCGCGGCGGGGGCGGAGGTTGCCATCCTGAACCGGACGCGCGCCGCCGCCGAGCAGTTGGCGCGGGAGAGCGGCGCACGGGTCGCGGAGCGCTCGCGGGTAAGGGGGTTCGACGTGGTGCTGAACGCGACGCCGGCCGGCATGGCGGGGGCGCTCGCGGCGGAGCTTCCGGTGGACGAGGACGCCCTGACGGGGGCGCAGGTGGTGTTCGAGACAGTCTACCGCCCGGTGGAAACGCCGCTGGTGCGTGCGGCGCGGGCGCGCGGCATCGAAGTGATCGACGGGCTGGAGATGTTTCTGCATCAGGGTGCCCGGCAGTGGTCGCTGTGGACCGGGAAGCCGGCACCGGTGGAAGCCATGCGGGCCTCGCTCACGCGGGCGCTCGCTCACGAATGAAAAGAGGGGTCGGGGTATGGCGAAGTACGATTCGGTGGACCGGTTGATGCGGCAGGCAGGGGAGCCCGCCGCAGGCGAAAAACAGAGGGCCGAGCAGCATGTGGGCGTGTCCGGGCCGGACGAGGCGGCGGCCGGAATGGAGACGCCTCTGGCTATCGAGCCGAGCCACCCTCCGGCCACGCCGGGGAGGCTGGGCCGCCAACTGCTCGGCAACCTGGACTCGGTCGTGCCGGTGCTCAGCCGGGCGCTTCAGGCCATTCCGCACGGGGGCGTGCAGGCCGTGGGGCGGGGCGTGCAGGCGGCGGAGCGGTTCGTACCCTTGCTGCGGTTGTTCGCGGGCACACCTGCCCCGTCCGCGGCGCCGGTCGCGGCCGCTCCGGCTGCCCCAGCTATTTCCGGGGCGAGCGCGGAGAAGCAGGCGGCTTTGGAAGCCGAAGTCCTGGGCTTGCGGGAGCGCGTGGAGGGGCAAGACGAGCAGCTGCGGCGGATGCGGGAGGGACTCGAGCGGACGGTCGCCGAGCAGGGGACGCTGTCGCACCTGACGCACCAGGTGCAGGACCGATCGCGCCTGCTCACGGCGGGGCTGCTGATCCTGCTCCTGCTGGTCATCGCGCAGGTGGTCCTTCTGGCGGTGACTATGCGCCGGTAACCGCCAAACGGAGGCGCGGGTGCACTACCACTTTCGTGGGAGATTTCGATTGCCAAGCCTGGGTACGGGCGGCTAGGATGCTCACCAATCGGGGAGAACGGTTACCGACCGCGCTCTCCGGGCGCTTCCCTCTGCGTAGTTACGACTTGACCGGAACACCCTTAGCCCGTGGAGTGCCCCAATGGCGTGGTATGCCTACTGTGTTACCGAGAAACAAGCCTTCCCCGAAATGCAGCACCATCGAAAACCGGTGCCGCTTCCCGAGATGACCGGCATCGACGGCGGCCAGATCTTTCTCCAGAGCGCCAGCGACCTTGCGGTCGTTGTCTCCGAGCACGCACCCTCCGCCGCCGCTTCCTCCCAGCACCCGAAAGACCATGCCCGCGTCGTCGCCGCCTGCTTCTCGCTCGCGACCGTTCTGCCGTTCCGTTTCGGCACGGTGTTCGCGAACGACGAGCTTCTGCGTCGTTCGGTGCGCGCCAACCAGCGCCAGTTCCTGTCCAACCTTGCGCTGCTGCACGGCAAGAGCGAAATGCATATCAAGTTGACGCTCGACGACGGCTGCCGTGAGCCGGGCCGGGAAAACTTGTACGCGATCGCGGGCGGACGGACCTACCTGAGCGAGCTGCGCGAGAACGCAGCCCGGCAAAGGGAGCGGCAGACCCGGGCGCGGTCGGTTTCGATGCAGCTCAACCGGATGTTCGCGCCGCTCGCCGAGGAGCTGAGCTGCCGCCGCCTGGAGCCGGGCCGAATGCAGCTCGACGTCAGCCATCTGATCCCCTCGCGGCTGGTGGAGCGCTACGTGAATAAGTTCGCGCTGGTGCGGGAACAGATGGCGGACTGCCGGTTGCAGCTTTCCGGGCCGTGGCCGCCGTATCATTTTGTGCAAAATTTGCAGCGCTCCGGGAGTCCGGCGGCAACGGCGACGCAGAACGTGCAGCACGCGCGGGCAATCCCGGCGTAACTCGCGCAACGGCTATTGCTGCTTGCGCGCGGCCAGCAGCGCGTTTTCCTCCTCGCGCCGGAGAGCCCCGGCGCGGTCCACCTTGCGCCAGAACGCGATAAAGTAGTCACCCGCCGAGAGGATCGAGACCAGCGCCATGAAGTAAATGGCAGCGATCGCGATGGAGTGGATGGGCAGCACGAACCAGCCCAGGTACCAGGCCTGCCATTGCCGGTCGAGCACCGCGGCGACCACGGAAATGATCTGGATGACGGTCTTGAGCTTACCGAGGTCGCTGGCGGCGATGGTGAAGCCCTCGGAGGCGGCGATGGAACGCAGCCCGCTCACCAGGAATTCGCGTCCGATGACCACCGTGGCGATCCAAGGTTTAACCACCACGGGGTTGAACTGAACCAGGGCAATAAACGCGGCGGTAACCAGGAGCTTGTCGGCGAGCGGATCGAGCAGCATGCCGAGCGTGGTGATCTGTCCGCGCTTGCGGGCCAGGTAGCCGTCCACCCCGTCGGTCACGAAAGCCAGGATGAAGAACGCGGAAATGCACAGCTCCTGGGTACCGGCGGCTGCGCGGGCCGGAAAGTACGGGGACAAGAGCCAGATCAGAAGCGGCACGCACAGGATGCGGCTCGTCGTGATGGAGTTCGGCAGGTTCACGCGTCGGAGAAGGGCCAGTGTCGGGGGCCGGGTCGCACCCTCATTATGCACCAGCCCTCCAACCCTCCGGGCAAGCCCGTCAGCTCATTTTGGGGATGCAGCCCCGTCCTTCTACGCAGACCACGTTCGAGCCTGCGGCGCGCGCCTGTTCGAGAGCCTGGACGGCGCCTTCGATGAGCTTCTCGCGCGGGGTGCCCCGTTTGGCGCGAATGCTGGCGGTCCCGACCGTCACCGTGACGGGATAGCGCTTTTGCGCGGCGAAGAAGCGCATCTCCTCGACGCAGCCGCGGAGCCGCTCGCCGATCTGCGCGGAGCCGTCTACCCCTACGCCCGGCATCATGACCACGAAGTGCTGCGAGTCGTAGCGGGCGACCATATCGTCGGAGCGGCGCAGGCCTTCCTTGAGCAGCGCGGCTACTTTCCGCTGCATGGTTTCGAAGCCTTGGAAGCCGAGGTCGCGCTTCCCCTCGGGCAGGTTGTCGATCGAGAAGAAAAGCAGGGCGATCGAGGAGCGCCGGGCGGCGGCGTTGTCCCACGCCGCGCGAAAGCGCATGTCGAAGGCGGCGCGGTTGGCGACGCCGGTCTGCGGGTCTAGATGCAGGGCATCATCGCGGGTGTCGGCCTGCTCCGCGGGGGCGGCCCTGCGGACATCGGCAAAGGCGCTTTGGCGCAGCAGCAGGAAGTCGCGG
The DNA here is from genome assembly GCA_964250195.1 of uncultured Acidobacteriaceae bacterium. Classification (GTDB taxonomy): domain Bacteria; phylum Acidobacteriota; class Terriglobia; order Terriglobales; family Acidobacteriaceae; genus EB88. The sequence goes on from CAXUEU010000044.1 coordinate 4,698, forward strand.
CGCGCCTCGCCGTGGCGCACGCTCGCGAGCAGCAGCAGCAGCGCGGACGCGCAGCCCGGTGCCCAGAAGGACTCGAGGATGACGGGGCTGCCGGCCGTGTGCATGGCCGGGCCGAAACACAGCGCGGCCGCGTCGACCAGCAGGGCGCTGCCGGTCAGCAGGAAAGTCCAGCCTTGCGGCAGGGCCGTGAGCCAACCCAGCAAAAGCAAAAGCGCGGCCACGCCGGTCTGCATGGGCAGCAGCTGCCCGGCACCGGCGAACGGGGTGCCCGCGAGCAGGGCCGCGACCAGCAGCGCCATGAAGAACACCAGAAACGCCCGAGCGGGCCGCGCCTTCCGCGCGAGGGCGGGCAAAAGCAGAAAGACGAGCAGCAGCGCGGTGACCGGGCCGCCGCGAGCCGCGAACATGCGCGGCGGCAGGGCCGTGAGGCTGCGCTCGGCGATGAGCAGGCCATGAAAAAGCAGCGTCGCGCAGAGCAGGCCGGGGAGCACCCCGCCCGAGGGCACCGCGCTTGCGGCCTCGGCGAACTCGGTTTCGAGCTCCAGGGGAAACGTTCCGGGCCGTAGGGGGACCGCCGCCATGCCGGCGGCGGTTGGATTCGGGGCAGTGGGCGTGGATGTGTCGAACATGAAGCCAGTATCGGCGGCTTCACCGGTTTTCTTTAGGGCGCTTGCGCCGGTTCCGGGCTGCCGTTCCCATTTTGGGACGACGAGCCCTGGAATGCCCGAAACGGGAACACGAGCGCCTTAGGCGTAGATCCCGCGCTGCTTGATGGCGAACGCGACCCGGTCCATGGCCAGCATGTAAGCCGCGATGCGATTGTTCACGTCGTGCGCCTCGGCATAGCGGACCACGTCCTCGAAAGAGTCGGCGAGGATGGCCTCGAGCTGCTCGTTCACCACGTCTTCCTTCCAGAAGTAACCCTGCCGGTCCTGCACCCATTCGAAGTATGACGCCGTGACCCCCCCGGCGTTGGCCAGGATGTCCGGAATGACGAAGATGCGCTTGTCGGCCAAGATCTCGTCCGCGACCGCGGTCGTGGGCCCGTTCGCGCCCTCGGCTACGATGCGCGCGCGGATACGGTCGGCGTTGCGGCTGGTGATGACGTTCTCCATCGCCGCGGGAATCAGGATTTCGCACTCCGCGGTGATGAGCTCGTCCGGGTCGGCGGCCTCCGCGCCGCGAAAGCCCAGGACAGTGCCGTTGCGCAGGCGGTACTCGGAAAGCGCGTGGATGTCGATGCCCTCCGGGTTCCACAGGCCCCCGTCCGCCTCGGCGATGCCGGTGATCCTGTAACCCGCGTCCGCCATGAGCCGGGCCGCGTTGGACCCCACGTTGCCGAAGCCCTGGAGCACGACCCGGCAGCCTTCGAGCGGCATGCCGAGGAAGCGCACGGCCTCGCCGCACACCTTGCGCAAGCCCCGCCCCGTCGCTTCCCGGCGTCCGCGCGAGCCGCCGATCGACAACGGTTTGCCCGTCACGACGCTGGTGACGGTCTGCCGCATGTGCATGGAATAAGTGTCCATGATCCAGGCCATGGTCTGCTCGTTGGTGCCGAGGTCAGGCGCGGGCACGTCCTTTTCCGGACCGATGAAGTCGATGATTTCCGCGGTGTAACGGCGCGTGAGCCGCTCCAGCTCGCCCTGTGACATCTTCTTGGGGTCGCAGATCACCCCGCCCTTCGCGCCGCCGAACGGGATGTTGACCACAGCGCACTTCCAGGTCATCCAGCCGGCCAGCGCGCGCACCTCGTCCAAAGTCACGTCGGGCGCGTAGCGGATACCGCCCTTGCCGGGGCCGCGGGCCTGCGAGTGCTGCACACGGTAGCCGGTAAAAACCTCGAAGCGTCCATCGTCCATCTGCACCGGGAAGTGCACGATGATCTCGCGCGAAGGCTGCCGGAGCACCTTCCATAAGCCGTCCTCCAGGTTGAGCTTGCGGGCGGCCAGCTCGAAGCGGGCCGACTGCGCCTCCCATGGGTTGATCTCCTGCTCGAGCGGTATCGTCGTTGCCATTCCGGTCGCACCCCTTCCAAACCCGCCAAGGCACGGGCAAACGTCCCCGAGTCTACGCCTCGGCACCCAAGCGGGCAAGGCGGCGCGTCACTTCGGTCATGCCGGTTACGACCCGGCGGCGCGGGCGGTACGATAAGGGACGCATGGCTTCCACCCCTCTCGGCATCCCCGGCGCGCGGCCCGCGCGGGAGCAGTTCCTCCAGCTGGCCGCGCGGCACACGCTGGTGCCGGTGTTCGTCAGGCTCAACGCCGACCTCGAAACCCCGGTCACGGCGTTCTTTCGCCTGGCGGAAGGCGAGCCGGAGTGCTTCCTGCTGGAGTCGGTCGAGGGCGGCGAGACGGTCGGGCGCTACACCTTCATCGGAGCCAGGCCATTCCGCAAGGTGGTCGCGCGCGGGGCCGAGCTCACGATCACCGAAAACGGCGCGGCGCGCGCCGCCACGGGCGACCTGTTCGCGACCCTGAAGACGCTGCTCGCCGGACACACCCCCGCTTCCCTGCCGGAGCTGCCGCCGTTTACCGCGGGCGCGGTCGGGTTTTTCGCCTACGACGCGGTGCGGCAGGTGGAGCGGCTGCCCGCCACCGCGCCGGACGAGCTCGGAACCCCGGACGCGTGCTTCCTGTTCTTCGACGAGATCCTCGCCTTCGATCATCTGCGCCGGGAGATGGTTCTGGTGGTGACGGCGGACTTGAGGAAGGAGCCTGACCCGGAGCAGGCCTACGCCGGGGCGGTCGAGCGGCTTGACCGGTTCGCGGCGCGTTTGGCGCGGCCCTTGCCGGCGAGCGCGACAGGTGCACCGCCCCCGCAAGGGCCGCTCACAATCACCAGCCGGACCACCGAGCGCGATTACCTCCGGGCGGTCGCGCGCGCGCAGGGCTACATCGCCGCCGGGGACATCTTCCAGGTCGTGCTTTCGCAGCGCTTCGACTGCGAACCCGGCGTGGACCCCTTCGCCATTTACCGTTCGCTGCGGGTCGTCAATCCATCGCCGTATATGTACTTTCTCCGGCTGGACGGCTTGGAAATCGTCGGTTCCTCCCCGGAGATGCTGGTGCGGGTGGCGGGCCGCCGCATCGAGTACCGGCCCATCGCAGGCACGCGCCCGCGCGGGGCGGACGAAGGGGAGGACCGGCGAATCGCGGAGGAGCTGCTCGCGGACGAAAAAGAGCGGGCCGAACACGTGATGCTGGTCGACCTGGGCCGCAACGACGTGGGCCGGGTGAGCCAGTTCGGCTCGGTCGCGGTGCGCGAGCTGATGCGCATCGAGCGCTACTCGCACGTGATGCACATCGTGAGCGCGATCGAGGGGCGGCTCCGCGAGGGGGTGGGCGCGGTCGATGCGCTCCGGGCCTGCTTCCCCGCCGGGACGCTCTCGGGCGCGCCCAAGATCCGCGCCATGGAGATCATCGAGGAGCTGGAGCCGGCCCGGCGCGGCATTTACGGCGGAGCCATCTTCTACGCCGACTACTCGGGCAACCTCGACTCCTGCATCGCGATCCGGACGCTGCTTGTGCAGGACGGGCGGGCGTCGGTGCAGGCAGGCGCGGGCATCGTCGCGGACTCGGTCCCGTCCAGCGAAAACGCGGAATGCCGGCACAAGGCGGGCGCGGTACTTCGGGCCATCGAGCGGGCGCGAGGATAGAAGCATTTGACGTTCTTCTCACGGTCCTCGGGATGGTTCCCAAGGCGCTCGGAGCTGATGCCGAATATGGAGCAACATGAAAGAGTCGTAAGGAATCGGATCGGCCCAAAGCTGTCCGTGAGCGACCGTGAATGTTCCCGGCCTTCGATGTGAGTGAGGCTGCGGATAGACTGGTGGACGATGGTCTTCGTTCTCGACAATTACGACTCGTTCACCTACAACCTGGTCCAGTACATGGGCGAGCTGGGGGCGGCGATGGTCATCCGGCGCAACGACGAGCTTACGGTCGATGAGGTCGAGGCGCTCGCGCCGGAGCGGATCCTGCTCTCGCCCGGGCCGTGCACGCCAGAGGAGGCGGGCATCTCGATCGATCTGATCCGGCGCTTCACGGGGCGGGTGCCGATCCTGGGCGTGTGCCTCGGCCACCAGGCGCTGGGGGCGGCGTTCGGCGGACAGGTGGTGCGCGCGCCGAAGCTGATGCACGGCAAGACCAGCGAGGTGGCGCACGACGGGCGGACCATCTTCTCGGGCATCGCGAGCCCGATGACCTGCACGCGCTATCACTCGCTGATCGTCGCCGAGGAGGGGCTGCCGGCGGAGCTGGAGATTTCGGCCAGGACGGCGGACGGTACCATCATGGGCCTGCGGCACCGCGCGTACCCGGTGGAGGGCGTGCAATTCCACCCGGAGAGCGCGCTGACCGTCGATGGCAAGCGCCTGGTAGGGAATTTTCTCGCGCTTTGACGAGCTGCGTCGGCCTGCCGGAAATCGGCGGCTAAGATGGAAGGCGTAGCTCGGGAACGGCGGCAGGCATGGAGCAACTGATCGCGAAAGTGGAAGCGCAGAAAGCGGCAGTGTTGGCCGACCTGCGGCAGTGGGCGCCGGAGCGTCTGCGCTTCAAGCCCCGCGCCGAAGCCTGGTGCGCGCTCGACGTACTGGACCACCTGACGAAGATGGAGGCGCAGACCGCATTGCCACTGAAGCGCCATCTCAGGAGGCGCCAGCCGGTGCCGGCGCGCGCCGAAGCCGGCCTCGCGGCGGTGAACTTCGTCCTGCGGCTGCCGTTCCGGATCAAGGTGCCCGCCGGGGGCCGCGCCGTGCTCCCGGGCAAGCCTTCAAACCTGCCCGCCTGCACCCGCAACTGGGACCAGGCACGAGCCAGGCTGCTCGACCCTCTGCGCGATCTCTGCGAGGACCAGCTTGGATACGGCGTCTTGCAGCACCCGGTTTGCGGCGGGATGAATGCGCCCGGCCTGCTCAGCTTCATTTTCAACCACCTCCGGCACCACCGGCCCAAGCTGGAACGGCTCCGGCGGCGTGCGAGGGCAGTCTAACCGGCATGGGTGTTTTTCGCAGCGCGCTTTTAATCTGTGCGGCGGGAGGAGTACCGGCCGCGTTCGCCCAGCAGCCGGTCGCGTCGGTTCCCGTGGACGGCGTTTCTCTCCATGGTGCGATGACCGTGGTAAACGGCAGGGCGACCCTCGCGAACAACGGCGAGGTCGCGGCGCTGGAGCGGAACACGACCGTCGCGCTCGAGCGCGGGGGCACGCTGCTGGTCTGCGCGAGCACCGCGGTGCGGATCGGCAAGGACGCGACGCCGCGCTCCCAGAGCGCTTTAGGGGGCGCTCCGGCGGACGCGGGGCTGTTGTTTTCACTGAACCGGGGCGCGTTCGAGGCGCGCTACACGCCCGGCGCGTACTCCGACGTGATCCTGACGCCGGATCTGCGCCTGCTCGTCTCCGGGCCGGGGCAGGCGGACCTGAAGCTGCGCGTGAACGCGCAGGGCGACACCTGCGTGGACAACGCGGGGGAAAACGCGCCGTACGTGATCGCCTCGAGCCTGATGGACGGCGGCGCATACCGGGTGCGTTCGGGGCAGCGTGTGCTGTTCCTCAAGGGGGCGCTCAAGGACGTCGTGGACAACGAGCGCGAGCCCTGCGGATGCCCGCCGCCCGAACCGGCGGCGGCGAAGAGCGGCGGACCGTCCTCGACGCCGGCCGACACGGCCTTCCCGACGGCAGTGAGCGAAGGCTTGCAGGCACCGCCCAAGTTGGAAGGGCCCGCGCCGGTAGCGCCGGTCGTGCCGAATGGGCAGCCGCACGCGCAGGTAACGGCGACGCTCTCGTCGAACACGCCGCCCGAGCCCCCGCCTGTTGCTGTCGCGCCGGCTGCACCGGTTCCGAAACCGACACCGAAGCGCGGCTTCTTCGGCTCCATCGGACACTTCTTCGGCAGGGTCTTCGGGGCGGGCTCGTGAGCCTGGCCGTTCCGGTTTCTGCTAGCGCGACGGGAACGGCGATAGAATCGGGAAGCCGACCTTAAATTCAAGGAGTTCCCCCTTATGGCGATTCCCGCCACCCAGATGCGCCCGGGCATGATCATCAAGTTCAACAACGAGCTGCACACCGTGTTCGCGGTCGAGCACCGCACCCCCGGCAACCTGCGCGCCTTTATCCAGGCCAAGCTGCGCAACCTGCGTACCGGGTCCATGTTCGAGCACCGCTTCCGCTCGCCCGACCCGATCGAGAAGGTCATCGTCGACGAGATTCCGATGGAGTTTCTCTACAACGACGGCGACGATTATTACTTCATGGATACGAAGAGCTACGAGCAGACCAATCTGAAGCGCGACACCCTGGGCGACGCGGTCGAGTTCCTGACGGCGAACCTGCAGATTACGCTGTCGCTGTTCGACGGCAAGCCTGTAGGCATCGAGCTGCCGCAGACGGTGGAGCTGACGGTGATCCAGACCGAACCGGGGTTGAAGTCGGCGACCGCTTCCTCCGTGACCAAGCCGGCGAAGCTCGAAACCGGGCTCACGGTGCAGGTGCCGCCATTTATCAACGAAGGCGAGCGGATCCGGGTGGACACGGCGGAAGGCGTGTATCTGTCGCGGGCGTAAGCGGCGGCTATTGCTTGGCGATTGGCGCGGTTCCCGAACCTTGCTCCAGACGGCGCGCCATCTCCGCCATGCGGCGTTCTGCCTCGGCGGCGCGATTCTCCGACTCGGCCAGGCGCATCGCTAGGAAAGCTTCCTTCACCGCGATCTCGACGGCCTTCGCAAGCCGGGCTTCCTGGGCTTTCATCTCGTCGCGGAGAAGGCCTACACTCTCATGAAGAGCGCCAAGCTGGGCCTTGATGCCCGACAGCTCCGGGGCGATGACGTCCTGGAGCTGCTTGCGGATACCTCCGAGCGCCTCACCTGATTTCGCAAGATCCATGGTCGAATTGTAACGGCCAGCGTACGGGTTCGCGCTTGAGTCAAAGCTCAATAGTCCACTTTGCCGGGGCTCTGCGGCCCTGTTCAGATTCCAGCTCGCGCTCTGACCCGTCGGTACTCTTGCCTCCCCGCCCGTCCCGGGCTACCATGCCCCATGGATTGGCAGCAGGGCTTCAAGCGCATTCGCGTGGTCGGCGGTGTCACTCTGGGGGTCGGTCTGGCGATCCTGGTTTCCGTCCTGCTCTCGCAGCAGCTCGGGTACATGCCCGCCGCCGCGCTCACGCAAATCTACCTCGCGCTCTGGCCGGTGAGCCTCTTGCTCGCCGCGCTGGGGCTGCTGCTGCTTGCGCTGCCCTGGGTGCTGGCGGGCTTCTTGCCCCAGACAGGGCGAACGGGCGCGTGATGCTCGCCCTCGCGGAACCCGTGGCCGCCCGATCGGACCTGCCGGGCACCCTCGCCGCCGTCGCCGCCATTTGCTCGGCGGTAGTCTGGCCCGCGCTCATCGGGCTGATTCTGTGGTGGTTTCGCGAGCCCGCGGGCGAGCTGCTGAAGGCAGCGGTCGGCGTCGCCGAGGGCTCTACCCGCTTCAAGATCTGGCAGATCGAGTTCGACCGGGACATGCAGCAGCAGCTTTCCCGCTCGGAGACCGCGGCGATGGTGCTGCCGGTGGTCGCGCCCGCGCCGGCGAACACCTCCGCCGAGCCGATCGCGAACGCCGCCACCCAGGCCGCCGCGACCATCCCGCCCACCGAGCTGCGCGCCGCCACGGGCGTCCGATCCCTGCTCGAGTCGGCTCCCAACTCCACCCTGCGCAAGGCCGCCGAGGCAGCGATCAAGACCCGCATGCTGGGCTTCGCGCAGGAGTACGAGACCGTGCGCGCCTCCCGCCACGCCGGCCCGGACCGCACCCGCGCCATGAACGCGGTGGTGGCGAAGATGCGCACCCTCGCGCTCGCGGCGGACCTCTACCTCGACGAGTGGATGACCGCCGATACGCCCGGCAAGCGTCTGGCGGCCATATGCATTCTCCAGATGAAGCCGGAGATGCGCGCGGTCCCCTGGCTGGTGGAGCGCATGCGCGCCGAGCAGCCGTTCGTGTTCTTCCACGCCTCGGTCGCACTGCTCAACGCGGTCCGGCGCTTCGGCCCTTCGGAGCGGGCCAAGCTGGCCCCCGCGCTCCGGGACGCGCTGGCGGCGGTCCAAAAGTTCGGCGAAAAAGCCGACCCCAACACCATCCGCTCGCTCGTCCTGGCACAGTCCGAGCTGGGCGAGTGAGACCTACGCCGGCAGCACCTCGCTCTTCTCCTGCGGGACCTTGCGGATTGTCGCGGCGGTCAGCTTCAGGTGCGCCTCGGCCATCGCCGGCGGCATGCGCGCGATCCAGTTGTTGAGCGAGACATCCTGGAACTTCGGCGCGCGGAACATTTCGAGGAAAACGAGATCTTCCTTGCCGGTGTTCTCGATGTAGTGCCCGGCCATGCTGCCCACATAGCCCACATCGTTCGCGTTGAAGTCCATGGTGCGCGCTTTAGCCCCGGGTTTGAAGACCGTCATCCGGGCCTTGCCCTGGAGATAGAACTGCCACTCGGAGCCGACCGGGTGCCAGTGCAGCTCGCGCAGGCCGCCGGGTTTGACCCGGACCAGCGCGGCGGCCACGTTTGTGGAGACAGGGAAGTTCGTCGCGGAGTCGACCACGCGCACTTCGCCGCCGGTGAATTTCTTCGTGGGCTGCATGCCGGTGAGCTTGAAGGTGTACTTGTTTTCAGTTTCCAGGTGTTCGCCCAGGAACTGCTTGTCGCCTTCAAGTGAGCCCGGCAGGGGTGCCTTGAAGATGTAGAGCTCGGACGGGGGCAGCTTGTCCCACTCCGCGCGGGTCCAGCCCATGTTTTTCCCGATGATGTCGGGCGGCGTGTGGGCCAGCCAGTCGGAGAGCAGGAAGGTGTCGTCCTCGGAAAACTTGCCGTCGTCAAAGACGAGGAGGAATTCGCAGCCGTCCTTGCCGATGCCCTGAATGGAGTGCGGGAACCCTGCGGGAAAGTACCACAGGTCGCCCGCCTTTACGTCGTCGATAAACATCTTGCCGTCGGGCTGCATCAGCGACACGCGCGCCTCGCCCGTAATCATGTATGCCCACTCGTTGGCCGTGTGCCAGTGCAGCTCGCGGAAGGAGCCGGAGGTGAGCCTCATGTTCACGCCGGCCAGCTCGGTCGAGGTGGGCAGCTCACGCTCGGTGACTTGGTGGGTCCAGCCGCCGCCTTCCAGGCGCTTCTTGGTCAGGTCGAAGGAGTACCACAACGCGCCCACATCGCCATGGTCGGTAAAGGGCGGCTCGTTCGAGTTGGGGTTCTCGTCGAGGAGGGCCTTGTTCTCCTCGCCCGGGTTGCTTGCGTTGTCACCGGTGCGGCCCGCCACGGCTTCGGTGCGCGTCTGCCCCCAGGCATTCAGGGCAGCCATCCCGACCCCTGCCGCCGTGGCCGCCCCTACAAACAACCTGCGCGAAACTCCAGCTTGATCCCGATCGTCTTGCATACGTTCTCCTTAAGGTTCCTTTAAGGTTCGACACTTAATGGGGAGGGCGCGCTTCCCTTTTTGTCCGAAAGATTGGGAAGATAAGGGCATGAGCGACGGGGAGGCAGGCAGGCATTATTGTGTGGAAGGCCGGGTGCAGGGCGTGGGGTTTCGCTGGTTCGTGCACCGGGAAGCCTCCGCGCTGGGTTTGCGCGGCAAGGTGCGCAACACCGAGGGCGGCGCGGTGGAGGTCCAGGCGGCGGGCACGGGGGAACGATTGCGGCAGCTGCGGTTGCTGCTGGAGCGGGGTCCGCGCGGTTCCAGGGTCGACCGGGTGAGCGAGTACGCGCTCACGCCGGAAGAAGCCGGTATGCTCGAAACATTCACGATCGAAGGAGCCTGGTAAACCCGATGGCGACAGCACTACCGGATAACAGCCGGTTTTTGAAGAGTTTGGTCCGCACCGTCCCCGATTTCCCTAAGCCCGGCATCCTGTTTTACGACATCACCACTCTGCTCAAGGACCGGCGGGGTCTGGCCGAGTTGATCGACGGGCTCGCGGCTCATTACATTGAGGACGAAGTGGACCTGGTCCTCGGCATTGAGGCTCGCGGCTTCATCTTCGGCCCGGCACTCGCGTACAGGCTCAATGCCGGCTTTGTCCCGGTACGCAAGCCCAGGAAGCTGCCGTCCGAGGTGGTGAGCGTGAGCTACGACCTGGAGTACGGGTCGGACACGCTGGAGCTGCACCGCGATGCGATCGAGCCGGGGCAGAAGGTGCTGCTGGTGGACGACCTGCTCGCCACCGGAGGGACCATGCAGGCGACCTTGTCCCTGGTGAAGCAACTGGGCGGCGAAGTGGCCGGTCTGGCGTTCGCGGTGGAGCTGGACTTCCTGAAAGGCCGCGAACGCTTCGCCGAGTACGACGTCTTCAGTCTGCTGCACTACAGCGAATAACCGCGACGAGCAGCTAGGCGCGCGCTCCGCGCACGAAGTGGCCGATAAGCGACAGCACCGCCAAAATCAGCAGGATGTGAATGCCGAAACTGGCGATGTGGAAGACGGCAAAGCCGCCGATCCAAGCGAGCACCAAAACAGCGGCAATGATCAGAAACATGGTCGATTCTCCTCGGCGGGGGCGGTTTCCCCCGCCCGTCCGCGTGTGACGCTTACGCTCGGATGTCCAAACGCCCGGGAAAGTTTGCCGGGACTCTTAGGAGACCGGCACGCCGCCCTCGTCGTTACCCTTGATCGGGATCTCCGCCGCGAGCTGCGCGAGCCGCTGGTCGGTGGCCTGCTTCTCCTCCAGCGTCTGCTCCAGCAGCCCGGCCACCTTGTCGATGTCGAGCCGCTTCGCGAAGGCCTGGCTGGCCCCGTAGGTGGCAATACCCCAATGCTGGATGCGCCGCCCGGCCGCGATCAGGGCGGCGTCGACTACCGGCGGGTCGCCCCCATCGCCCATGCGGTCCTCGAACTCGCTCAGGAGAACTTTGACGCTTTTCGCATGGCCGCCGCGCGGGCTCTCCTTAAGGATGGAAAAAACGGTTTCCAGACGCCGGAGCTGCTCCGCGTTCTGCGCCGCCTCGTCCTTGAAGACGCGCTTCAGTTCCGCGTTCGCGGCTCCTTTTTCCATGCGCGGCAGGGTCTCTTGGACAAACTGCTCCGCGCGGTAAGCTTCTTCCAGTTCGTCGACCAGCAGACGGCGCAGGGTAAACAGTTGCATGCGATGCGTTCCTCCCGGGGTTTCTCGCTCGGTAGGATGCGCGGGAGCATCCCCGAGCACGTCCACCCGCAGCCGCGCCCCCGGGGCGAGCCGGCCTTTGCGTCGGAACCAGGCTTCCATTGCCTCGGACAGCGCCGGCAATGGCACGCGCAGCCCGGCCTCCAACAGGCCGTCAGTCACGGGCAAGGTGTCGTCGAAGGCGGCGGCATTGGTGAAGTTGCGCATGCAAAAGCTATCGAGCCAGGCGACCGGAACCGGGCGGCCGCCCTCCATGGTGATCCGGAGCTTGCGCAGGAACATAAAGCGAGAATACCCGCGGGCTTGCCCGTGCGGGGCACCGCGGGTAGCGTAGGGCTATGGCCATCCCCGGCAAGGTTGCGATCCTGGGCGCGAACGGTGCCGTCGGCCGGGCGCTTGCCCCCGTCCTGAGCACGCGCGGCGTTCCCCATCGCGTGGTGGGGCGCTCGTTGCTCGGCTTGCAGGTGCGCTTCCACGGCGATCCGCTGTGCGGGCACTTCCAGTGGGACGTCGAGGAGAAGAGCAGCTTCCGCGAGGCCTGCCAGGACGCGGATGCGGCAGTGTATTTGGTGGGCATGGCGTTATGGAAGTTCAAGGACCATCTGCCGATGATCGACAAAGCCCTGCGCGGCGCGCGCGAGGCCGGCGTCCGTCGCTTTCTTCTGATGAGCCAGAACTGGAGCTACAGTGAGCCGTTCGGCGAGCGTGTCGGCGAGGATGCCACCCGCGAGCCGAAGACCGTGAAAGGCCGCATCCGCCGGGACCAGGAGAATCGCGTCCTGGCCGCGCACGTGCCCGGTGCTTTCGCGACCGGGGTGCTGCGCGTCGCCGACCTGTACGGGCCCCTCGTCGAGGCGAGTCATTTGTGGAGTGCATTCCAAGCGGCCAAGCGCGGCGGAACGGCCCATGTGCTCACCCCCATCGACCGCCCGCACGAGTTCGTGTTCGTGCCCGACGCAGCCGAGGCGCTTGCCGGCCTGCTGGAAGCGGACGCCGCCTGGGCGGGAGCAGCCGGGCAAAGCTGGAATCTGGGCGGCCCGGGAGTGGCGAGCATCGAAAGCCTGGCGCGGCAGATCTTCGCGGCTGCCGGCAAGGATGTGGAACTGAAAGCACCCGGGCCCTGGAGGCTCGGCTATGTGCGCGCGATCAATCCATACATCCGTGAACTGAAGGAGATGCAGTACCTCTTGGAGCGCCCGCTGCTGCTCGACGACAGCAAGCTGGCGGCCTTACTGGGAGTGCTGCCGAAAACGCCCTACGCCGAAGGCATCCGGCGAACGCTGGCACTTCCGTAATGGGTGTCGACTAATTTCGCGCTCTGCGAGTTCGATTTTCGGCTAAAGTCTTTCCAGGTGGAAAATTACCATGCATGATACCTACGCTGTAGGAGCTACGCTGCTCGTGATTTTGCTGGGCCTGCTTTATAACGGCAAGCAGATAAGCGATTTACGAACGGAGTTGCGCGGGGACATCCAGCGGCTGGAAAATCGGATGGACGCGCGCTTCACTGCTATTGACACCCGATTCGATACCTTGCACCGCGACCTGACCCAGTTCAGCCGCGAGCAGGGCAAGCACGATGCCCGGCTCGACGCGCTCGAGAGCAAGAAAAGCTGATCGGGCGAGGCGACAGCCTCAGCTCGCCCCCACCGCGGTCGCTCCCCAATACACCAGCGACTCCGTATCCCCCGTCCTCGGCAGCACCGGCAGGTTCGCCGTATTGCCCGCCTCCTTCAGAACCGCATCGAGATGCGTCAAGACATCCTCGACGCTCATGACGTACATCTCCCGCCCATTGTCGGCCCCATTCTCATACGAGTGCTTCAGGTAGCGCCCCGCGACCTGGGCGGCAAGCCGGTCCGTGATCACGAAGCCCGTCCTGCGCTTGTGTTCGATCCATGCCTCGCAAGGCATGGCGATCCAGAGCGGCCGCCCGTTGACATCGAACCGCACATCGACAGCATCCGCATGGCGCGTCGCGATCGCCGTCATCAGGGCCTTCCAGCGGCAGTGCAGGTCCTCGCCGGTCCAGTGGTCGGCTACGTGGAAATCGTCATACATAGCCTCAGCCTACCGGGGCAGGGCTCGGCGGACAAGCCCTTTTTCGAGGCCGTAAAGATTGGCCGAAACCGAACCATATCTTTTCCGGCAATCTGCGTCCAATACCCCATTGCAACCCGCCTACACGAAAATCAGGAGCAACCCGGAATGAACCGTTCCCCAGAATCCCTCAAGCGCTTCGAGGACAAGCTGCGCAGCCAGCAAGCCCTCCTCGAGCGCACCATGCTTTCAGCCGTCAAGGAAGGTCGAGAGTCGAGCACCGACGACCTTCAGGACGCGGCCGACCACGCCGTGCAGTCCTACCAGAAAGAGCTCCTGTTTCTCCAGGGGACGCAGGGCCATACCCAGCTCTCCGAGGTGCGCTCCGCCCTTGATCGCCTGGAGGAGGGCACCTACGGCGAGTGCCTGGTTTGCGGCAACCCCATCGGCGAGAAACGCCTGGAAGCCGTGCCATGGACGCCGCACTGCATTGCCTGCCAGGAGAAAATCGAAACCGGCTTGATCGAGGATCCGCGCGCGGCTTGAGTGTCGGCTGTGTTCCGCCCTGAATACCGGGGAAAAGCACGACTGCTAAACTCACCTGAAGCCGTCTTCCACAGGAGACGGCCTCAATCTCTTTCGTACAGGCCTATTCGCTCACGTGAACACTCCAAATGTGCCCTCGGTCAATGGCAGCAGCTTTTCCCGTCTTTCCGCGCCGGTCGCGGCGTCTCCGGAGCGCACGCGCCGCCTCATTCGCATTTCAGTCGCCGCCATCCTCGTTCTGCTCGCGGCCCTTGTCGTGTCCCTTTGGGCGAACGGCACTGCCGAGAAGGCGCAGGCAGCGCTGAACGCCGCCATGGATGTTTATGACGCGCCGATTCAGCGACCGGGAGATCGTCCCATCCCCAACGTGAAAACCTATCCGTCGGCGGCGGCTCGCGCCAAGGTCGCGAACCCGCTCTTCCAGACGGCAGCGGACAAGTACGGCCTTTTCCAGGCAGGGGCAAATGCCCGTTATTTCGCCGGACTCACCGCATTGGATCTGAATGACATCGCTTCGGCCGAAGCGAATCTGAAGAAAACGGCGGACGCGCGGGACAGCGGACTTGCCGCGCTCGGCAAGATTGCGCTGGCGAACCTGTACGCGACGACCAACCGCCTCTCGCAGGCGATAGGCCTGTACGAGTCCGTGATCGAGCATCCTGCTTTGACGGTTTCTGCCGATGCGGCGCGCCTGAACTACGCCGCCGCAGTTGCCGATACGAACCCGCAAAAAGCGCGCGAGCTGTATGCCAAGGTCAAGGACAGCGATAAAACCACGGCGGCCGGGCAGATCGCGACGCAGAAGCTGGGCGGCAAGTAAGCCTCAGCGCGTGTCGGCCCGGAACTTTTCCTTCACGAACTCCGTCACGAACGCAACCATCGCCAGCACCGCGGCGGCAATCGTCGCGCTTTTGTGCCCGGTCACGTAGTAACCGATTTGCGTGTTGCTGGTCGCGAGAATGAGCAGGTAATCCGCCCCCGCGATAATTCCGTAGAGCAGCCAGGCGGGTACGTCGAAAGCCATGACGCGCGCGGCCTTGATAATGAGCGCGTCGATAAAGCCGATAAGGAACGCGATGGTGAACGTCGACTGGATATACGGACTGTGAAAGCCGGACAGAAAACTGGCCAGGCCGAAGAACGTAAAGGCGAGAATGGCCCAGGTAAGGCCGAACGAAAAGAGGGTCAGAATCATAGGGTGCGTAGAGTGTCCGGTCGAATCATAGCGCAATTACCGCCGCTTTCCCTACTCTTTTGCCCCGGGGCGTTCCGTTGTGGGAACCTCTTGCTATGCCGATCGCGCCTCTGCTGCTGTCCCTGCTTCTCCAATCCGCGGCAACACTGGCTCAGGACGCACTGCCGGCTCTTCCCGCGTTCCTTGAGCAGGTGCGTCTACACCAGCGGCAGCTTGATAAAACGCGCGAAAGCTATACATACCGTGAACTCCAGGCGATACGGCAGCTGGATGCGCATGGCGGATTGAAGAAAGAGGAAAAGCGCGAGTTCAACGTGTTCTTCGTGAATGGGCATGTCGTCCAGAAGCTGGTGCGCAGGAATGGCTCTCTGCTTGCCGGCTCGGATGAAGGAAAGGAGCTTGCCCGCGTGATGCGCAAAATCAAGGAGGCGGCAAACACTCCTCCGGGCGACGCCACCAATCATCGCCATGAGGTCAGCGTCGACCGGCTGCTCGCGATCGAACGGTTCAGCAACGAGCGTCGTGTGCTGATGGATAACCGGCCCATGATCGCGCTCGACTTTATGGGCGACCCCAAAGTCGATACCCGCGGGATTGCCGAGGAAGCCTCCAAGCACCTGTCCGGAACGCTTTGGATCGACGAGCAGGACAGGCAGGTGCGCCGTGTTCAGGCCAAATTGGAAACCGGCTTCCATGTGGAACTGGGGCTGATCGTCCTGGATAAAGGTTCCAGCTTCGTCTTCGAGCAGAAAATCATCAACAACGAAGCGTGGCTGCCGACCGGGGCCCTGCTCCGCGTGGAGGCACATGCGGCTTTGCTGCTGGGTTACCATGTCGAGGTCACGATCGCCGATGACGGCTACAGGCGTTTCCAGACTTCGGCGGAGCAGCAGGAGCAGGCGGGGGGGAAGTGAGGGGCGTATCGCTGCGCCCGAGTTTGCTATTTACGGATTGCGGACTTTTAAGGCTGATGCTCTCTGGTTCCGTGCGATCTCTGCTGAACAATTTGCTCTTTCCTGTGCTGAACCATCGATTCGTACTTGGTTTTCTGATCCGTGTTGAGAATCGCCATCACCTTGCCGTTCGCGTCTTCATCCAAGGCTTTCATCTTCGATGACTTCCCTTCCGCCGAGAGATTTCGGTCGCCTCGGATGTTCGTCAGCTGAGCGCGCCGGCTGACGAGGACAGGCTTCAAACGCGCTTGCTGCTCACCGCTGAGCTTGAGTGCTTCGGTGAGGTGCTGCAATTCCTCGTCCGGCGAGAGA
>CAXUEU010000045.1:0-22239 GCA_964250195.1 uncultured Acidobacteriaceae bacterium
AGGTTTGCTGGAAGCCGACATCGAGCTCGTTGGCGAGGATGGAGGCGAGCGTGGTCTTGCCCAGGCCGGGAGGGCCGAACAGCAGGACGTGGTCCAGCGCTTCTCCGCGCGCGCGGGCGGCTTCGAGCGCGATCTGAAGCTGCTGCTTGGCTTTCGTCTGTCCGATGAACTCGCGAAGAAGGCGCGGGCGCCGTTTGAGCTCGATGGAGTACTCCTCGTCGGCGCGCGCGGACGAAACGAGGCGGTCGGGGTTGTCGCCGAATACAGCCATATCGCAAGCTTACGTGGGGCCGTCGGTTCTCGCCTTGAGCGCGCGGGTCCTCGCCAGATCTAGATACGGTCAAGCGACTTTCTGGGGAACTCGAGCCGCGGCGTTTGCAGCTCGACTGTGTTTCGGGATCGAGGCAAGCAAGGTTTACGTCGAGTGCGCGGCTTCATGACCCTCGTGCTCGCTGCCGTGGCTGCCCATCATATGGAGCATCGCCGGGCCGCCGGTGCGGAAAAAGCGTGCGAGCAGCAAAGCGGCGAGGGCAAGGAACGCGAGGTTGAGATATGTCGTGTAGTTCCAGTGCAGACCGGGGGTCATGCCGATGGGGCTGCCGCCGCCGGGGCGCGCGGGCAGCAGGTGGAGCAGGCGGAAAAGCCCCTCGACCAGCAGCCCGGCGGCGGCCATGGCGGCGTAGAAAGTCGCGAAGAGGAAGGCGCTGACGCGGAAACCGTAATACTTGCGGTAAATGTTGAGGATCGGCAGGATGACGAGGTCGGCGAAGAGGAAGGAGACCAGCCCGCCGAAGGAGATGCCGCCGTGCCAGAGGACGACGGCCAGGGGTACGTTGCCGACCGAGCAAACGAAGGAGAGCACCGCGACGACCGGACCGATGAAGGGTCCGGCCCAGAAAGCCGCGCGCGGATCGCCGGTCAGGAAGAGGCGCTCCCAAACTGTATTCGGGACAAAGGCGGCAAGAAAACCCGAGATCAGGAGGCCGACGGCGATGTCGACCCAGATGGAGGCCCAGTCCATCACGAAAAAGTGGCTGATCGCGGTGAAGCCTTTCGGAGAAAACGCGCGCCGGGCGAGCGTGCCCTCGTGGATCGACATATCCATGGCTGCGTGGCCCTCCATGCGCCCCTGCTCGCCGCGCCCCGCCCGCGCTTTCGCCGCCTCGACCATCCCCGGCCTCAGCAAAGCGCGAAACAGCATGGCGAGCAGAGCGATCATGACCGGACCGCCGACGAACTCGGCGAGCGTGAAGCGCCAGCCCAGAAGCAGCCAGAGAAGGATGCCGAGCTCCAGCACCAGATTGGTCGACGCGAACTGGAAAGCCATGGCGGCGGTAAAGTCCGCGCCTTTGACGAACATGGATCGAGCGAGCGCGACCGCGGCGTAGGAGCAGGACGAACTGGCCGCGCCCAGCCCGGACGCCTTGGCCAGGGTGCGCGGCGAGGCGTCCGGGAGCAGGCGGGACATCTCCTCCTTGGACACGACCGCCTGGACGACCGCGGACAGGGTGAAGCCGAGAATCAGGGCCCACAGGATGTCCCAGGCCATGGCGGCGGAAAGGGCAAGCGCTTCGAGGACGCGGTTCATTGGGGCGGCCTCCATGGCACTGGGATGCCGCAGGCAGCGATCGCCAATAAGCCGCGCGCGCGGGCAGCCCTCGGACGGGAGCGCGGCCGGGCATGCACCAGGTGCAGGGCTCCAGTCATGGCCACCGAGCCGGTAGTCTGCTCCTTTGCGAGGCCGGGCAGCCTTGTTGGGCCTCACGTACGTTCGAACCGCAGACCTTTCGGCCCTCTCGGAAAACACCGCGACACCGAGATTGCTGAAGAATAGGTCGTAGTCGGCCGGCCGCGCCCGCTGCTCGATCACGGCTAGGCGAAGGGGTTGCCCAATGAGGCCGTTCCATGCGACGCGCTTGCAGCCTTCATATGTCATCCACCTGACATAACTTTTTCAGATTTTTGTGCATCTCAGCTTACAGCGGAAGAAGAGTGCAGGTATCGACCCGAAGCTTTCCCCCTCCGTTTCCACATAACCACAATGGAATCTTTTCTACCCGCGATGCAGCTTGCCGCGAGAATCCTGATGCACGCATTGAAACTCAAGCAGGAGCACGAGATATGGCCGAAGATATAACTACATTGGTGTGCCTGTATCACCGTCAAGACGAAGCGCGCGCTGCGATCCGCGACTTAGTCGCGGCTGGGATTCCCAGGCCCGCGATTTCCACGATCGACAAAAGCGGGGCGGGCCTTGACGGACAAGCCGCCCTCTCCATCGAAGAGTTGGGCGTGCCGGAACGGGACCACCGGCACTTGATGGACGAGGTGCGCGCGGGCGGCGTGATCGTGGCGGTTGCCGCGATTACCGAGCACGTCACGAAGGCGGAAGCGATCTTCGAGCGGACCTCGAAAAAGATCGACGAAGCGGTGGTACGTCCGGAGCCGGTGGCGGCAGCGGTCCCGCCAGCGGCGACAGCTGCTGCTGGAGCGGTGATTCCCGTCGTCGAGGAAGAGATCGAAGTGGGTAAACGGACCGTGCAGCGCGGCGGTGTGCGTGTCTACCGCAAGCTGGTGGAAACGCCCGTGGACGAGTCTGTGACCCTGCGCGAAGAGCATGTCACGGTCGACCGCCACCCGGTTAGCCGCGATGCGACCCCGGGCGAGCTCGCGATGAGCGGCGACCGGACCATCGAGCTGACGGAAACAGCGGAAGAAGCCGTGATCGCGAAGAACGCGATGGTGGTGGAAGAGGTACGAATCGGCAAGGAAGTGACGAACCGCGCGGAGCACATTCGCGACACGGTGCGCCACACCGAGGTCGACGTGGAACAGGTCGAGGCCGGGCCGGACGGCACGCCGGCGGCAAACGCGGCGGCGGGTACTCCGGCCGTCACGCGCGGCGGCCTCTAGGCACTTTGTAACCAAGTGCCTCAGTACAAGGAAGCGAATCACGAGGAGCGAGAGAATGGCCGAACGCGTCAAGGTTTATGAAGAAACGAAGAAAAAGAGCTTCCCTGTCTGGGCATGGCTGCTGCCTCTGCTGCTCCTGCTCGGGCTGCTGATCTTTTTCCTGACCCGCCGCCACGACGCGCCCGCGCCGCAGGCAGCGGCCGCCGCCGCCGCCGCGCAGCCGAGCCTGGGTACGGTCTACTTCGATACGGATAAGGCCGACCTGACCGTCGGCGGAACCGCCGTGCTGCAGCAGGCCGTTGCCCGCATGAAGGCGGACCCGAACATCAAACTGCGCCTGCAGGGCTACACCGACAGCACGGGTATCGGAACGCACAACAACAGCCTTTCCGGCGCGCGGGCAGCCGCGGTCGCGAAGTACCTGATCGCGCAAGGCATCGACGCCGGCCGCCTGAGCGGGGCGGGCTTCGGGCCGGAGCAGCCGGCCGCGACCAACGCGACCGCGGCGGGCAAGGCAGACAACCGCCGGGTCGAGCTTTACACCCAACAGTAAATAGTTTCCCCCAAGGAGAAAACATGAAGACAGTTACCGGACTTTTCAGCACGATGGCACAGGCGCAGCAAGCGAAGCAGACGCTGGTCACGCAAGGTTTCTCGGCCGGCGACATCGACGTGATCGCGGAGCACGGCAATGTGACTTCGGCGATGCCGCAAAGCACGGCCGGCACGAGCACCACAAGCATCGGGGGCAGCACGGGTATGGCGTCGATCGGCGAGAAGGTCGGCAGCTACCTGAGAAACCTGACCGGCGGCGACGAAGAAGCGCACCGGGAGTACTCCTCGGGCATTCAGTCCGGCGGGGCGCTCGTCTCGGTCACGACCGAGGACGACATGGCGCAGCAGGCGGCGATGGCCTTGCGGCAGGCGGGCGCGCAGGATCAGAAGGGCGCAGGCGGGTTGGCGTCCGGCCAGACGGCTCGCGCAACGACGGCGAACGTCACCGGCGACACTCTGATCCCGGTTGTCGAGGAGCAGCTGGTCGTGGGTAAGCGCGAAGTGGACCACGGCGGCGTGCGCGTGTACTCGCACCTGGTGGAGCGTCCGGTAGAGGCCGAGGTCATGTTGCGCGAGGAGCGCATCGTGGTCGACCGGCAGCCGGTGAACCGCGCGGCGACCGAGGCGGACTTCGAAGCGGGCCGCGGCGGCACGATCGAGATGCAGGCGATGGGCGAGGAAGCCGTGGTCGGCAAGACGAGCAAGGTGGTCGAGGAAGTACGCGTGGGCAAGACCAGCAGCGAGCACGCGGAAACCATCCACGACTCGGTGCGCAAGACCGAGGTCGAGGTCGAGCAGCTGGCGGGGCAGGCGGCGCGTACCGGCGCGGGCGTGACGAACGACCCCACGTCGACGTTCAGAAAGTAAGCGCGGCACAACCCAGCGAAAGGCCGAAGTGCGAGCTTCGGCCTTTTCTGCGTGGCAAAGGGAGAAGCGATGGGCGTGTTCGGCGGAGTGGAAGCGAAGGGAACGACCAGTGTGCTCGAGGTCTCGGGAGCGGTTCGGATGGAGGAGCCGTACACGGACCTCCGCATGGGGGACGGCAAGATAGTGCGGCTGCCGACGCACCTGTTTATGCCGGCGCAGGTGCCGGACCTGGCCGAGCCGACAGGACAGGATGAGGGCGTGGTCCCGGTCATGGAGGAGACCCTGTCGGTCGGCAAACGCGTCGTCGAAACGGGCAAGGTCCTGCTCCATAAGAGCGTCGAGGAGCGCGAGCAGGCGCTCGATGTCCCTCTTGCGGTGCGTACCTACGAGGTGGAGCGCGTGGCTCTGGACCGGGTCGTCCCCGCCCTGCCGGAGACGCGGCAGGAAGGCGCGACGACCGTGTACCCGGTGGTGGAGGAGCGTCTGGTCGTCCACAAGGAACTGGTGCTGGTGGAGGAGATCCGGGTGACGCAGCGGGAGACCGAGCGCCGCGACACCCGGACGGTTCCGCTGAAGCGGGAGCACGTGGAGGTCGAGCGGACGAGGGCGGTGGAGGCGACTACGCCCGCCTGAGCCGGAGGCTGTTGAGTACGACCGACAAGGAGCTGGCGGCCATGGCGGCCGAGGCGAGTATGGGGCTGAGCAGGATGTGGAAGTGCGGGTAGAGCGCGCCCGCGGCGAGGGGCACGGCGAGCAGGTTGTAGCCGAGCGCCCACCCGAGGTTCTGGCGCATGACACGCCCGGCGGAGCGGGCCAGGGCGAGTGCATCGGGAATGCCCTGGAGGTCCGCCCTGAGCAGGGTGATGGGGGCGGCGTGGACGGCGATTTCCGTTCCGCTTCCGATCGCCATGCCCGCGTCGGCGGCGGCCAGGGCGGGAGCGTCATTAATGCCGTCGCCGGCGAAAAGGACGCGCCGGCCCTCCGCTTGCAGGCGACGGATGGCGGCGAGTTTGCCTTCCGGGAGCATGCCGGCGAGCACGTTTTCCGGGTGGATGCCGACCGCGCGTGCAACGGCCAGGGCGGGCAGCTCGGCATCGCCGGTGAGCAGGATCACCCGTATGCCGCGCGCCGCAAGAGCGGCGACGGCATCGCGGCTGGTGGTCCGGGGCGGGTCGGCCGCCGCCAGCAAACCCGCGCAAGCGCCGTCGATCGCGACCCAGAGAGGGGTAGCCCCGCTCGGGGCGTCGAGGCCCGGCTGGATCCCGATGCCTTCGCGCTCGAGCAGGGCGCGGTTGCCGACGAGCACGCGCCGGCCGCCGACCAGCGCCTCGGTACCGAAGCCGGGGTGGGCTTGAAAACTTTCCGCGCCGAACCCTGACAGCGGCTCGTTTTTGAAGCTGGGCAGGGGATTTCCGATCGCGGGAATGCGTTCCATTTTGGGAATCGGGGTAAGGCCGTTTTCGCTCGCACCCGCATCTGAGGATTGCCGCAGACCCGCTTCGATGGGAGAGTGGGGCATGGCTTGGCTGAGGTGCCCGTGGGCGAAGGCGAGGACGGCGGCAGCGAGGGGGTGCTCGCTCGCGCGCTCGACCGCGGCGGCGGCCTGGAGAACCTGTGTTTCCGCGAAGCCGGGTACCGCGGAGAAGTGGACGACCGTCGGGCGGCCCTCGGTCACGGTGCCGGTCTTGTCGAGGACGACGGTGTCGATCGCGCGAAGCCGTTCGAGCGCCTCCGCCGAGCGGAAGAGCAGCCCCTTGGACGCCGCTCGCCCCGTCGCGACAACCAGGGCGGCGGGCACCGCGAGGCCCATGGCGCACGGGCAGGCAATGACCAGCACCGCGATGGAAGCGGCAAAGGCGCGCGGGAGGGCGGCGAGCCCTCCGAAAACGAGCCAAGCAGCGAAAGTCGCGAGCGCGAGCAGGACGATGACGGGCACGAAGACGGCGCTGACGCGGTCGGCGAGCCGCTGCATTGGCGCGCGGGAGCCCTGTGCCTCGCGGAGCAGCGCGGCGATGCGGGCCAGGGCTCCCTCACCCGGGCGCGTGGTGATGCGGATCTCCAGGCGTCCCGTGGTGTTGAGGGTGCCGCCGGAGACCGGGCTGCCCGAGGCTTTCTCGAGCGGCAGTGGCTCGCCGGTCAGCATGGACTCGTCGACCGAGGACCGCCCCGCGACGACGAGGCCGTCGGCCGGAACGCGCGCGCCGGGGCGGAGCAGGACGCGGTCGCCGGGCGCGAGCGCGGCGAGGGGCACCTCCATAAGCGAACCGTCCGAGCCGTCGGCGCCGAAGCGTTCGGCGGTAGGCGGCGCGAGCGCGAGCAGCCCGCGCAGGGCGGAGACGGCCTGCGTTTTGGCGCGAGCCTCGAGCAGGTTGCCGAGCAGCACGAAACCGAGAATCAGAAGGGCTGCGTCGTAGTAGACCTCCAGCGGAATGCCCCTGGAAGCGAAAAACGAAGGAGCGATGGTGACTGCCGCCGAGTAAAGGAAGGCCGTGCCGGTGCCAAGGGCGACCAGCGTGCTCATGTCGGCGGTGCGATGCCTCAGGCCGGCCCAGGCTTTGCGGTAAAAGCGGCGTCCGGCGATGACGAGGGCGCAGGCTGTGAGGACGAGAAGAAACCAGCGGATCGCTTCGTGCATCGGCGGCATGGAAAGGAGCATGGCCAGCGCGCCGGCAAGCAGGGTAGCGATCACGTGACGACGCAGGGTGCGGTAACTTACCGCCTGTGCTTCGGCTTCCCGGGTCTCAGCCTCGGCCGCTTCGATGGACGGGTCCGGCAGCTCGGCCTCATAGCCGGCCGCGCGGACTGTCGATAGAAGGGCACCGAGTTCGGTCCGCAATGGGTCGAAAGTGACGGAGGCCTCGTGCAACAGGAGATTGACCCGCGCATCGAGGACGCCCGGCTGCGCCGCCAGGCGCTTTTGCACGAAAGACTGGCAGGCGGCACAGCTCATCCCGCGCACGGCAAAGGTCGCGCGGGCCGCCGCCGTGCCGGAATCGACGCTAATTGGAGCCATGCATCCGGAGTACGGTAAAGCCTGTTTGCTCGATCGCGGTCTTCAAGGCATGGTGCGTCGAAGGCTTCGCCAGAACGTCGGCGCGGCCAACTTCCACATGGTGAACGCGCACTCCGGGAATCCCGGCCAGTGCCGCGGTCACACGGCGTACACATGCGTCGCAGTGCATGCCTTCGATCTGGACGGACTGATTTTCGTAGTCGGGCATCGGGGCGCTCCTGGAAAGGTTGGATGAGCGTGCGGTGCCGGCGGTCGCGCGGGCTTCGATTCGCGCGCGATCGGCGCTGCTTTACGGCCGAAAGAACAACGCGAGCTGCAGGGCGGCGCAGGCCCAGAGAGCGCCGCGCCAAACCCTCCCGGCCGCGCCCGCGAAGGCGTCGGCCGCGATGCCGGCTAGAAAGAGCAGCGCGAAGGGGAGCGCGACGGACAGCCCCAGGGGGAGAAGCGCCGGCGTGAGCAGCAGGGGGACGGTGTTGCCGTAGAACCGGGACCGGGGCCGCGCGCAGTAAAAAGCAAACGCGGCCGCAAGGGCGGCAAGCAAGGGCAGCGCGTGCTCGACTGAAGCGAGGCGCGAGCCACGAGAGAGAAGGCTCCCATGCGCAGCCGGAAGGAGCATGGCCGCGGCGAGGCCGACGGAGGTCCACGGGACAAAGCAGAGCAGGAGGAAAGCGCGGCGGCGTTCGGCAAGCCAGAGAGCGCAGGGCAGCGAGAGCACGAGCGCGGCGGCGCAGCAGGGCGGGCTTGCCATGGCGGTAAACAGGGTAGCGGCAGCCATCAGGCCGATGCGCGGCGGCCATTTGCGGCGCGGGCCCTGGAGAGCGTGGGCGACCCCGGTCGCGGTAAATACCATGGCGAACAGGCCGAGAGCGGGAGCCGGGTCGCCGGGCGGCGCGGCGGCATAGAACGCAAGCGCGAGCAGGGCCGCGGCATGGCTGGTCTGGCGTTGCGCAACCCACCACAGGCATCCGCCGAGCGCGATGGCAGCGGCGGCACCGCTCCACGCTTGCGCGGGCGCGGCGTGCGGGTGGAGGCGCAGCAGCAGAGCGAGGGCGCAGAGGAGCGCGGCGGCAAAAGCGCGAGCCTCCTTTTTGCGCGGGGGCCCGCCGCACGCGGGCCGAATGTACAGGGGACGCGCCGCCGGAAGCGAGCAAGGGTGCGCGGGAGGCTGGACGACCGGGTCGCGCGGGCTCACGAGCTGGGTGAATTTCTCCTGGGTAGTGGGCGAAGCGCCCGCGATTTCATCCATCCTCTGGCCCCATCAGGCATGAGTTCGCATTGCGGCATCTCCGCCAAGCAATCATGGAAGCGTGAAGCCGTGAACTGGTTGGGAGGCTGCCCAAACCCGCCCGAAGCTCAAGGATACGATTTGGAGCCCGGCGCGGGCTTCGCTCGGACGCAGTCGAGCCTTGTGGGACACACATCCGGGCCGGTAAGCCGAGCGCCGAAGCCGCCTTCCAGAAGCTTTGTGCGTTAGTTTGGGAGTGAGATGAACGATAGAGACGACGGAAAAGCCGGAAAAGTTCTGGTCCTCGGGGGCGGCGGCCGCGAACACGCGTTGTGCTTCGCGCTCGGGCGGTCGCCGCGCGTGCGGGAGGTGGTGTGCGCTCCCGGCAACGGGGGCATCGCGGCCGCGGCCCGGTGCGTACCGGTCGACGCGGGCGACCTCGAGGCTCTGGTGGCGGTGGCGGTCCGTGAGGACGCGGCGCTGACGGTGGTGGGGCGGGAGGTGCCTCTGGCGAGGGGCGTGGTGGACGCGCTCCAGGCCCGGGGCTTGCGGGTCTTCGGTCCGACCCGGGCCGCGGCGGAGCTGGAGTGGAGCAAGGCGTTCGCGAAGCGGTTCATGCAGCGGCACGCGATCCCGACGGCGGAGTACGCGGTGTGCGCGTCCCTGGAGGAAGCGAACGAGGCCCTGGAGCTTTTCTCCGGGCCGCGCGTGGTGGTCAAGGCGGACGGGCTCCATGCGGGCAAGGGCGTGCTGGTGTGCGCGACGCGCCGCGAGGCCGCCGAGGCCGCCGCCGGGCTGTTCGGCGGCGCGCTGCCCGGCGCGCCGGCCTCCAGCGTCCTGCTCGAGGAATGCCTCGAAGGGGAAGAGGTTTCGCTCCTGGTGCTGAGCGACGGCAGGCACCTGGCCGCGATGCCGCCCGCGCAGGACCACAAGCGCATCGGCGAGGGCGATGCGGGCCCGAACACGGGCGGCATGGGCGTGTACTCGTCCGACGGGATGCTCGCGCCGGGGATGGCGGAGTGGGTCGTGAAGCACATCGCGCAGCCCACGATCGACGGCATGGCGGCGGAGGCTGCGCCGTTCGTGGGGGTGCTCTTCCTGGGCCTCATGATGACGGCGCGCGGGCCGGTGGTGCTCGAGTACAACACGCGGTTCGGCGATCCGGAAACGCAGGCGCTGATGATGCGCCTGGACTCCGACCTGTTCGAAGCGCTGGAGGCCTGCGTCGAGGGCCGCCTGAGCGAGACGGAGATGCGCTGGCGGCCGGGAGCCTCGGCCTGCGTGGTGGCGGCCGCCGCCGGCTACCCGGGCAAACCGCGCGCGGGCGACCGGATCGACGGCCTCGCGGACGTGCCGGACGGGGTGAAAGTGTTTCATGCCGGGACCGTGCTGCGCGGCGAGGAATATCGAACCGCGGGCGGGCGGGTCTTGAGCGTGTGCGCGGCGGCCCCGTCGCTGGAGGAGGCGCTCGCGCGGGCCTACGCGGGCATGGAGCGCATCCGGTTCGACGGCATGCAGTACCGGCGCGACATCGGACGGCGCGCGCTGCGCGCGGGGGAGCAGGCATGATTCTCGAAGACTTCACGCAAGACGTCGCTACGGCGAACGGGCCGATGCGGACGTACTTCTTCCGTCCCGCTGCCGAAGGACGTTGGCCCGGTATCCTCCTGTACTCGGAGATTTTCCAGATGACCGGCCCCATCCGGCGATTCGCGAGTTTCCTCGCCGGGCACGGCTACCTGGTCGCGGTGCCGGAGGTGTACCACGAGCTCGAAGCCGCCGGCACGGTGCTCGCCTACGATCAGGCGGGCTCGGACCGGGGAAACTTCGACAAGTACGAGAAGGAGCCGGCCGCCTATGACGACGACGCGCGCTCGCTGCTGCGGCACATGGCCGCGATGCCCGAGTGCAACCGCAGGCTGGGCGCGGTGGGCATCTGCCTGGGCGGGCACCTGGCGTTCCGCGCGGCCATGAACCCGGAGGTGCGGGCGGCGGTGTGCTTCTACGCGACCGACCTCCACACGGGCTCGCTCGGCAAGGGCAAGCGGGACGACTCGCTGGCGCGCGCGGGCGAAATCCGCGGCGAGCTGCTGCACGTGTGGGGCAGGCAGGACCCGCACGTGCCGCTCGAAGGCCGGAGGAAAATCCTGGCCCGTTTGGACGAAGTGGGAGCCAACTACGGGTGGGTCGAGGTAAACGGGGCGCACGCGTTTCTGCGCGACGAGGGTCCTCGCTACGACCCGGAGCTGGAGCTGCTGCTCAAGGGGATGATGCTCGGGGTGTTTCACCGGACGCTGGCGCTGGGGACTTGAGTGCCATGCCGGCCTGGGCGGGGCGGGTTTTCGCGCCCGGAAAACGCCCGAGACACGTGACCCGCTCAGGCCGGCATCATGCTCGAACCCGTGTGCAACCCATCCCCGGAGTCGTGGAGCAAATGGAGCGAAAAGTCCAGGAGCCTTGCCGGGGACGGAGGCAGGATGGCGACCGACTCGTCCGGGCACTCCCACCGTTCACGGGTGTTCGACACGGGTCCGCCGATGAAAATGATGCGCGTTTTCGGACGGGAGCGCGCCAGGGTCCGGCAGATGCGGTCCAGGTCGTCCTCCGGCAGGGTGTGGCACAGGACGACAATATCGAAGAAGTTAGTTTGGAGCAGCTTTAGGGCGTGCTCGGGGCCGCAGGTCAGCACATCGGCTCCGGTTCTCAGGAGCACGAGGCCGCGGGTCGTCAGCAGGGCCGTATCCAGGCCTACCGCCAAAATATGTGCCATGAGCACTGCCTCCCGGGAGGTGTGGGGTCGAGATCCGAGATACCGGGAAAAGTTGTCCGCCTCTCGGCAAATGATCGCTCGCAATGGTCCTAAGGGAACAAGAATCATGACTGCGGTGCTGTTCGTCGGCAAACCGAACGTCAGCTTATTTCGTGTCGGAAATCATGCCGTAAATGGTTCCGCGGCTTTGCCGGCATTCGAGAGTACCGGTGGATGACTATGGCGCGACCGACGGCGGGTACTGCTTTCAGCGCTCGGCAAGCAAGGCTTCAGGGTAAGCGCGCTTACGCGCCTCGCGCACGACCCGGTAGCACTCACAGGCAGTGTTCTCGAGCAGAGCCGTGTCGACCAGCTCGACGAGCCCGCGGCTATAGGAGATAGCGCCCGAGCGCTGGAGAATGCCGGCGGAAATAGTTACCGAGGGCCGGCCGACGCCGAGCATTTCGGCCAGGAACTCCTGCGTGAGGTGAAGCGTGCGCACGCCGGTAATGTCGGAAGTCATCAGGAGCCAGCGCGCCAGGCGAGCCTCGAGCTCATGGAGCCGGTTACAGAGAACCAGTTGGGTAGTCTGCTCGAGCTGGGCATAGAGAAAAGTGTGGACCTCGTGGGCGAGGCTCGGGTCATTCAGGAGAAACTGCTCGGTAAGGATGTCCGTGCCGATGCGGTAGGCGTCGCCGGCAACCTGCATCTGCGTGGTGTTCTGCGTCTGCCGCTGGCCGAGCAGGGTGTGAACGCCGACAAGGCCCTCGCGCCCAATGATGCCGACCTCGACCGGGGTGCCGGAAAGGTCCGAGCTGCTGACCGAGGCCATGCCGCTTTCGACGAAATAAATCCAGCGGATGTTGTGGTTGGGCTCCACCAGAAAAGTGCCGCGGGGCAGATCGATCCACACCAGGTGCGGCGTCAACTTGTCCAGGGTCTCCTTAGGCAAGATTTTGAGAATACGATTCCTGGGAGACCCATTCGGGCCTCCGTTGAGCGCGCGAGTTTGCATGCTTATCCCTAACAGGGCGCTGGAGTGACCCTTATGCGCTCGGACAGGCTATGAGGGAAGGGCCGCTGCCCAAGGCTTACTCCAAACGTAGTTGCTCGCCGAACCGATGTCTGTCCGACGTAGAACAAAAATCGTGATTGAGGCTGAACGAATCTCTCAAGCGTCGAGCCTGCGGCTGACGAGCTCGTTGAGCACGGCGGGGTTGGCCTGGCCCTTGCTGAGGCGCATGACCTGGCCGACGAAGAAGGCGGCGACGGTTTTCTTGCCGGCCCGATACTGCTCGACTTGTTTGGGGTTGGCGGCGATGGCTTCGTCGATCATGCGTTCGATGGCGGAGGTGTCGGAGATTTGCTCGGGTTTTTCGCGTTGGTAGACGGCGTGGAAATCTTCGCCGGTCTCGAATGCGGAGTCGAAGAGCTGTTTGAGCTGTTTGCTCGACAGCTTGCCGTCTTCGGCCAGGTCGGCGGCGAAGGCGATGCCGGCCATGGTGATGGGGGATCGGTCCAGCTCCAGGCCGCGGGCCTTCAGGCGTGAGGTAAGCTCCGACCCGACGAGCGCGGCGACCCGGCGGGGATTCTTCGCCGCGCGCGCCGCCTGCTCGAAGCTGTCGGCGAACGCGCGGGTGGCGGTGAAGGTGTGGGAGTCCTGGGTGGAGATGCCGTACTCGGCGACCATGCGGGCGCGGCGGGCTTCGGGGAGCTCGGGCAGGGTTTTCCGGATCTCCGCTTGCTTCGCCGCGTCGACGACGAGCGCGGGGAGGTCGGGCTCGGGAAAGTAGCGGTAGTCGTGCGCCTGTTCTTTCGACCGCATGGAGTAGGTCCGGCCCTCGGCGGCGTTCCAGAGCCGCGACTCCTGCGTGACACGCCCGCCGGACTCGAGGAGCTCGACCTGGCGCTCGATCTCGTAGGTGATGGCGGAGCGTATGAAGCGAAAAGAGTTGACGTTCTTGACCTCCGCTTTCGTCCCGAACTCAGCCTGACCGCGCGGGCGCACGCTGACATTGGCATCGCAGCGGAGCGAGCCCTCCTCCATGTTGCAGTCCGAGACGCCGGTGTAGAGCAGGATTTCCTTGAGGCGGGTGAGGTAGTCGTAGGCTTCGTCGGGGGAGCGCAGGTCCGGTTCCGACACGATCTCGATCAGGGGCGTGCCGCAGCGGTTGAGGTCGACCGAGGTGTAGCGGGCGGAGTCGTGGAGGCCGTCGTGGAGGCTTTTGCCGGCGTCCTCCTCCATGTGGAGGCGGGTGATGCCGATGCGCTTGCCGTCTTCGAGGTCAAGGAAGCCGTGCTCGGCCAACGGCTTGTCGAACTGCGAGATCTGATAGCCCTTGGGCAGGTCGGGGTAGAAGTAGTTTTTACGGGCGAAAACGCTGCGCTCGCGAATTTCGGCGTTGACGGCCATGGCGGCGAGGGTGGCGAACTCGACCGCGCGGGCATTGAGCACGGGCAGCGCGCCGGGCAGCCCCAGGCAGACGGGGCAGGTGAGCGTGTTCGGCGGCGCGCCGAAGAGGTTGGCACAGCCGCAGAAGGCCTTGGTGCGGGTGAGCAGCTGGACGTGGACCTCGAGGCCGATGACGGGCTCGTACTTCGAGAGGAGCGCGGGGGGCAACCCATTAGCGGCCATATCTGAGTTTAGCAACCGAATCTCCGGTGCGACGGATGGCGGTCGCAAGATCAGCGAGCGAACAGATATTCGCGAAGATGATTGAAATTCAGGCATTGCAGGCCCGACAACTCAAGCTTGTTGACCAAGCGGGCATCATCGCTGACCATCAGGAAGTCCGGCGTGAGCTCAGCGAGAACGCAATGCGTCAGGCCCAAGAAGTTGAACTCCAGCCTCCGAGACGCTTCGAGGCTGGATACGGAGATCTCGTCGAGTTGTGCAAAAGTTTTCTGGAAGGATGCGAAATACTTGATCTTGATAAACTGCGGAAAGTCATCGCCGAATTACTTAATTCGGTGAGAATATGCGGTGTCGTCACCGCCCGGGGGAACAGCCTTCGAAAGCGCGCGAGTATGTCGAAATCCTCAGAGGTATATTTCGAGAGCTTGTTGTACTTGCCATCGCCGATTCAATTTCTATCATGCAGGCCTACGAGATAGAGCAGCAGGAGATTGGTGTCGAAAATCAGACCGCGTCTCCTAAACTTCTCGATTAGGATTTCCGCATACTCCATCACATCTTCCAAATCTTCAGCGATAGAGGCTTGGCGCTTTCAGAATCCACGAGAATTCCTTGAACAATCGGGTACCGCTACCCATGACCTCCGCCAAGGTAGGCGATTCACTGGGTTTGAATGAAACGACTACAGACCACTCGTTCGAAGAGGGCACAACCTCCTCCAGGCGAATGTCTCTTGCCTCCGGAAAGAGGTCTCCGACAAACATGGTAGCAACGCGTACGGCGCTTTTTACATCGATCATGGTCCCTCAATGCAATCTTGGCTGCCTCCATCATATGGAGGCGTGGCGGGGTTGGACAGCGGTTCTTTCGTCGATGGCGCACCCTCAGACAGGTGGAAAGCCGCCTTAGAATCGTGGAAATCTGGATTTAGACTGGCGGCCGGCCGCTCTTGCTAGACTCGGGAGAGAATGATTCTCCCTTTCGTCCGCGAGCTGATGGCGGAACTGGAGCGGTCGCAAGCGTTCGAGCAGGCGGCCCGGCACCTTGCGCCGGGGCGGGGGCGCAGGCGCGTTTCAGGCCTTACCGCGACAGCGCGTGCGCTTTACCTGCCGCTGCTCGCGCGCGCCGCGAAGCAGCCGGCCATCGTGCTGGTCGCGGACAACAAGGCCGCGGACGCGCTGTACACGGCGGTGCGCGCGGCGTGCGAGCTGACAGGCGCGATCGCGCCGGAGCGCGTCGTGAAGTTGCCCGCGCCCGACGTGCTGCCGTTCGAGCACTTGTCCCCGCACGCCGAGGTACAGGAAACCCGCGCCGCGGCGTTGTGGAAGATCGCGACCGACGCGGCTTCGATCGTGATCGCGCCGGTCGAGGCGGCGGCGCAGAAGCTGTTCCGCGCGGAATACTATGCGGACCTGGCCAGGACAGTCCGGCGCGGGCAGGAAGTGGACCTCGCCGAGTTGACGACCCACCTGGCGAGCGTGGGTTACAACGCCGTGGACCTGGTCGAAATGCCGGGGCAGTTTACCCGCAGGGGCGGAATTTTGGACGTGTACTCGCCGGAGGCGGAGCGGCCGATCAGGATCGAGTTCTTCGGGGATGAAGTGGAGTCCCTGCGGCGGTTCGACCCGGAGACGCAGCGCTCGTTGCAGCCGCTCGATGTCGCGACCCTGCTGCCGTTGACGGAGACGCCGGTTTCGGAGCGCCTGCTGGCGGCGGTGCACACGCGGCTCTCGGGCTCGGGGCTCGATGATGCGGACGCGGTGGACAGGTCGGCTGTAGCCGGGGTCACGGTCTTTCCCGGGTGGGAGTTCTTCGCGGGCGTCGCCGGCGCGGACTCCTCCTTGCTCGCGATGTGGAAGCGCGCGGCGGTCTTCGTCGAAGAACCAGGTATGCTGCGCAACCACCTGGAACGCTGGTGGAACAAGCTCGAGCAGCGGCACGAGCGGTCCGGCATCGGCTCGCTCATGAAGCCCGAGGATCTTTACCGGCAGCCCGAGCTGATGCTGGCGCTGATCTCGAACCAGCCGGGGCTGGACATGGACCAGCTCGGCATCGTGGACGTGCTCGAGGACGACACGGCGCTGGGCGAGATTCCGTTCGAAACGCGCCCGACCACGCGCTTCCACGGCAACGCGGTCGCGCTGACGGACGGGATCCGCAGCCTGGTCGAGAGCAGGCAGCGCGTCGTGATCGCCTCCGCGAACCAGGGCGAGCTGGAGCGCATGGCCGACCTGCTGCGCGAGTACGAGATCGCCTACCGCATCGGCTGGCGGACCGAGCAGGCCACCACCGAGATGGGCGCGAATGAGCGGACGCAACGGCCCGGCGAGCGTTCCGCGCCGGTGCTGGTGCGTGCTTCGCTCGCGAACGGGGTCGCGCTGCCAGATGCGAACCTGGTCGTCATCGGCGTCAACGACGTCTCCGACGATGCCGACGTGCAGGCGCGTCCGGCGGTAAAGAAATCGAAGACCTCGGCGTTTGTTTCCGATTTTCGCGATCTGACTGTCAACGATTATGTCGTGCACGTGGAGCACGGGATCGCCCGCTACATGGGCCTGCGCGAGATCGTGCAGGGCGCCAGCGGCACGGGTGAGGCAGTGAATGTCGAGTTCATGATCCTCGAGTTCCACGACGCGGCGCGGCTCTATGTCCCGCTCACCCGGCTCGACCTGATCCAGAAATACCGCTCGAGCGAAGGCGGCCCGGCACCGGTGTTGAACCGTCTGGGTTCCCAGCAGTGGGCCAAGACCAAGGCGCGCGTCAAGAAGGCCATGGAGGACATGACCGACGAGCTCTTGAAGCTCTACGCGCAGCGCAAGGCGGCGCGCGGCCACCAGTTCGCCCCGGACAACGAGTTTCAGCGCGAGTTCGAGGACGCGTTCGACTTTACCGAGACCGACGACCAGCTGAACGCGATCCGCGACATCAAGGCGGACATGGAGTCCGAGCTGCCGATGGACCGTCTGCTGTGCGGGGACGTGGGCTACGGCAAAACGGAAGTGGCCATGCGCGCCGCGTTCAAGGCGGTGCAGGACGGCAAGCAGGTCGCAGTGCTCACGCCGACGACGGTTTTGGCTTTTCAACATTACGAGAGCTTCAAGAAGCGGTTTCGGCAGTTTCCGATCCATATTGAAATGATTTCGCGGTTCCGGACTCCGAAGGAGCAGAAGAAAATCCTGGAGGACACGGAGTCCGGCCGGGTCGACATCCTGATCGGCACGCACCGGGTGCTGGCGCAGGACATCAAGTTTCAGGACATCGGGCTGCTGGTGGTCGACGAAGAACAGCGCTTCGGCGTCAAGCACAAAGAACGGCTGAAGCAGATTCGGGCGCAGATCGACGTGCTGACGATGTCCGCCACGCCGATCCCGCGCACGCTGCACATGTCGCTCATCGGCCTGCGCGACATGAGCGTGATCGAGACGCCGCCCAAGGACCGAATGGCGATCCAAACCGTGGTCGCGAAGTTCGACGAGAAGCTGCTGCGCTCGGCGGTCGAGCTGGAGATGGAGCGCGGTGGGCAGACGTATTTCGTCTACAACCGGGTAGAGTCGATTTACGAGATCGCGGCCAAGATCCGCGAGCTGGTGCCGGCGGCGCGGGTGATCGTGGGCCACGGGCAGATGGGCGAGGCGGAGCTCGAGCGCGTGATCCTGGCCTTCATGAACCACGAGTACGATGTGCTGGTCGCTACTACTATTATCGAGAACGGCATCGATATCCCGCTCGCGAACACCATCATCATCAATCGGGCGGACCGGCACGGATTGTCGGAGTTGTACCAGCTGCGAGGCCGTGTCGGGCGGTCCAATCGGCGGTCGTACGCCTACCTGCTCATTCCGCCGGAGCAGGAGTTGACCGATATCGCGCGGCGGCGGCTGGCGGCGTTGAAAGAGTTCTCCGACCTCGGCGCGGGCTTCAAGATCGCGGCGCTCGATCTGGAGCTGCGCGGCGCAGGCAATATGCTGGGGGGTCAGCAGAGCGGGCACATCGAGGCGGTCGGCTTCGAAATGTACACGGGCATGTTGGAGGAGGCGGTCGCGAAGATAAAAGGGCAAGCGCAAGAAGCCCAGATCGCGACGCAGCTCAACCTCGGGATCACGCTGCGGATCGACGAGAGTTATGTGCCGGAGGAAAACCAGCGGCTGCGGGTGTACAAGCGTATCGCGGGTGCGGCAAGCGAGGCGGCCGTCCAGGACGTGCAGCGGGAGCTCGAAGACCGCTACGGCCCGCTGCCGGAGAACGTGAGGCACCTGCTCGAAGCGGCCGCCCTGCGCGCGGAGTGCGAGCGCATGGGCGTCTCGCAGGTGGACCGGAAAAAGGGCGAGGTGCAGATGCGGTTCGCGCCGAAGGCGGCGGTGGACCCGAACCGGCTGATGAAGCTGGTGGCACGCAACCAGAAACGCGGCGCGCAGTTCACCCCGCAGGGAGTATTGCGGTTTCCGCTCACGGCGGCCGAGCCTGTGGAGATGATCCTGGAGATACGGCTGCTGCTGGACGAACTTACGGTCGAACAGGTAGCGGCCGCTTCGTAACCATCGCCCGAGTTACTGAAAGTTGCGTCGGGAGAGAGCAACTTTTGACCGCATCGAACGACTCCCATGGGTGCGTTCACTAAAGCGCTTGGGAAAAGAGGGAAGCGTTATGGGTCACGGATTTATTTTCTGGATCATCGTCGGGTTGATCGCGGGCTGGCTGACGGGCAAGATCATGGGCGGCGGCGGCTACGGCGCGATCATGGATATCGTCATCGGCATCATCGGGGCGTTGGTGGGCGGCTTCGTCATGTCGAACGTCTTCGGCGCGGCATCCTCCGGCGGGCTCAT
Source organism: uncultured Acidobacteriaceae bacterium (assembly GCA_964250195.1). Taxonomy (GTDB): domain Bacteria; phylum Acidobacteriota; class Terriglobia; order Terriglobales; family Acidobacteriaceae; genus EB88. The sequence goes on from CAXUEU010000045.1 coordinate 18,784, forward strand.
CTACTCGATCATCGTCGCGGTGATCGGGGCGGTGATCTTCACCTTTCTGCTGCGTCTCATCACGCGCGGACGAACCGCGTAACGTTCGGTGGACAGGGAAAAGCCCCGGCTTCGGCCGGGGCTTTTTGCGTTTCTTCAGCCGGGGTTCATGCAGGGCTGCGATACTCGGGTCTGCTACTGGGGGAGGTAGGGATGCGGGCAGTTCTTGGAGCGGTATTGGTCGGGCTTCTAAGCGGCGCGGCGGCACAGGCGCAGGGCTACCGGGTGCTCGACCGCTGGACCGTCGGCGGCGAGGGCGGGTGGGATTATGTCGAGACCGATGCCGCCGCGAAGCTGCTCTACATCGCGCATAACTCCGCGGTGGACGTAGTGAATACCGGGACGGGCAAGAAGGTCGGCGCGATCACCGGCCTCGGCGGAACGCACGGCGTGGCGCTCGACCCGGACGGCAAGTTCGGCTACATCAGCGACGGCAAGGCGAACGCGATCGTGATCTTCGACCGGCATACCCTGGCCAAGATCGCTTCGGTGCCCGCCGGAACCAACCCGGACGGCATCCTGTACGAGCCCTTCACCAAAACCGTGTGGGCATTCAACGGGCGAAGCAACGATGCGACGGTGCTCGATACGGCGAGCAGGACGGTGGTGGCAACGATTAAGCTGCCGGGCAAGCCGGAGTTCGGCGTGGCGGATGGGTCCGGAACGGTGTTCGTCAACATCGAGGACAAGAATCAGCTGGTCAAACTGGATGCGAAAGCGAAGACGCTGGCCGCAGCCTGGCCGCTCGCCGGGTGCGAGTCGCCGTCGGGGCTGGCGATGGACGTGAAGAGCCGCCGGCTGTTCTCGGTGTGCGACGCGAAGGTGATGGCGGTCACGGACGCGAACACGGGCAAGGGGCTGGCTCCCGCGAAGGTCGGCGACGGTCCGGACGCGGACCGCTACGACGCGAAGACCGGCATGGCGATCGCGTCCGACGGTCAGTCGGGCGACATGACGTTCGTGGACGTGAGCGGGGCCGCGCCCAAGACGGCGCAAGTGGTCGAGACCGCCCCGGGCGCGCGCACGATGGCGCTGGACGCGAGCACGGGCCGGGCGTACACGGTGACGGCGAAGTTCGGGCCGAAGCCCGCGCCCACGGCGGACAATCCGCGCGGACGGCCGCCGGTCCTGCCGGGGTCATTCGAGGTGATCGTGGTCGGGAAGTAGCTGCGATTGCCCTCTACTACCCGAGAGTCGCGCGTAGGTCGATCTTGCGCGCGACGGTCTCGACGACCTGAACTACTCCGTGACCGGGATTGCTCTGTTGGCGGAGACGCAGAAGTCCCAGGCCTTTCAGCTTGTTCACATCGCGGGTCACAGAGCCGCGATTGCGTCCTAACTCCTCGGCGAGTGCGGAGATGCTGAGCTTCTTCTTGTTGGCGATCTCCCAAAGCCTCGTTCGCTCCGGCGTCAAGCATTGCAGCATCGTGGTCGGGCTGTCGAAGTTGATGATTTTCTCCGCGACGAGCCGCTCGCCGCGTGCGAGTTTTTCTGCCCGCTCCCGCGAGCGGCGCGCGTGCCCCTCGACACCGTCAAAGAAAATTCGCGTTTTCATACTTCCTCCTGAGCAGTTCGGCTTCGCGATGGAAAGAATCGGCTAGGGTTTTATACTCCGCAGACTGCACCTGCTCCCGGCCGCCGAGAAAGTGCCGCTCGTGAAAGCCATGCGCATTGTCGTAGCCGAGGATGCGCCCGTTGTCGGCGTGCAGCAGATGCGGTATCAGGAACGCGAGATTGTAGAGAGCGACCTTTCCCTGTGCGTCCACCCAGACCTCCTCGCGAAGGATGCCTACACCGGACCCGCAACGAAATGTCGTCTCCTCATCGATGACCTTGTGAAGGTCTTTGCGCCTTCCCACCTCAAAACGCTATCACAGGTGCTGCGTCTCAGGCAGCATGGATTCATCGTGCCGCCCGCGCGTCAGCAGGTAGTACACCACCGGCGTGACCAGCAGGCTCAGCACCAGCGAGACCAGCAGCCCGCCGATCACCGCGATCGCGAGCGGCTGCAGCATCTCCGACCCCGCGCCGAGCGCGAAAGCCAGCGGCAGCATGCCGCAGACGGCGGCGGAAGCGGTCATCAGGATGGGCCGCAGACGCCTTCGCGCCGCCTCCACCATCGCCTCGCGCGCGCCCATTCCGGTCAAACGGAAGCGCTCGTCCGCGTCCAGCAGCAGGATGCCGTTCTTGGCGACGATGCCGATGACCATGATCAGGCCCATGAAGCTGGACACGTTGAAGTCGGTCCCGGTGAGGAACAGCGCCGCAACCACCCCGGCCACCGAGAGCACGGACGAGGTGAGCACGGCGGCGGGGGCGGAGAAGGAGCGGAACTCGACCAGCAACACGCCGAATACCAAAGCTAGGGAAAGAACAAGGACTCGGAGCAGGTCGGCGAAGGATTTCTGCTGCTCCTGGTAGGTTCCGCCGTACTCGACCCGCACCTGCGGAGGCAGGTGGAGAGCGGCCACGGTACGCTGCACGCGGGCGATGGCGGTGCCCAGATCCGAGCCCTCCAGCCGTCCGGTCACGGTCACCAGGCCTTGCAGGTTCTCGCGGCGAATCTCGTTTTGCGGAGGCAGGCTGGTGATGGTCGCGAGCGACCCGAGCGTGGCCAGTTTGCCCGTCTGCGAGTTGAAGACCGTGTTTTCCATCGCGTCGAGCGAGGCGCGGGTCTCCGGGCCCAGACGGACGCGAACGGTGTAGGGGCGGCCGTTCGCAATCAGCGGCGTGGTCGCGGCGACGCCGTCGAGCAGGGTGGTCGCATCCTCGGCGACCTCCATGGACGTGAACCCGAGGCGGGCGGCGACGGCGGAGTTGATCTGGAAGTTCGTCGCCGGGCCGGAGATGGTGTTTTCGACCCCGTTCTGAACATCGACGACGCCGGGCACTTTGCCGATCGCGTCCGCGACGCGCGGGCCGATGCTCGCCAGCAGCGCGGGATCCTGGGTGAAGAGCTTGATCTGGATGGGCTGGGGCGCGTTCGACAGGTCGCCGATCATATCCTGGAGAACCTGGGTGAACTCGATGTCGAGCGCGGGCTCGGTGCGCTTGATCTGCTCGCGGACCCCGGCGATAACCTCGTCGATGCCGCGCGAACGCTTGGCCCGGAGCCGGACGGTAAAGTCGCCGGCATTGGCTTCTGTGACGGCGGCCAGACCCATCTGCAGGCCTGTCCGGCGGGAGGTCGCGTCCACCTCAGGGGTGGCGCGGAGGATCTGCTCCACGTGAGTGAGTACGCGGTTGGTCTCCCCGAGCGAGGAGCCGGCGGGCATCACGTAGTCGAGGACGAAGCCGCCCTCGTCCATGGCGGGGAGCAGGTCGGACCCGAGCGAATTGTAGCCCAGGTAGGTGCAGCCGATCAGAAGCACGCAGGCCGCCCCCAGCGCGAGCGGCCGCCGCAGCGCCCACCCGAGC
>CAXUEU010000046.1:0-22224 GCA_964250195.1 uncultured Acidobacteriaceae bacterium
AGATCACGGTGGGCGGCCATGCCTCGCTCGACGCCAAGCTCAGCGTCGGCCAGGGCACCGAGCAGGTGAACGTCACGGCGGCTTCCGGCGGCGCCGAGGTCAACACCGACTCCCAGGAGCTCTCGCAGATTATCGGCAAGGAGCAGGTCGCGGAGCTGCCCTCACTCACGCGGAATCCGTACGACTTTGTAGGTCTGTCGGGGAACGTGAGCGGCGGCGATGCCTCGCAGGGACACGCGCAAAACTCGAACCAGCGCGGTGTAAGTTACGGGCTGAACGGCCAGCGTTCCACCGGCACCGACATCCTGCTGGACGGCGTCGAGAACTTCGATTTGTTCAATGACATCTACGGGCAGTATGTCCCCATCGACACCGTCCAGGAATACCGGGTTATCACCGATAACTTCCCGGCGCAGTACGGCAATGCTTCAGGCGGCGTCGTCAATGTCATCACCAAGGCGGGCACCAATAGCTTCCACGGCGGCGCATGGGAGTTCAACCGGCTCTCCGCCTACACGGCGAATACCTACGACAACGCGGTCAATGGGGTACGCAAGGGCACGTATACCCGCAATCAATTCGGCTTCGACTTCGGCGGCCCGATCAAAAAGGACAAGCTGTTCTTCTACGAAGGTACAGAGTGGCTGCGCGTCCGGTCCTCCGCCAACCAGTTCGCCTTTGTTCCCGATCCGGCATTCATCGGGGCGTCAAGCCCCAACACGCAGGCTTACTTCGCCCAGTACGGCCAAAACCAGACCGGCCATGTGACCAATGTGCTGACGTCGGATCAACTGGCCGCGCAATACAAGCAGACCGGGACCGCGCTTGCCGGCCTGCCCGCGGGTACTCCGGCTCTGGACCAGGTTTCCTACAGCGCGCCGACTGACGCAGGCGGCGGCGCGCCGGGGAATCAGTACTATCTCAACAGCCGCGTCGACTACAACCTGAGCGAGAAAACCACGACCTACGTGCGATATGCGCTCTGGAAGTACAACTACCAGAACGGCTTCGTCTTCTCCTCGCCCTACTCGCAGTACAACGTCGGCCAGGTCTCCTCGAACAACTCCACGCTCTGGAACATCTCGCACATCTTCAACCCCAGCCTGCTCACCAATACGAAGCTGAGCTTCACGCGGTTCAATACCGTGCAGAGCTATGATACGACGCTCCAAAATACGCCGACGCTGTATCTCTCCAACGGCGCATCGGTAGCCGGGCCTGCCGGAACGCAGTCGGTGCAGTTGCCGGGCTTCTACGACACCAATACCGGCACGGGCGGCCTGCCATACGGCGGTCCCCAGAACACGGTCGAGTGGAACCAGGACGTGACTTGGACCAAGGGGACGCACCAGCTCCAGTTCGGCGTGGAGGTTCTTTACCTGCAGGAGAATCAAGCCTACGGCGCGTATGCGCAAGCCAACGAGCAGCTCGGGACTTCACCGAGCAGCGGCTTGAACAACTTCCTCGCGGGCCAGAACACCCTCTTTCAGGCCGCTCTCAATCCGCAAGGCCAACTGCCCTGCTCGGTGAATTATCTAGCCAGCACCCCGGGACACCAGGTGCTGAACAATCCCGCATCGTGCCTGGTAACCCTGCCTGCTTCCCAGCCCAACTTCGCGCGCTCGGACCGCTTCCACGACAATGCCGGCTACGCCCAGGACTCCTGGAAAGCCACACGCAAAGCCACCCTGAACTACGGCGTTCGCTATGAGTACTACGGCGTTCAGCACAACAACAAACAAAATCTGGACTCCAACTTTTACTACGGCGCCGGCCCCGGCATCCTGAACCAGGTCCGCAATGGACAGGTGTTCACGGTTCCCGACAGTCCCATCCACGGCCTTTATAAACCCAGCTACGGAACCGTCGCGCCGCGCGTCGGCTTCGCCATCGACTTGTTCGGCAACGGGAAGAGCTCTGTCCGTGGCGGTTACGGTATCTCGTATGAGCGCAATTTCGGCAACGTGACTTTCAACGTCATTCAGAATCCGCCAAACTATGCGGTTCTACAGGTATCCAATACACCGGTCACCAGCTCGAACCTCGGGCCGTTCGGCGGGTCGGGCGCGGCAGTCTCCCTGCCGCCCACCAGCCTGCGGAACGTGGACGAGAATATCCGCACCGCGCAAACCCAGTTCTGGTCGTTGGCGCTCGACCAGCAGCTCGTCCCCAACACGGTGGTTTCCTTCCAGTATGCGGGCGCGCGCGGCACCCACCTCTATGACATCAAGAACTACAACGAGCTCGGCGCGGGCAACGTCTACCTCGGCGATACCTTCGGCCCGGCGGGTACCTATAACTACTCTCGTCCGAACAACCAGTACAGCTCCATCAACAACCGCGGCTCCAACGGCGACTCGTACTATCACGCGCTCAACGTTCAGGTACAGTCCACCAATCTCCTCCACTCGGGTGTCAACTTCGTCGCGAACTACACGTGGAGCCATAACATCGACGATGTGAGCTCGACCTTTTCGGAAAGCAACAGCGCTTCCAACGGCGTCGGCAATCTCGGTTACCTGAATCCCTTCAATCCACGGCTGGACCGCGGCAACTCAGACCTCGACATCCGCAATCGGTTCACGGCAGCGCCGATTTGGAATACTCCCTGGTTCGCGGGTAAATCCGGCTGGAAAAGTGAGTTGTTCGGCGGCTATCTTGTCAGCGGCATCTTTACCGCCCGCACCGGCACGCCGTTCACCTTCTCCGACAGCAATAACTCCTTAAACGCGCGCTTCGGGCAGGGCATCGTGCGCTACACTCCGGCACCCGGAGGCGGGCCGATTCGCTTTCATGCATCGAGCGCCCAGGCGCAGACCGGAACCAATAGCTTCACACTCGCGAGCCTGCCGACAGCCATGCCCTTCGGCAATGCGGCGTATGGCCCCTCTCCCAACGGGAGTGCCCTGCTTAGCACGGCGCAAGCCGCGCAGGTCGGCGTCGCCGACTTCGGTCCCTACCCGGCGACCATGACCCCCCGTAATGCTTTTTATGGACCGGGCGCATGGAACTTCGACCTGGCCGCCAGCAAGAGCTTTCCCATCAAGGAAGGCATCACGGCACAATTCAGGGCGGAAGGCTTCGACATCTTCAACCACCACAATTTGTATGAGGTGGGCAGCTTGAACGACGTAGCGAACTATGGCTACGGCGCGCCCTCCATCGTACAAGGCCGCAAGGGGGGTTCCGGCTACTACGGCGGAGCGAATGACGAACGCCGTTTCGGCCAATTCGCGCTCAAGGTCAACTTCTAACCCCGCGCTTCCGCTCCGACAAGAAAGGCCGCCCGACAAGGGCGGCCTTTCTTGCTCTCAAACTTACTCCTCTTTTTTCTCCCCATCCTTCCCATCTCCTTCTTGCTCCTTCTTCGTTTTCCAGAAGCCCTGCACTGCTTTTAACTGATCCTCGGCCTGCCAGCGAAGCAGGCGTTGCCGGGCCTCCTGGCGGGTGATTTCCTCGACCGAGGAGGTTTCGAGCAGGCGGACCTGGTGCCAGGGGATCATGCGCGCGCCACGCAGCAGGAAACCGGATCCGGCCCAGCCGCCGACCAACTCCGCGACCTTTGCCTTTACATCCTCCGGATCGACGAAGGGATAGAGCTCGAACGACGAGCCATCCAGCAGGTGCGCGGTCACGTGGGCGATCAAGAGGGTGTCGGGCCGGCTTTGCTTCTCATCCTGTTCGGGCATGCGTCTAGTCTCTCCTGTATGGGCTGCTGTCTCGGGCTTGGATGCACAGCGACGCGCTCAGCTCGGCTTGCCTGCCGCACCGCTCCGCCGCACCATCACCTGCACTGAATCCCGGTCCTGCTTCTGCCGGAACCGGATCACGAACAAGCGCACGGAAAGCGCAATGGCTCCGCCCACCGCCGTGCACACGAACCGCCGGTGCGCGGTCTCCGCGCCGGGCAGGTTGTCGAGCGAGAGCAAAAACACGATGTACGAGGTAAGGAAAACCGAGTACAGCGCGTAGTTGACGTTGAGTGTGCTGTACGCGAGCCAGGTAAACAGCACGACGAAGCCGGCCAGCCACACGGTCGACGGGTGGACGTAGAGCAGGAAGATGCTCGATAGGACGGCCCCGGCCAAGGTGCCCACGGTGCGCGCGATGGCGCGGCTGGCAGTGTCGGCGATGCTCGGGCGCAGGACCAGCAAGGCCGTCATCGGGATCCAGTAGCCGCTGGCGAACTGGAGCTGGCGATACAGCTCCGTGCTGACCGCGAGCACCACCGTGAGCCGGACCGCGTAAGGCAGGGCGGAGTTGCGCATCTGCCGGTGCCGGAGCGAAAGCACCGCGCGCAGGTAGGTGCTCCGCAGCGCCTGCTGCTCCTCGTGCACGTAACGGGCCAGCTGCGACATATGCTTGCGCAGGTCGCCGAAGAGCCGCAGCATCGCGGCGGCCATGACCAGCTGGACCATGCCGCCCGCGAGCATGAGCGTGGAGCGTACGGCCGCATCGCGCACCGTCGAAGGAAAGGCCGAAGCGACCAGCATGGTGACCACGCACTGCTGCCCTACCCAGGCATACCCGGCCTCGCGCTTCGACAGCATGCCATAGCCGAAGCCGAACAGCGAGGCGATCAACGTGAGGCTCCAGCTCCGGTGGCCCGCGACCATCCCGATGAAGCTGCACAGCGCCATGCCGAAGGAGACGAACAGGACCGGCAGCAGGGGGGATCCATCAATAGTCTGCTTGGGGCCGAAGCCGGCCGTCATGGCACCGCCGGCGGCGATCAACGCCGCGCCGGGGTGCCCCGCGGCAATTCCGACACCCAGGCAAACCGCGACGGCAAGGACGAAATGCCAGTCTGTCCGAAAGGAAGCGAGCTTCCAGTTGTAGACGTAGCTGTCGGCCAGGTAGGCGAACGCCGGGCGCGGCGGGGCGGCTTTGGCGGCGCTAGGCAGGGACGGCCGCCTCCGAGCTCTCCTCGGCGTGGACGAGGAAGGCCTGCAGCCAGGCTCCGAGGTCGGCCTTGCGGACCTGCGCGCGCAGCCTGGTCATTCGGCGGCGCTGCTCGGCAACGTCCATTTCAACGGCCTCGGCCAGTGCGTCGGCCACCGCGCTCTGGTCGTAGGGGTTCACGAGCAGCGAGCCGGCCTTGAGCTCGGTCGCGGCTCCGGCAAATTCGCTCAGGATCAGCACGCCGTCGTTTTCGTGCCGGCAGGCGCAGTATTCTTTCGCGACCAGGTTCATCCCATCCTTGAGCGGGGTGATGAAGGCGACGCGGGAAGTTCGATAGAGGGCCAGAAGCTCGGTTCGCGGGAGCGCCCTGTGGATGTAGTTGATTGGAACCCACCCTGGCTCGGCGAACTCGCCGTTCACCTGCGCGACCAGCCGCTCGATCTCGGCCTTGAGGATCTGGTAGCCGGGAATGGACTCGCGGCTCGGCACCACGATCTGGATCAGGCTCGTCCTGCGGTGCAGCTCGGGGTTGCGCCGCAGGAACAGGCCGAACGCCTTGAGCCGCTCGGGGATGCCCTTGGTATAGTCGAGCCGGTCGATGCCGAGGATGGTGACCATGCCCTGCGGGAGCATGGCGCGGAGTACCGAAGCCCTGCGCCGCACCGCGTCCGCATCCGATTCGCGCTCGAATTCCTCGAAATTGATCGAGATCGGGAAGGCCCCGACAACGGTCTGCTTGCCTCCGTAGCGCACCATGCGCGTGTCGCCCGACTTGCGGGCGACCGTGACGCCGGGCAGGAAAGCGCGGAGGCAAGCCAGGAAATTCCGCAGGTCTCGCGCGGTTTGAAGGCCGATGACGGTATGCGCGAGGAGGCCTTCCAGAACCTGGCACCGCCAGGGCAGCTTTTCGAAGATATCGGGCGGAGGAAACGGGATATGGAGGAAGAATACGAGCTGCGCGTCCGGTGCCTTTTCGCGCAGGATGGGAGCCACCTGCATGAGCTGGTAGTCGTTGATCCAGATCAGCGAGGTTTTCTCGGCGATGGCCGCCGCACTCTCGGCGAAGCGGGCGTTGACGCGCAGGTAGAACTCCCAGTAGCTGGGGTCGAAGTTGCAGCGGGACTGGAGATCGTGGAACAGCGGCCAGACGATTTCGTTCGAAAACCCCTCGTAGTATTTGGCGTTTTCCTCTGGGGTCAGGGCAATGGGCTCGTAGCGGTAGTGGTGCTCGCGCGAGAGCGTGGCGAGCTCGGCGCGTATCCTCTCGCGCACGGACGGGTCCTGCTCCGTGCTGGCCGCGCCGATCCAGATGCCGCCGTGCTCCCGCAGGAGCGGTTCGAGCGCGGTGACCAGGCCGCCGCTGCTGGGTTTGGCCCGAAGGCCTTCCGGGCTCTTCTCGAAGGAGACCGGCAGCCGGTTGGATACGATGACGAGTTCGCGCTTGGGGGTAGGCATAGCCTGTACTTAGAGTACCCGCGCGGATGTTTCGCTGCCAGCGCGCGCGGGGGACCGAACCCGAGCCTGGATCCGAGCTCGAACCCGAGCTCGAATCCAAGTGTCGAGGAACTCCAGAAGCTCCCCCGGCGGCTTGAGTGAGTAAGCTGCCCAGGACGCGCGCGGCTCGGACCGGACGAGCAAGCCGAGGCCGCCTCGCTCGCGCATGACCCGGAAACCGTCCTCGTCCGTGAAATCGTCGCCCAAAAAGGCCGAGGCGGCGGAGCTTGCCTCGGCTAGCAAGACCCCGACCGCGTGCCCCTTCGTCCGGTCCTCGGTCCGCAGCTCCAGGCCGCCATCGAAGGGCAGGACCGCGAACCCGTCTTGTCCCGCGCACCCGGCGAAAGCTTTTTCGGCGGCCTCGCGCGCTTCGTCGGCCGTTCTGCCCGGGCTGGATTCCCCCTCGATGGCGCGCCAGTGCAGAGCCAGGCTCCCCGCTTTTCGCTCCAGCAGGTCGGCCCAGCCTTCCCGCTCCAGTGCTCCTTGAACCAGGTTCAAATGATCAACCTGCTTCGGCCTCAGCTCCGACACTGTCCTCGTTCCGTCGGCGGCCCGGTGCTCCCGCCCATGCATGCCCCAGATTTCCAGGCCCGCGGCCAACGGGAAAAGCTGGATCAACTCCGCGGACGGACGCCCGGAAACGAAAGCTACCTCTGTGCCGCTTTTGAGTATCGCTTCGAGCCGCTCGGCGATGCCGGGGTATGGAAAGGCCTGCATTTTGTCTCGCTGGAACGGAGCCAGGGTTCCGTCGTAGTCGCAGATGAGAAGCGGATGTGCGGCCCGCCCCACTTTTTCGAAGAAGTTTTGTTGCTCCGATCCTTCGCGCGTCCACCATGGAGGAACGGAACCGCTGCTCGAAACCTCGTCCATCTTCATTTCGATGCCGCGCGGGTGCCATGCGGCCCCACTTTAGCGCGATTCCCTACCCGGCTCGACTACGACCAGGTCGACCCGGCGATTTTTCTGGCGGCCCTCAACGGTGCGATTGTCCGCCACCGGCTTGTAAGGACCGTAGCCGGCCATTGAAATGCGCGTCGGGTCGTAGTGCGCGTCGTCGACCAGCAACAGAAGCACCGTCATCGCCCGCGCCGCCGAGAGCTCCCAATTCGAGGCGAAGACCGCATTGTGGATCGGTTGATCGTCCGAGTGGCCCTCGACCCGCAGCGTTGCCCCGTGCCGCTGAAGCACCGCGCCCGCTTTCTCGATCGTGGCGGCCTGCCCAGGCAGAAGACCCGCCTCTCCCGAGTGAAAAAATCCAAGCTCTTCGAAAGACAGCACCAAACCGTCGGGAGTTCGCTTCAGGCCCACTGCCTGCTTCGCGATCGCGTCCCCAAGAATGGCTCGCAACTGACCCTCCAGTGCGTCCGACCCGTTCTTTTCCTCCATGGCCGGGACCGGGGCAGAGCCCGCGACCGTAGTGCGCCCCGCGAACCCCGAGTGGATCGCCCCGGACAGCTTGCCCAAGGCTTCCGCGCTGTGCCGCGAGGTCGCGAACAACACGACGAATAGGGCAAACAAGAGCGTCATCAGGTCCGCGTACGAGACCAGCCAGCGGTCTTGGGAGACCAGGGCAGCCTTCCGGCTCCGGCGCGGTTTTGTCGGTATCACGGCCACTTCCTTCTCCGTCCCGTTCATCGCGCCGCGGCCCGCTTTACCGGTTTGGCTTCCATCTGCGCCACCTCCGCCGGCGCGCGCTCGCCCGCGGAGGCGCCCATGCGCTCGCGCAGCATGCGCGTGCTGGTTCCCTCGGCGATGCCGAGAACGCCTTCCAGCGTCGCCTCGCGCAATCTTTGCGCGTCCAGAGCCCGGCCTCGCAGTTTTCCCGCCATCGGGAGCAGAAAGAGGTTCGCCAGGCCCACTCCATAGAGGGTGGCGACGAAAGCCACCGCGATCCCCCGCCCGATCTCGCTCACGTCGTCCAGGTGCTGCATGACCTGAATCAGCCCGAGCACCGCGCCGAGGATGCCGATGGTCGGGGCGAACCCACCCGCGGACTCCCACACCCGTGCCGCCAGTTCCTCTTCCTCCTCTAGGCGCTGCGATTCAAGCCCAAGGATCTCGCGCATCTCGCGCGCATGGATCCCATCCACGGCAAGCATCAGTGTCTTGCGAAAGTACGGGTCCTCGATCTTCTTCAGCTCCGCATCGAGTGAAACGATGCCCTGCCGCCGGGCCTGCGCCGCATAGCGGAGGATCTGCTCCATCCTCGCCCTGGCGTCCAATCCGCTCGCGAGGAAAGCCTCGCGCAGCCCCGCGAACGCCCGCCGCACCACCGCGAGCGGAAACTGCACCAGCACCGCGCCCAGAGTGCCCCCGAGCACGATCACGGCCGCCGTGGGCTGCAGCACCTGGCCGAGCCGGCCACCCTCCAGCGCGAAACCCAGCGCAATGGCAGCCGCCGCGATCGCCAGCCCGCCAGCCGCTCCCTTTTCCAGTTTTCGCATCGTTCCCCTCCGTGCACTCTTTTCTTATCGGCTCGTCGAGCCACACCTTGAGTCCTACGCCGGAACCGCCATCGCCAAGCCGAGATCTTGCCCAGCCGCCTGTAACGAATGATCCAGCGGAAAGAGCTCGAGCGCACGGGAAATCACCCCGGCCGCCCGTTCCCTTTTCCCGTTTTGGCACAAGATCGCCACGTGTCTCATAACGGAACGCGGCTCCGGCTTGAGCTCGACGATTCGCTCCGCCGCCTCAGCCGCCGTGTCGAGGTCCGCAGTCGCCACCGCGGCTTTCAGGCGCAACTCATGTAACGCAATCATTTCGCCGTCCCATCGCAGGCCGGCTTCCGCGAGCCGCAAAGCCTCCGGCCATTGCCGAATCTGCGCGTGGAGCTCAGCCGCGCACAGGTAGGGAAATGCTTCTTCGTGCTGCTCCGCCTGCGCTTCCGCTCTGCAAATCACCCCCCGCATGCGCGCCAAGCCGCCGGCCTCGTCGCCGCATTCCATCTCCACCAAGGCCAGCTTCGCTTCGAGGACAAACGAATCAGGAAACGCCATGAGGCTTTCCGCAAAGGCTTTCCTCGCTTCCGGCCAGCGCCGGAGGGCTCCGAGGCTTTCACCTCGCAGCTGCGCTCGGTTGCCCTCGAACTCCGTACCGCCGGGAACCTGCCCCAAGGCCACCAGCGCGGCCTCATATTGACTCAGCTTGTGCAGCGCCCAGGCCATGTGCATCCAGAGCCGCGCATCTTTGCTGCCGAGAGCCGCCGCTTTCAGAAAGCAGTCGAGCCCCTTCCGGTACTCTCCCTGCGAGCTGCAAAGAGCGTCGCCATACTGCATGAGCACCGTCACGTCCTGTGGGCGTTCGACCGCTTTTCTCGCGAGCAAGTCGTGGTAGAGGCGGCGCTTACGCTCCAGACCGGCGGCATCGATGCTGTACCAGCCGAAGTGGTGAATGAAAAAGCCGGCTCTGCCGATCGGCCGCCCGAGCTCCAAAAGGCGGTATTCCACCTGCTCATGAACATCGCCCGCGTAGAAGATCTCCGGATCGCGGCGAAAAAGCCGAACCACCTCACTATGGATGTAGGCGTCGGCATCGGGTGCTTTTGGATGACGCTCCCCTTGCGGCACCGCAAGGACGCCGGTGATCGGGCGGTCCCAGGGCTTCAAGTAGTTCCTCACAGGCGTTACATATGCATCGGCACGTGGAGCTTTGAGCTCCGCTCGTATCCAGGGATGGGCCGCAGTCGGCAGCTCTTCGTCCGCATCCATCACCAGCACCCAGTCCGTGCCGGCCGCTTCCAGAGCCGCATTCCGAGCCGAGGCGAAATCTCCCTGCCATGGAAAGCGGATGACTCGCGCTCCGCATGCTTCAGCAATCGGCACGGTCGCGTCAGTCGAGCCCGTATCCACAACGATCAGGGAATGTACCAGCCCAAGGACGCTTTCCAGACAGCCCTGGAGCGTTTCCGCCCCATTCTTCACAATGACGCACAACCCTAATGTAGGCGACACAGATCCCCTCGACTCTCGCGACCCTACATGCACTTAGGGGACCACTTTTCGTGAGACTACGGTGAGAAAACTGGGCCAGAAAAAAAGAGAAGAAAAAGCGATTCAGCCCTGAACAGATTTCAGCAAAGTGCCGATAGATGATTTGCAAGTCAATGCAGCCAAGGCACGAGGGCGAGGCGCAAGCCGATCCAAGTGCCGGCAGACGTACCCACTTCAAGGAGCGAATCACCCATGTCTCTCGGCATTCTAAATAACATTGCCTCCCTTACCGCGGAGAATTACCTCAACATCACGACTGCAGCAGCCAACAAGAGCCTCCAGCAGCTCGCATCGGGCTCCCGCATCAACTCGGGCGCGGACGATGCCGCCGGCTTGGCGATCTCCGATGGCCTCAACGCGAACGTCGCGGCCCTGAACCAGTCGTCACAGAACGTCACCGACGGCGTCGGCGTTCTCCAGACGGCGGACGGCGCTCTCTCGCAGATCACCTCCCTGCTGAACCGCGCGGTCACTCTCGCGACCGAGGCTTCCAACGGCACCGTCAGCACCAGCCAGATCACCTCCATCAATGCCGAGTACACGGCGATTCAGGCTGAAATCAACAACATCAACAAGACGACCAATTACAATGGCCAGTCGATCTTCAGCCAGACCGCGGGAGCGACCTCCTCGCTCACCATCTTCACGAGCGACGGTACGACCAGCGGCTCGCTCAGCTTCGCGATCACGATCGGTGCGACCAGTTCGGCCGCGCTTACTTTGACCGCTGCCGGATTCACCACCCAGGCACAGGCGCAGACGGAATTACAGAACATCACCACGGCGATCTCCGCAGTTTCCGCCCTGCGCGGCGGCCTTGGCGCGAACGTCGAGCAGCTGCAGGCGGCTTCGGCGGTTTCGACCACCACGTCGCAGAACTTGGCCAGCGCTTCCAACGACATCCGCTCCGCCAACATCGCGGACGTCGTCGCCAATGACACGAAGTACTCGGTCCTGCAGCAGACCGGCATCTCCGCCTTGCAGCAGGCCAACCAGCAGCAGCAAGCCGTTCTGAAGCTGCTGCAGTAGCACTTAACTCGAGGGCGGCTTCTCGTGAAGCTGCCCTCGTTGACCGGCGAGGCGGAGCAGGAAAGCCGCCCCGTCGCACCTCTTCCCCGCGACAGCGGACTTGTTTTTCGCTGCCATGCGCGTCCGCATAGCGGATTCGCCGGCAAAGGAACCGAGGATCATGAGCACCATATCGACATCGACTTCCGCTCTCGGCTCGCTTCTCAGTTCGCTCAATAACGGGAACAGCGGCATCGACGTCACTGCGGCCGTTGCCTCGATCATCTATGCCGAACGCGCACCGGAGCGCGCCTTCCAGGATCGCCAGACCACGCTCAATAACCAGGCAACCGCCTTGCAGCAAGTTGAGAGCCAGGCCAGCTCGCTCACGACCGCGCTGCAGTCTCTCAGCGACGTTGGCGGCGCTCTCAGCAATGCCGCGGTCACCTCGTCGAACAGCAGCATCGTCTCGGCGGTGGCCGCGCCGGGTACGGCGGCCGGAACCCATACGATCACGATCTCGAGCTTGGCGACGACCGGCTCCGCCTATTCCGCGACCCAGGCCAGCAGCAGCTCCACCCTCGCTTCGGGTTCGTTTTCGATTAGCTCCGGAGGCACCTCGGTGACTTTCACCACGGGAAGCGGCGTAAATACGCTGGATCAGCTGGCCTCTGCGATCAACAGTTCCGGCCTTGCCGTGAGCGCAAGCGTCATAACCGACGCAAATGGTGCACGCCTTGCCCTGCGCGCCCAGAACTCCGGCTCGGCTGCGGACTTTTCCGTTTCCGCTGGGACACTCGGAGGGCTCTCTTTCACGAAGGCCGATGGCGCGAATGCGTCGCTCACCGTGGACGGCGTGCCTGTATCGAGCGCTTCGAACACAGTCTCTGGCGTGGTCGCGGGTTTAACCCTCGATTTGCAAGCTGTCACTCCGAGCTCGACTTCGGCAACTATTACGGTGAGCCCGGATAACAGCAGCATTTCTTCAGCAGTCAACAGCTTCATCAACTCCTACAACACCCTGATTCAGAACCTGAACTCGCAGTTCACGTATAGTCCTGGCACTACATCTGAGGGTGTACTCGGTACCGACAGCACGACCCGGTCGCTGCAAATCGATGTTCTCGCTGCGGCCAATGTCAACGCAGGTTCCAGTGCTCTTCCGACGCTTGCCTCCCTCGGCATCTCCACGCAAAAGGACGGCACCCTTGTACTGGACAGCTCTGCCCTGAACTCCGCGCTGTCCAGCAACTACCAAGGCGTCGTTCAATTTTTCCAGGGCACTACGTCCGGGTCGACAACCACTCAGGGATTCGCTGCGAATCTTGTGACAACCCTGAACCGCTACACGGACAGTACTCAGGGTGCTTTCACGGTCGATCTGAAAAGCATCAGCAGCGAGTATCAGGACCTGGGTGCTCGCATCGACAACTTCGAGCGTTACATCGCCTCCCAGCAGACGCTCCTGACCACGCAGTACAACAACGCAAACATCGCCTTGCAACAGCTGCCGCAGCAAATCAAGCAAGTTCAGACCATTCTGGGAACCAATTCCAGCTCCGGAAATTAACCGATGACTCCGACTCCCCCAGCTCTCGCCTACCGCCGCGCCGCAGCCCAGCAAGCCTCCGTCGTCGGCTTGGTTATCGCGCTCTACGACACCCTTGCCGGCAATCTCCGGCGCGCGACCCTCGCCATGCATCAGCGAGACCTTGAGCAACGAGGCGAGCAGCTAAAGCATGGCTTCTCGATCCTCACGCAACTGACAAGCCTGCTCGACCTGGAGCATGGCGGCCAGACCGCGCTCAATCTTCAGCGCTTCTACAACCACATTCGCCAGGAGATGCTTCGCGCGCAGTTCGCGCAGGACCCATCAGTCCTCGAGAGCGCCGCGGAACTCGTTCTCGATATCCGCAGCGCCTGGCAAGAGGTGGACAGCCGGTCGGGCTACGTCATGGGTGGAGCTGCACAGGAGAACGAGAAGGCAGCCATGGCTCCTCTTAGCTGTCTAGCCTGAATCGCCGCCTACGCGAACCAGGTTTAGCTAGATGTTGAGCTTGATTTCTGCTTCTGCCCGGATGACACTCGTGCCGCAGCCCGTGCTTCACGCACGAACGCGCAAACCTTTTCGCGGCTTTTCCTCCCGAGTTCGCGCTCCACACCCGTGACCACATCGACTCCCCAGGGCAGTAGGGTGTGAATGGCCTCGGCAACGTTCTCAGGGCTGAGACCTCCCGCGACGATGAGCTTGTCCCTCCGGCCTGCTTGTAAAAAGGATTCCCGAGCAGCCTTCCAATTGAATCGAGAACCTGTACCCCCATGTGCCGCCGGGGACCGCGCCTCGACCAGCACCGCATCCGCGCAGGGGAACTGTTCAGAAATCTCCGGGAAAGAGCTCTGATTTTCGGTAGAGAGGTGCAGAACCTGCAGAAGGCGAAAACCCTTGAAACCCCGGAAGCGCTCGCGCAATTGCGCGGGCAGATCATGATCCTCGCAGACGTGCAACTGTACCCCTGTCAAGCACGCCTTCATCACAACTTCGCTGATTTCAGCAAGGCTGGCATTTACGAACACACCGACGCGCTCGATTTCCGCAGGCAATCGCGAGGCGATCCGACCGGCCTCTACGGCCGTCACCTGCCGGGGTCCGGGTGCGAAAACGAAGCCGAGCGCATCGGCACCCGCCTCCATCGCTATTTCGGCATCCTCAAGGTTCGTGGTGCCGCAAATCTTCACCCACATCGCCGTCACCCATCCAGAACAGGATCGAGCAACCCAGCCAAGGCCAGCCCCGGATCGGGTGCCCGCATCAGCCATTCCCCAATCAGAAATGCATGAAACCCAACCTTCCGCAGCGACTCGATCTCGGCCCGCGACCCGATCCCGCTTTCCGAAACCCACACCGCGCCTTCCGGCAATTCAGGGGCGAGTTCCAAAGATGTTTCCAGACGCACGTCAAAGGTCGCCAAATCCCGATTGTTCACTCCATAAGCATCGCAGCCGAGCCCCTGAACCCGCTCCAACTCGCCGGCCGTGTGCACCTCGCACAGTACATCCAGCTCGAGCGCGTGCGCCGCTTCCGTAAACTCCTTCAACTCCGCATCCGTCAAAGCGGCCGCGATCAGCAGGATCGCATCGGCGCAATGCGCTCGTGCCTCAAGAATCTGATACCTGTCCACGATGAAGTCTTTCCGCAGACAAGGCAGACCGCTCGCTTCGGAAGCCTGCTCGAGAAACTCCAGATTGCCTTGGAAAAAAGGCTCGTCGGTCAGCACCGACAGGGCCGCCGCTCCTCCCGCGCGCAGCTGCAGCGCAAGCCGGGTCGGGTTGAACTCCGCCCGGATCAGCCCTTTCGACGGAGACGCCTTCTTAATCTCGGCCAGCACCGCAGGTCCGTCCAGCGCACGCGCGCGCAACGCCCGAGCGAAGCCTCGCGGGGCATGCAGACCGGCCAACCGCTCCAGCTCTCGACTGCTCACCCGCTCTTTCCGTTCCGCTACGGTCATCCGCGTTTTCGCGAGAATGCGTTCGAGGTGCATGACGGTAAGTATACGTTCTACCCAGAACCACCTGCCGGGCACAAGGATGCCCAAACTCGGCTACCATCCCCACAGGAACGCAACCATGAATCCTTCTTCCACCCCTAAGCTCGACCCGGCGCAAACCGGTTTTACTGTCGTGGGCCTGGGCGAGCTGCTCTGGGATGAACTGCCCGGCGGACGGCGGCTCGGCGGAGCACCGGCTAATTTCGCCGTCATGGCTTCCCGGCTGGGCGCGCACGGCCTGATCGCGAGCCGTCTCGGCACCGACGAGCCGGGAGATGCCGCCCGAAGCCTGCTCGCAAAGCTGCCCGTGGACACGCGTTATCTCCAGCAAAGTCCAGGCCTCCCGACCGGCAGGGTCTCCGTTCGGTTCCACGCCGGTCAGCCCGAGTACCAAATCCACGCGCCGGTCGCATGGGACTCGCTCGAGATGACCCCGGAATGGGAGCAACTCGCCCCGTGCGCCGATGCCGTCTGCTGGGGCACGCTCGCCCAGCGGGATCCCCGCTCCGCCGATGCCATTCACGCCTTCCTTGCCGCCACCCGCCCCGAGTGCCTTCGCATTTTCGACATCAATCTCCGCGCGCCTTTCTTCAGCGCCGAAGCGGTGACCCGCTCGCTTGAGCAAGCTACTCTCCTCAAGCTCAACGACGGTGAAATGGCCCCTCTTCTATCTTTGATTGATCTTTCAAAAAAAGAAAGCGCGTCGCCCGAAACCCTTACCGCCGACGCCCACCGTCTGCTCGCTGCCTATCCCTGTCTCGGGCTGGTCGCGGTCACCCTAGGCTCGCAAGGCAGTCTGCTCGTCACCGGGCAGGAGACCGTCCGCCACCCAGGAGTTCCGACGAAGGTGGTTGATACCGTAGGCGCGGGCGACGCCTTCACGGCCGCGCTCACGGTGTACCGGCTTCGGGGCGCTTCGTTCGCAGTGCAAAGTGAAGCCGCGAACCGCTGGGGTTCCTGGGTTGCCGGCCAGGCCGGGGCCATGCCGGAGCTGCCCGAAGCCACACGCCTCGCGATGGAGCAGGGGATCGCCGAGAATACGCGGGATGCGTGAGCGCACCCCGGGCCCGAGCGCCTCGGCGCGTTTTCAGACGGTGTGATCGCAATCATTATCACCATCATGGCTATCGACCTAGACACATCGCACGAAAACTCGCCCGGTGCTTTTCTCGGTCTTATGACCCACGCCGCCGGCTTCTCTGCTCAGTTATGCCATTGTCGCCATCGTCTGGGTCAACCACCACTATCTTGTCCACCACGCCCGGCGCGCGACCGCCCCCCTGCTCTGGACAAACCTTCTCCTTCTGTTCTTCGTTTCGCTTTACTTCCTCCCGGAGACCTTTGGCCCGGGTAGGCCGCCGCTAGAATAGGCGCATGCTGCAACTCGCCGATGCCGGCAAGCGCTACGGTCACAAACTTCTGTTTGAACACGCGAACTGGCTCATCACCGGTCTGGAGCGCACTGCGCTTGTGGGCGCGAACGGCACGGGCAAGTCGACGCTGATGAAGGTGCTGGCCGGCCTGGAAACGCTCGATCATGGGGGCCTCCAGCGCACGCGCGGTTCCTCGATCGGCTATCTTCCCCAGGACGGCTTGACGCTCTCCGGGCGGTCCGTCTTCGACGAGTGCCTCGGCGTTTTCGACGAGCTCCGGGCCATGGAGACCGAGCTGGAACTGCTGTCCGGCAAGCTCGCGGAGTTCGACCCGGCCGGCCCCGAGTACGCCGCCGCCGCCGAACGCTACTCCTCGCTCAACGGACGCTTTCACGCGCACGACGGCTACGCGCTCGACGCGCAGGTCGGCGCGGTGCTCGGCGGGCTGGGCTTCCGCAAGGCGGACTGGACGCGGCAGACCGAGGAGTTTTCGGGCGGCTGGCAGATGCGGATCGCGCTCGCCAAGCTGCTGCTGGCCAAACCCGACCTGCTGCTGCTTGACGAGCCGACCAATCACCTGGACCTGGAAACCCGCACCTGGCTGGAGACTTACCTCCGCACTTACCCCAATGGCTTCATTCTGATCTCGCACGATCGTTATTTCATCGATACAACGGTGACCAAGATCGTCGAGGTCTGGAACAAGGCCCTGCACTTCTATACCGGCAACTACGCCAAGTACGAACAGCAGCGCACCGACCGGCGCACGCAGCTGGAAGCCGCTTACAAGAATCAGCGCGAACGCATCGAGGATCTCGAAGCCTTCATTAATCGCTTTCGTTACCAGGCCACCAAGGCCAAGCAAGTCCAGAGCCGCATCAAGGAGCTCGAGAAGATCGAGCGCATCGTCATCCCGGACGAGGAGTCCGCGATCCACTTCTCCTTTCCGCAGCCGATCGCTTCGGGCCGCACCGTGGTCGAAGTGCAGCGGCTCGAGAAGATGTACGGACCGAAGCAGGTGCTGCGGGAGGTCGGCTTCACCATCGAGCGGGGCGACCGCATCGCGCTGGTCGGGGCGAACGGCGCGGGCAAGTCCACGCTGGTCCGCCTGCTCAGCGGGCAGGAGCCGCCGACGGCGGGCGTTCTCAAACTGGGGCACAACGTGCTGCCGGAGTTCTTCGCGCAGGATCAGTACAAGGTGCTGGACCCGGCGGCGCGCATGCTCGACGACATCAGCGCCATCGCGCCGCGCGTCGCCGACTCGGAACTGCGCGGCCTGCTGGGCTGCTTCCTGTTCACCGGCGACGATGTTTTCAAGCCTCTCGGGGTGCTTTCGGGCGGCGAGCGCAACCGGTATGCGCTAGCGAAGATTCTCGTGTCCCCGGCTAACTTCCTCCTGCTCGATGAACCTACCAACCACCTGGATATGCGCGCCAAGGATGTCCTGCTCGACGCGGTCAAGCACTTTCAGGGTACGGTCATCTTCGTTTCGCACGATCGATACTTCATCGACGGGGTTGCTACCCGGGTCTTCGAAGTCGAGTCCGGGCATGTGCACGTCTATCCCGGCAATTACGAGGACTACCTATATCGCAAAGCTCAGGCCGACGAACCGGAGCCCGCGAAGCCGGTAAGTCAAAACGGTGCGAAAGCGCAGAACGGCCACCAGCCTATAGCCGACAAGCTCGCCGCACCTGTCAGCGAGCTTATCCAAACTATCCTGCCTACGACGCCGTCGCAGAAGGGAAAGAAGGTTAATCCGATCAAGCTGCGGCAGATGCAGGACCGCCTCCGCTTCGTCGAGGAGGAGGTCCCACGCTGCGAGGCCGCCATCGCCGTGACCGAGGGCCAGATGGCGAATTACTCCAGCAACGAAGAGACGCAGCGCCTCGCCGCCCAGCTCGCCCGCCTCCGCGACGACCACGCCGGGCTCACCGCGGAGTGGGAGGACCTGATGCTTCAGGTCGAGGAGCAAGGGGCGCTCGGGTAGGGGTACACTACCGTCATGAACATCCACTTGTCTCCGGAGATCGAAGCAAGCCTTGAGCAGCTCGCGACTCAGTCTGGGCAAACACCCGATCAGGTCGTTCAAGGTCTTATCAGCGAGAAGTTGGCCCATAGACGATCCTTTTTACAGCGCATCGATGAAGGGTTGGCTTCGCTCGACCGAGGAGAGTATCTGACTCACGAAGAAGTGGAAGCCCGCCTGGTTCCCTACCTGCAAGACTGATGCGGCTGCATTGGTCGCGGGAGGCAAGCGATGATTTTGTCGATGTGATCGCTTACCTCGATTCACGGAGCAGGCTTGCTTCTCGTCATGTCGCGCGAAGCATTCTGAAGCGCGCGACGGGTCTGCTGACCTTTCCCCGTTCCGGCCGCCCCGGCGAGAGGCCTGGAACGCGGGAATTGATACTGAATCCGCTTCCTTATATCCTCGTCTACCGCATCGACGATGATGTACTGGAGATCGTCGGGCTCCTGCATGGAGCGCAAGATCGTCCCGAGACCCACTGAGGCATAATCACCTCATGCCCGCCCCCCTGTGGAAGCCCGACTCCTGGCCTGCCCGCCTTTCCGAGCTTCTGGCCTTCACCCAGGAGGAAAAGGAAGCTCCGCTCCGCCGCGATGTCCGCTCGCTCGGCATGCTGCTCGGCGAGGTTTTGCGCGAGCAGGCCGGCGAGCCGCTGTACGAACGGGTCGAGGAGCTGCGGCTCGATGCCATCCGCCGCCGCGAGGCCCTGGCGCAAGACCGGCTCCACGCGGCCGACGAGGGCCTGCAGAAAACCGTGCTCGCCATCAGCCAGGTGCCGGTTCACGAGCTGGCCCAGCTTTCCCGCGCGTTCACGCTCTACTTCGAGCTCACCAACCTGGCCGAAACCAACCATCGCAAGCGCCGGCGCACGGCCGCCCGGCTTTCCGGCGAGGCCGCGGCGCAACGGGGCTCGTTTCGGGGCACTCTGCGGGCCATGCGGCAGGCCGGCATCCCGGCCGAGGATGCCCTTGCGGCCCTCCGCAAGATCGTGGTCACCCCGGTTTTCACCGCGCACCCCACCGAGATCGCACGCCGGTCCATCCTGTTCAAGCGCCGCCGCATGGGCGAGCTGCTCCAGGCACTCGACCGCATCCCTCTGGCCGACGACGACCTCCTCGCGCTCCAAGTTGAACTCACCGCCGAAATCACCTCGCTGTGGCAGACCGACGAGGTCCGCAGCCGCCAGCCCACCGTCGGCGACGAGATCAAGATGGGCCTCGACTACTACGAGGTCTCCATCTTCGCCACCCTCGCACCGCTTTACGCCGAGCTCGCCTCCGCCCTGCACGGCGAGTACGGCCTGACGCTCGGGCTGTCCGACCTGCCCATCCTGCTCCGCTTCGGTTCCTGGATCGGCGGCGACCGCGACGGCAACCCGTTCGTCACGCCGGAAGTCACGCTCGAAGCGATTCGCGAGGCCCGTCTGCGCCTCCTGCGCCACTACGGGGCGGAGATCGCGAAACTCATCGCCCTCCTGACCACTTCGTCGCAGCAGGTCGGCGTGAGCGCCGAGCTCCAGGCCCGCCTGGCGCACTATCTCCGGCAAGCTCAGACCGAAAGCGATTACTCCGCGCATTTCGAGTTCGAGGTGTACCGCCGGTTCGCCGCCTGCATGGGCGCGCGCCTCGGCAATACGCTTGGCCTTGCGTCCGGCGAGCCGGGCTCGCTTGAAGCCGCCCTTGCCGCGCTGCCCGCCTATGCCGGCGCGGGTGAGTTCCTGAGCGATCTCGAAACCATCCGTGCCAGCCTCCTCGCCCACCGCGGCGAGCGCCTCGCGGCCGCCCTCCTCGACCCGCTGCTCCTCCAGGCGCGCACCTTCGGCCTGCACCTCCACACCCTCGATATTCGCCAGCACGCCCGGCTCCACTCCGCCGCGCTCGATGCGATCGCCGGCTGCGCCGACACCCGCGCCGCCGTACCCGCGCCTTTTCCTCCGGCAACCCTCGACATCCTGGCCACCGTCAATGCCGTCGCCGCGATCAAGCAGAGCGCCGTACCCGAGGCAGTGCGCGCCTACGTCATCTCCGGGGCCGCCGGCAAGGAGGACATCCTCGCGGTGCTCTGGCTGGCACGCTTCGGCGGCGTCCAGGCCGCGGGCAGCGCTGCCGACCCGGGCCTCATGCCCGTCCCGCTCTTCGAGTCCATCGAGGACCTGCGGAACGCTCCGGAAATCTGCCGCGGGTTGTGGGCCGACCCCGCGTACCGCGAGCTGCTCGCGAGCTGGGGCAATAGCCAGGAGGTCATGCTCGGCTACTCCGACTCCAATAAAGACGGGGGCATGCTCACCAGCACCTGGGAGATCTTCCGCGCCCATCGCGCGCTGCACCGGGTCGCGCACGAGGCCGGGATCACGCTGCGCCTCTTCCATGGGCGGGGCGGCACGGTCGGGCGAGGGGGAGGGCCGACCCACCGCGCCATCTATGCCCAGCCGCTCGACGGCTTCGACGGCGAGCTCCGCATCACGGAGCAGGGCGAGGTGCTGAATTGGAAGTACGGCGACACGGTGCTGGCCGAGCGCAACCTGGAGCTCGCCATCGCCGCCGCGCTCGACGCACTGGCCCGGCCCAACCTTCGCGCCGGCGGCCGCTACACCGGCGAGCTCCGTCCGGAGTGGGAGGCCGTGCTCGACGAGCTTTCCTCGTCCGCCTTCCGCTTCTACCGCGAGGGCATCCTCGACGACCCGGAGGTCTTCGACTTTTTCGAGCAGGCCACCCCCATGGCCGAGCTCGAACACGCCAAGATCGGCTCGCGCCCTGCCCGCCGCGGCGGCAAGCGCTCGTTCGAGAGCCTGCGCGCCATCCCCTGGGTGTTCGGATGGACCCAGAGCCGCCTGCTCATCCCGGGCTGGTTCGGCGTCGGTCACGCGCTCTCGTCCTACACCGCGCGGCCGGAGGGCCTGGCGCTCCTGCGGCACATGGCGCAGGAGTTCCCCCTGTTCATCGACCTCGTCCGCAACGTCGAGGTGGCCCTGGCCAAGGCCGACCTGGGCATCGCCGCCCTGTACGCCTCGCTCATGCCCGACGCGGCGGCCCGCGCGCGCGTGTTCGGGAAGTTCGAAGCCGAGTATGCCGGCACGCACCGGGCCATCCTCGCCGTCACGGGCCAGGCTGCCCTGCTCGAAACCAACCCCGTCCTCGCCCGATCCATCAAGCTGCGCAACCCCTACGTCGACCCGCTCTCGCTGATCCAGGTGGACCTGCTGCGCCGCAAACGCGCCGGCGAGGACACGCCGGAAGTCAACCGGGCCATCGCCGGGACGATCAGCGGGATCTCCGCCGGGCTGCGGACGACGGGGTGAAAGGCAGGGGACAAGGGGACAAGGAAAAGCCTAACCGGAGAAGGAAAGGAGAGTCATGGGGGAGAATGAGAAAGCGGAAAAAGTTCGCTCTTATCAGGATCTGCGAGTCTGGCAGCGTGGGATTGAGCTGACGATATTTGTTTACAAGGTGACCGCTTCATTTCCGCGAGAAGAGCTTTATGGGTCAAGCAGTCAGCTTCGCAGAGCGGCGGTTTCCATTCCGAGCAACATAGCGGAAGGCTACGGGCGCAATACAAAGCGCCACTACCGCCGGTTTCTCGCTATTGCACGCGGCTCGAATCTGGAAATACAGACGCAATTTATCATTGCGCGAAAACTTGGCTTCGGCTAACAATCACAGATAGCCGAAGCAAGCGCATTTTCAAGAGAAATAGACCTTATGCTTTGCGCAATCATCAAGAAGTTGACTCCAAGCATCTAACTGCCCCCTCGCCCCCTCACAGCACCTGCGTATCCAGCGCGTTCTCCTCGACATTCTTCGGCATCAGCGACTCCGCCGACAGCGAGCGAACCTCCCGCAATCGAGGAAACAACCCCGCCCACAAGCCGGTCACCACCAGCG
>CAXUEU010000047.1:0-6573 GCA_964250195.1 uncultured Acidobacteriaceae bacterium
GTCCTACGATACGGAGCTTTCGGTGCTGGGCGACATCCGCGTCTCGCTCGAGGTGCTGCTGCCGGCGCTCGCGGCCCGCCTGGAGGGGCAGCGGCCGGGGATCGAAGCGGAGATCGGGGCGCGCCGCGCGGCGAGGGAAGAGCGCCATCGCGCGATCGAGGCGAAGGCCGACCGGGAGCTGGACGGGCCGGGCATTGCCCCCCTGGTGGCCGCGCGGGAGGTGCTGCGGGCCGTCGGGCCCCGGGTGCCGATCGTGGACGAGTCCATCGCCACCTCGGGGCACCTGCGGTCGCTGCTCCACGACGAAACCGCGCGCCCCTACGCCTTCCTGCGCGGCGGCGCGCTCGGCTGGGGGCTGCCGGCCGCGGCGGGCTACAGCCTTGGAGTGGGCCGCGAGCCGGTAGTGTGCCTGGTGGGCGACGGCGCGGCGCTCTACTCCCCGCAGGCGTTGTGGACGCTCGCGCACGAGCAGCTGCCGGTCACCGTGGTGGTGATGAACAACCTCGAATACAACGTGCTGAAGAACTACATGAAAGCGCAGACGCATTACCTGTCGGCGGCGGCCAACCGGTTTCTGGCGATGGACCTGGTGGACCCGGCGATCGACTACCAGGCGCTGGCGAGGTCGATGGGCGTGCCCGCGCGGAGGGTTGAGCGGGCGGGCGACATCGCGGCCGCGGTCGAGGCGGGCATTGCCTCCGGCGCACCCAACCTGATCGAGGTCATGATCCGCGCCACCTGAAGCAGTTTTCTGATAACCGTGGCCTTTCCTAATCTCACTCCACGCGGCTTTTCTTGACGGAAAAGCCGCGTCGAGAACGTATTTCCTGTCCGCATCGACTCGAAAACCGCTCGCGCCGGGAATAAACCGCGCCGGGCCGGCGTTCCCAACAGAACCGCCCCGGGAGAGCAATGAACACACCGAGTCAGATTTTTTTCGCCAGCATGGTCGGCACCGCGATCGAATTTTTCGATTTCTACATCTTCGCCACCGCGGCCGTGCTGGTCTTTCCGAAGTTGTTCTTTCCCGCTTCCGATCCCGCCGCCGCGTTGCTTGCGTCGCTCGCGACTTTCGGCATCGCCTTCCTCGCCCGTCCGATCGGTTCGGCGCTTTTCGGGCACTTCGGCGACCGCATCGGGCGCAAGCGGACGCTGGTCCTCGCGCTCTCCGCCATGGGCTTGTCCACCCTGCTCATCGGCCTCCTGCCCACCTACGCTTCCATCGGGGTCGCGGCACCGTTGCTGCTGGCCCTATGCCGGTTCGGCCAGGGGCTCGGGCTCGGCGGCGAGATCGGCGGCGCGATCCTGCTTGCTGTCGAAAGCGCCCCGCCGAACAAGCGCGCAATCTATGGGATGTTCCCCCAATTCGGCGCGCCGATCGGCTTCTTCTTCTCGGGCGGCACCTTCCTGCTTCTGTCCCGCTTTCTGACCGACAAGCAGTTCTTCGCTTACGGGTGGCGTTTGCCGTTTCTGGCCAGCGCGGTTCTGGTCTTGCTGGGTCTGTATGTGCGGGCCACGATCGAGGAGACCCCCGTCTTCCAGGCAGCGGCCGCGCGCGCCGAGCAGGTACGCCTTCCCTTGCTCACCGTCATGCGCGGCCACACCCGCGCGCTCGTCACCGGAGTCTTCGTGTGTCTCTGCACGTTCGTCCTGTTCTACGTGGTCACCGTTTTTTCCCTATCCTGGGCCACCACGGCGCTGCACTACAACCGTGGGCGATTTCTGCTGATCCAGCTCGTCGGCATTCTCTTCTTTGCCTTGACCGTTCCCGTCTCCGCCCTGCTGGCGGAGCGAGGCCGCAAGCCGGTTATGCTGGGCGTGACCGCTCTGATCGCGCTGTTCGGACTGTTCTTCGCGCCCCTGTTCACGGGCGGACTCGGCGGCGCGACCGCGATGACGATCCTGGGCCTCGCGTTGATGGGCCTGACCTGGGGGCCGCTGGGTACCGTGGTCTCCGAGCTCTTTCCCACGCAAGTCCGGTACACGGGCAGCTCCCTGGCCGTCAGCTTCGCGGGGATCCTCGGGGCTTCGCTCGCCCCGTATATCGCGACATGGCTCGCGAAAACGCATGGCCTGCGGTATGTCGGGTACTATCTCACGGTCTCGGCGATCCTTACCTTTCTGGGGCTGCTCATGATTCGCGAGACCAAGGATCTGGACCTCGCCGTCATCGAACAGCTATAAACCGACGCAAACAAAACCGAGGCAGGCTTCCGTAAAATACCCCTGACGCCGAGGAGAGCGACGCATGAACGCGCAATTTCGGTGATGCTCGGAGGAGGCCCGCCGCGAAGCGGGGCTCACGAGGATTGCCGAAGCGGCAAAAGTACCGATGCGATCGCTTCAAGCGACCCGCGCGAAGCCGAAAAGCAGCACGGACAGCACGATCAGGCTCACCGCGAGATAGAACCAGTCGCGTTCGCCCGCGAAAGAGGCCGCCGCGAAGACCACCCGCGCGACCGGCGTGGCGATCAGAACGAGGACGCCGAGCTGGATCAGCGCGGCGGGGTCCAGATGCGCAAGGCCCACCCGGAGCCCGGCCGCGGAGCGAGGCGCGTCGGGCGCGAAGACGCGATAGCTCACTGGCGTGCCTCCGCGTCCAAGAAGGAAGAGCACCCCGCCGACAAGCACGGCCGCCGAGGCCGCGAGAACGCCGACCCGTAGCAGGCGGGCCATGGAACAGGCCGGGGAACGGGCCGGGGAACGCTTCCGGCGGCTCACAGGCGGCCCAACCATCCGTTGAGCACCATCTCCACGCCCAGGGCGAGAGTCACCAGGGTAAACACGGCGCGGAGGGCGGGAACGTGCGCCCGGACCAGCCAGCGCGCGCCCACGCTGGACCCGGCGAGCACGCCGAGCATGACCGGGAACGCGAGCCCGGGCGCGATGTAGCCGCGGTGCAGGTAGATGCCCGCCGACGCGGCCGCGGTGACGCCGATCATGAAGTTCGAGGTGGTGGTCGAGACCTTGAAGGGAATGCGCATGACGCGGTCCATGGCCAGGACCTTGACCGCGCCCGACCCGAGGCCGAGCAGACCGGAGAGCGACCCGGCGGCGAACATGATCCCGAAGCCGCTTGCGATGCGGTCTACCCGGTAGGCGCGGTCGGCGACCCGTCCGGTGTGCGCGTCCCGGCACGGGTAGGAGCCGGAGAGCCGCAGACGGTCGGAGCGGTCGCGCGCCGCGGGGCTCAGGTCGTCGCCGCAGCCGTCAGGCCCGCCTCGCTGCCGCCAGGAGAGCCAGGCGGAGGCGACCAGGACCGCGCCGAACAGGATCGCGAGGCCCCGCACCGGGATGCGCGGGGCCAGGATCGCGCCGAGCACCGCGCCGGCGGTGGTGGCGACCTCGAGAAACATGCCGATGCGCACGTTCGAGAAGCCTTCGCGCAGGTAGGCGGCTGCCGCGCCGGAGCTGGTGGCGATGACGGCGACCAGGGAAGCCCCGATCGCGTAGCGCAGGTCCACATGGAAGACGCAGGTGAGCAGGGGCGTGAGCACCGCTGCCCCGCCCAGCCCGGTGAGCGAGCCGAGAAGGCCGGCCGCGACCGAGCCGAAAAACACCAGGACGGTGAAGGAAAGAAGCTGCATCGCTGCGTTGACTGTACCGTATCGCGGCGAACCCAGACCGCCGTCAACGGCGGCATGGAGGCGCTCACGGCTGCAGCCGCGCCCCGCTTTCACCGACGGCGATCCCGCTCCGGTCCAGCACCCGCCCCGTCACCCGGTCTAGCTGGCCGGCGGCTTTGGCGAGCGAGGCTCGTGCCGCCACCTCCGCCGTACGGGCCTGGGCGGCGTAGGTTTCAGCCTCGACCACCGCGATGTTGGTCCCGTAGCCGGCGGCGAAGCTCTCCTGGGCCGCCCCCAGCAGGCGCTCCTGCAAGACCCGCGCCTTCGCCGCGGCAGCCGCCGCCGCCCGCGCCGAGCCGAGCGCGGTGACCGCGTTACGCACCTCTGCCCCCACCTGCGCTTCCAGCTGCGCCACGCGGATCCCCTGCTGCCGCAGCACGCCCTTGTCGGCTTCGAGGTTGGCCCGAGCCACGTCGTTGCGCAAGGGCAGGTAGAACTGCACCCCCGCTTCGTAGACCGTGGAGGACCGGTTGCCGCCGGTCGGAATCGTGTAGGGGACTGTGTTGCCCGTGAGCCCGTTGCCGCCGGTGCTGAGCAGCCCCGGCACGATCACGCCGCGGCTCTCGTAGGTGCCGTAGAGGTCGACCTCCGGCTTCGCGGCGTTGGCGGCCCCGGCCACCTGCAGCTTGCCGTTTTCGATCTGGAGCCGCGCCTGGCGCACGTCGGGCCGATGCTCCAGGGCTTCCTTCACCAGGTCGCCGGTCGCGGCTTCCTCAGCCGGCGCGGGCTCCTGAAGGGGGTCCGCGGCGACGATCTCCGGCGCGGCCTCCCCGCCGCGCAAGGAGTCCGGGTCCACCATCGTCCGCAGGATCACGCTCTGCTGCACCCGCAGCGAGTCCGTTTGCGCCAGGGTCGCGCGCGTGCTCTCCGCCAGCGACTCCGCCTGCGAGACGGCGATGGCGGGCAGACGGCCCACTCGGAGCTGCTCGCGGTCGTTGCGCAGCAGAAGCTCCGCCGCGTCCACGGCCGCCTGCTGCACCTTGACCTCCTCCTGCAAGGTTCGCAGGTCGGTGTAGAGCGCGCCCACGCCGGTTACGGTCGCGACGATCTGGTCTTCGAGCACGGCCGAGGCGATCTTCTTGTCGGTCCGCGCGATCGCGATGTAGCGCGTGTTGTTCGCGGCACCGGCATTGCGCAGCAGCGGCTGCGCGACCATGGCGTAGGCATTGGGGTGCGAGAACGGCACGGCCGAGGACCGCCCGGAGTAGAAGCCCTGCACGAAATCGTTGACACCGAGCTCGATGGTGGTGCCCGGCGCGAACCCGCGAGTCAGGGTCGTCGACCCCAGGGTGTTGTCGGTGGTCGCCGTGCTGCCCGCCGCGACGCCGGTCTGGTTCACGGTCAGGAGAGAGACCTGCGGGTTGCGCCGCAGCCAGCCGTACTTGCCGAACAGCTGCGTGGAAAAACCCGGCACCTGCGACCCCGCCGAGTACGGCCCCGTGCCGAGCGAGAGCGACCGCGCGCCCTCGACAACGCGGCTGTTGTTGTAGCTGGTCGAGATGGTCGCGCCCAGAGGCTCCACGCTCGCGGGCGAGATGCCGGCTGCCCCGAAGCTGGGCAGGGGATTGCTCGCGGGGGCCACCCCGACCGGCGGCTCGCCAATGGCGAAGTTGAGCGCGCGGGGCACGCTGCCGCCTTCGGCCAGGCGCAGGCCCGACTCGGCGATGCCCTGGTCCACCTGCTCCAGCTGGATATCGAGGTTTTTCGCGAGAGCCATGGTGTAGGCCTCGCGCAGGGTGAGATACAGCTTGCCGTCAGCAGAGGCAGGCGCAGGGGCAGGCGTTTGGGCGAGCAGCAGAGCGGGGCGGGGCGCATTCACCAGCCCTGCCTGCTCCTGCGCCGAAGCCAAGCCGGCCTGCAGCACGGCCAGCGCGCCGCCGGTGACACACCCGAAGTAGAGTGCGCGCGACTTCCTCATGGCTGTCCCTCACTCGAAGAGCCGCCGCCCGGCTTGGCTTGCTCCCCGGACTGTTTCCCGGTCTGCCCCGCCGCCGCGGGCACCGCTTTTACCCGAACCCCCTCCGCCACCGCGTCGGTCGGGTTCAGCACCACCGCGTCCCCGTCCTTCAGCCCGTCCGTCACGTAGAACTGCGTCCCCAGGTCGCGCCCCACCTTCACGGGACGCAGGTGCACCACGCCGCCCTCCACCACCGGCACGAACTGCCCGCGCGCCATGGTCAGCAGGCTGTCGCCGGGGACCAGGATGCCCGGGTTCGGTGCCTTGAACTTCACCGTCGCGGTCCCGTACATGCCCGGCCGCAGCTTGTGGTCCGGGTCCGCGACCGCGACCTCGGCCAGCAGCGTGCGGGTCTGCTGGTTGAGCGAGTCGCTGGTCCGCGTGATCTTGCCTCCGAACTTCCTGCCCGCCATCTCGGAGAACGCGAGCTCCACCGGCTGGCCTTCTTTCAAAAACAGCGCGTCCTGCTCCGGCGCGGTGATGGACACAATCAGGCTGTGCAAGTCCACCACATAGAACAGCTCCCCGCCCTGCGCTCCGCCCGTCGCGGGCCCCCCGGACGGCCCCATGCCCGTCGCGGAATTGGACCCCTGCGCCGCCCCGGCGGGCGAAACCAGGTTGCCTACCTCCACATTGCGCTGCGTGACCGTTCCGTCGATCGGCGAGCGCACCTGCGCGAACCCCGCCATCACCCTCGAGCGGTCCAGTGCCGAGCGCGCGCCGCCCACCGCCTGCCGCGCCGCCTCGACCCCGGCCCGCGCGCTGTCCAGCGCCGCGCGCGCCGCGTCGTCTTCCTGCTGCGACAGGATGCCGTGGCCGACCAGCGTGTGGACGCGGTCGTAGGTGGCTTGCTGCAGCTGCAAATTGCTCTCCGCGGTCGCGACGCCGGCCGCCGTCTGCCCGAGCACGGCACTGCTCTGCGCGACGGCCGTGTCGAGCTCCGGCACCGACAGCACGGCCAGCAGCTGCCCCTTGCGCACCCGGTCGCCC
>CAXUEU010000047.1:6583-22041 GCA_964250195.1 uncultured Acidobacteriaceae bacterium
GGTCCGCGCGGCGCGACTGCACATACCCGGCCGCCCGCGCGTAGATGTGGGCCGCCCGCAGGGGGGTCACGGTGCCGGGCAAGGTCAGGTCCTGCTCGGCGCTCGCGTGCCGCACCCGCGCGACCTCCACCGTGGGCAGCGCGCTCGCGGCCGCCTTGCTCTTCGCCGTCACCTGCTTGTTGAGCCGGCGCTTGGGCAGCCAGCCCAGCAGCAGAAGGCCCGTGACGACCACCAGGACCACCGCGATCGCGATGAACCGTGTTCGCGCTCCCTTATTTGCCATCGAACGCCCCTCCCGTTTCATCCTCGAGCCGCTTGTCCCAATCCACCGGCACCCGCTTGCTGAAGATCGAGTAGAACACCGGCACGATAAACAGAGTGCCCACCGTCGCGAACAAGAGGCCGCCGATCACCGCGCGGCCGATGGGCGCGTTCTGCTCGCCGCCCGAGCCGAGCGACAAGGCCATGGGCAGCATGCCGATCATCATCGCCAGCGCCGTCATGCACACCGGCCGCAGCCGCGTCGCCCCGGCCAGCAGCGCGGCCACCCCCGCGTCCGGGTGCTCCCTGCGTGAGTCGTTCGCGAAGGTCACCACCAGGATCGAGTTTGCCGTCGCCACGCCTATGGTCATCAGCGCTCCCATCAGCGAGGGCACGTTGAACGTGGTTTGCGTCACGAACAACATCCACACGATCCCGGCGAACGCCCCCGGCAGGGCCGTGAGAATGATGAACGGGTCGGTCCAGGATTGGAAGTTCATGGCCATGAGCAGGTACACGAACACCACCGCCGCCGCGATGCCGACTTCCAGGTTCGCGAAGGAGGTGTTCATGGTGACGACCTGCCCGCTGAGCACCACCCGCACCCCGGCGGGCAGGTGATGCGTGTGCTGCAGGATCGCTTTCTGCACATCCGCCGCGACCCCGCCCAGGTCGCGGCCCTCGGTGTTCGCGAATACGTCCATGACCGGCAGCGCGTTGTAGTGCGAGACCGTGACTGGGGCCACCTGCCGGGAAGTCTCGGAGACGTTCTGCAGCAGCTGGTCGTTGGCGGCGGCCGGCGAGGTCACCGGCATCTGGTCCAGCGCGCCGAACGCGGCGAGACGGTACTGCGGCACCTGCACGATGACCGGGTAGTTGACCCCGGTCTTGGGGTCGAGCCAGAAGTTGGGCGCCACCTGCCCCGAACCCGACAGCGAGAGAAGCAGATTGCCGGAAACGTCGCGCGCCGTCAGCCCCATCTCCTGCGCGCGCAGACGGTTCACCTTCACGTTCAACGCGGGCGCGCCCACCTGCTGCTGCACGAACACGTCCACCGCGCCCGGCACCTTCGCGATGGCGTCGCGCAGCTCGGCCGCGATCTTCGCGGTGGCTTGGGCGTTCTTGCCGCGCACCTGCACGTCGATCGGCGCGGGCAGCCCGAAGTTCAGGGTTTGGTTCGTGATGTCGGCGGGTTCGAAGAAAAAAGTCTCCTGCGGGAACTTCTGCGCCAGGTCCTCGCGCAAAACCTCCATCCACCGCTGGGTGGGCGAGTGCTTCTCGTTCAGCAGCACCAGCACATCCCCGTCGCCGTTCGCGGTGGTGTCCGCGGCCGAGTAGGCCAGGTTCACCCCGCCCGGCGGCAGCCCGATGTTGTTCACCACCATGTCCAACTGCTCCGGCGGGATCACCCGGCGCACCTCGGCGTTGACGCGCTTGAAGATCTCCGTCGCGGTCTCGATGCGCGTGCCCGCGGGCGGCCGGACGTGAAACTGCATCTGCCCGGAGTCGACGTAGGGGAAGAAGTCACGCCCGATGGTCGGGATCAGCAGGAGCGAGCCGAGCGAGACCACGGCGAAGATCGCCAGAGTCGCCGCGCGATGCGCCAGCGCCCACTGGAGCCCGCCCTTGTACCGGGCCTGGAAGCGGTCAAACCCGTGCTCGAACCGCTGGTGGAACCGCCAGATCGCGCTCCTGGCGACAGGCGAATCCGCCTCCCCGCCCTGATAGAGCGGCACTTCCTTGGGCAGCAGGAAGTGCATCATCGTCGGCACCAGCGTCCTCGAGAGCGCGTAGGACGCGATCATCGCCAGCACCACGTTGAGCGCCAGCGGCGTGAAAATGTACTTGGCCGAGCCGGAAAGCAGCGTCACCGGGACGAACACGATGCAGATGGACAAGGTCGAGATGAGCGCGGGCACCGCGACCTGCTCGGCGGAGTCGAGAATGGCGGTTGCGAGCGAGCGCTTGCCGCCTTCGGTGATGCCGAGATTGCGGTGCGTGTTCTCGATCTCCACCGTCGCGTCGTCGACCAGCATACCGACCGCCAGCGCCAGCCCGCCCAACGACATGACATTGATCGTCATCCCCAGCGCCGAGCTCACCGCGACGGCGAACAGCGCCGCCAGCGGGATCGATACGCTTACGATCAGCGTGCTGCGCCATGAACCCAGGAAGACCAGGATCATCAGCGCGGTCAGGATCGCCGCCGTGACGGCCTCCTGCACCACGTCCCGGATCGAGGCCCGCACGATCACGGACTGGTCGAAAATCGGGGTCAGGGTGAGCGCATCCGGCAGCCCGGCCTTGATCTGCGGGATCGCCTTTCTGACCTCGTCCACGATGGTCAGGGTCGAGGCCGCGCCGTTCTTCACCACCGTCAGCAGCGCCGAAGCCTGTCCGTTCTCGCTCACGTAGCTGGTCTGCGGCTGGTAGCCGTTGTGCACGGAGGCCACGTCCCGCATCTGCACCACCGCGCCGTTTTGCGCGCGGATGGGCAGCGCGTTCAGCTCGTTGACCGTGCCGGCGCTGGTGTTGGTGCCGACGAGGTACTCGCGGTCGCCGATCTTCTGCGTACCGGAGGGCGTCACCAGATTCTGGTTGTTGAGCGCGAGCGAGATGTCGCTGGCCGTCAGGTGATTCGCCGCCAGTTCGGTGGGTTCGAGGTCGATCATGATGGACCGCTGCTCGCCCCCGTACGGCAGCGGGATCGAGGTGCCCTTGATCGTCGCCAGCTGCCCGCGAATGAAGTTCTGCCCCAGGTCATAGAGCTCGGTCTGCGACAGGCCCTTGCCTCCCAGGCTCACCTGAACGATGGGCACGGACGAGGCGTCGTACTTGAGCACGTAGGGCGGCAGCGTGCCGGGCGGCATCAGGTGGACCACCGACTGCGCCAGCGCCGTGACCTGCGAGATCGCGAGATCGACCTGCACCCCGGGCTGGAAGTGGACCTTGATGACGCCGACGCCGCTGTAGGACTGCGACTCGGTGTAGGAAACGTTGTTGACCGTGGTCGGGATCGCCCGCTCGCACACCCCCACCAGACGCTTCGACATGTCGTCCGCGTCCAGGCCGGAGTAGGTCCAGATCACGCTCACGATCGGGATGTCGATGTCCGGCAGGATGTCCACCGGCGTCGTCAGGATCGCCGAAACACCCAGGATCGCGATGAGCACCGCGACGATGGCGAAGGTATACGGGCGCTGGAGGGCGAAGCGGACAATCCACATGCATGTCTTTCCGGGTCCGCGCTGGATTCATTCCAGGCGCAGCCCACCGGCAATATGGCTGGGGTGGCCGCGAGTGCCGTTCTCCGCAGTTGAGATGCCTGCGAAGGATGCTCCGTCGGCGATCGAACACAAATCGGAGCAGGTCTTTAAGACTGACCGAACGGCCTTTCCGGTGAGTCTGGACGGTCCCGCCGCGTGTGCGCGATACAGTCAGATCGATCCCCGGAAAGAATCGGCGAAGGCGCGTGAAAGGGTCCGCGCTTCCCGGAGCAATCGGACCGAGAAGGGAAGTTGTTCGGGGAGCAAAGGCAGCGGAGCAAGACGGTAAGCCTGATTCCCCAAACCTTTTCCTCTTACGGTGGTGAGTCCATGAACGGAAACGAAATCACTTAAAACAGCGATCGCAGAAATACCACAGGATACGCTTCCCAGCACTAAATATAGTGTGCTTATAATCGGCGGATGAACACTAGGTTGGCGATGTTTACTCCCAGGATATCGACAGCGGACGAGACGTTCGGGATCGAGTATATCGATGGTTTGTTCCGGTACGCGCTTGTCTTGACCCATAGCCAGGTAGAAGCCGAAGATCTGGTGCAGGAGACCTATGTGCGTGCCATGCAGGCGTTCGACCGGCTGCGCGAGGACAGCAACGTGCGCGGCTGGCTTTTCGCGATCCTGCGGAACCTTTGGTTTTCAGAGTTGAGAAAGCGCCGGAGCTGCCCGCAAATCGTGGAAGCGGACGCGGATTTCGCAGGCATGGACGGCTTTGCGCAAATTGCTATCGATGCGTATGCGAAACTCGAAAGCGAAGAGGATGCGAAGCTCGTTCGCGCGGCGATGCGCCGGCTTACGCCGGAGTTCCAGGAGGTGTTGGTGTTGCGGGAATTTGAAGGCCTGAGCTATCAGGAAATGGCCGGCGTTCTAGGGTGTCCGATAGGTACCGTCATGTCCCGCCTGGGCCGGGCGCGCTCGAAGCTGCGCCTCCTTCTCGTCGGGGCGTGGGCTGGACCGACGGAGGCGAGGGGAGCTGCAAGGCTTGGGCAAATGTAACAAATTCGGCGCGGCGATCCAGCTCTACATCGATGGAGAGACCTTCGGGGAAAGGGCAAGCTGCTGGATCAGCAGGCAGGTCGCCGTCAAGACGCTTACAGAAACGACGCCCGAGCTGCTCGAGCGGTTCTATGTGCAAGCCCGGTCCGGCATCATCCGCCATCCCAATATCGTCACCGTGTATGAACTCGGCGAGCACGAGGGCTGCCCGTTCATCGCGGTGGAGTACACTGACTGCGAGTCGCACGAGCAAACGCTCGCGCGCCGCGAGAAGCTGCCTGTGCCCGAGGCGTCCGCCATCGTGGAGCAGCTTTGCGTGGGCCTGGGCTACGCGCACGGCCACGACGTGGTGCATCGCGACATCAAGTCGGCCGACGTGCTGCCATGGCCCGACGGCCGCGTGACCATCGTCGATTTCGGCATCGCCCCGCCTGGCTGGCCGGACCCACGCGCTGACCAAGGTCGACACGCTGTTGGGCACCCCCCACCACACCGCGCCCGAACGTCCGAAGGGCGAAACGGGCGACGGCGGGGCCGATGTCTGGTCGGTCGGCGTGATCCTGTATCAGTTGCTCACCGGCCGGCTGCCCTTCAAAGGGAGTCCGGCTTCCGCGGTGCACCGGGTTCTGCACGAGCCGTACGAGCCGCTCGTGGAGCAGATGCCGGACCTGCCCGAGGGGCTGAGCCGGATCCTGGAGCGCGGCCCAAGCCGTACGGTTTCGTCGTGCTTATCTTCATCAAGGTCGTCGCGGCGGTCGAGACGATATAACGCGCGCGGGCGCGAGGAATCCTTCGAAAGAATCTCCAGATTCTCGGCCGACATCGCCCACGATCTGCGTACGCCCGTGAACAACATTCGCGGCGAAGCGGAAGTGGCCCCGGCCCGGGCGCGAACGATCGAGGAGTACCGGGAGGTGCTCGGGCCCTCGCTCGAGGAAGCCGTCCATCTTTCGGATTTGATCGGCGATCTGTTGGTTCTTGCCCGCACCGAAAATCCGCTCACGCACCTTCGCCGGAAGCTCGTCGACGTCGACGGCTTGTTGACGGGCACATTAATCTAATACGACGCCACCGCCGCGGACGGGGGCGTTTCGCTTACCAGCATGCCGGGCGGCGAGCCTGTGCTGGCGGCGCTGGATCGCACTCTGATGCAGCGGGCCATCGGCAACGCGGTCGCGCATACGCTGCCCGGCGGGGCGGTCGTGCTCTGCGCCGCCGCGAAAGCCGATGCGGTCCGCATCGAGGTGACGGATACGGGCATCGGCATTCCGAAAGGGGCGCTGCCGCGTGTTTTCGACCGCTTCTTTCGCGTCGACCCGTCCCGATCGCAGGCTTCCGGCGGCACGGGCCTGGGTTTGGCGATCGTGCACGGGATCGTTCAACTGCACGGCGGCAAGGTGGAGATCGCGAGCGAGCCGGGGCGCGGCACGCGCGTCACGATGCGCGTGCCCGCCGCCGTCGCCGCGTGACGCTGCCGCCGGCACCACGTGACGCTGCCGCCGGTCAACAGCCGCCGGGGTACAGGAAAGCGAGAATTCGACTCACGCACTCGTCCGCGCCGCCGGCTACGGTGTCGAGATGGATCTCGGGCGACCGGGGCGGCTCATAGCCGCTGTCGATGCCGGTGAAGTCCGGGAGCTCGCCGCGGCGCGCTTTCGCGTACAGCCCCTTGGGATCGCGGCGTTCGCACTCGTCGAGCGGTGCATCGACGAAGACCTCGACGAACTCCTCGGGTTCGAAACGGGAGCGCGCGAAGGCACGCTCCGCTTGAAACGGGCTGATGAACGCGACGATCACCACCAGCCCCGCGTCCACGAACAACCGCGCGACCTCGGCGGCGCGGCGGATGTTTTCCCGCCGGTCCTCTGCGGAAAAGCCGAGGTCGGCGTTGAGGCCCATGCGCACGGCATCGCCGTCGAGCACGTAGGTGTGGCGGCCGGCCGCGAACAGCCGGCGCTCGAGAAGGCTCGCCAGGGTCGATTTGCCTGCCCCGGAAAGCCCGGTGAACCAAATGCAGACCGGCTTCTGCAGCTTGTGCGCGGCGCGGGTTTGTTTATCGATGTTCATCGTTTGCTGAAAGGGAAGCGCTGCTCCGCGACGAAAAGCCCTCTCCCCGTTGCCGGAGAGAGGGCGGTTGCGGATCAGGCGCTTCTAGTCGTCCAGATCGCCGGCAGGTGCCGTTTTCCGGAACTCGCTCGGCGGCCGGACCTTGCTTTCCCCGGGATACGGGCGGGTAAAGCCGGTCGACACGTACCAATTATAGTGGTTGACCGTGTCCGGGTCTTCCGCGTCCGGCTTGTGGAGCTTGCCGGCGAAGACCTGCTTTTGTTTCTTCAGCCAGGCGGCTTTCAGGACCTTGGCCGCGGGGCTCATGGTTACGTCCAGCTTGGCGGTCGTCGTGGTGACGCCCTGGTCCAGGGGGACCTGGTTGGGTAAGTGCGTCCAGGGCGCGAAGTTCGCCGCGGGCGGCGTGCCTTTCACGAAGGCCGTCGTCATGGGCGAAGCGATCAGGTCGAATTGGTTCATCGGCGGAAGGCCGAGGATCTGCTCGATGGTCCTGGTCATGTTGACCTGGGTGTAGTAGGTGCTGTCGGTGGGCCCGTTCTGCACGGCGTATGGGCTGACGATGTAGCCCGGGCTGCGGTGGCCGTCGACGTGGTCGACGCCGTTTTGCGAATCGTCCTCCTCAATGAAGATGGCCGAGCTGGCCCAGACATTGCTGTGGCTGATGGAGTCGATGATGCGGCCGACGGCCAGGTCGTTATCGGCCTGTTCGGCGTCCGGGTTCGGCGGGCCGCCGGTGTGGTCGTCCATGACCCAGAGGAGCGACAGCGCCGGCACCGTACCGGCCGCGACGTCCTTGTTGAAGTCCTGCAGCCAGATATCGACGCGGAACTGGTCGGGAATGCCGAGATCGAACTGCGGGAAGTTCGTGACCAGGTAGTTGGAAACGGCCGGGAGCGAGGATTGCGCCTGGACCGTGTTTTGGTAGTACAGCGTCGGCTCGGCCCCGGACTCGAATTTCTGCGCGTCGGCGTAGAACTGACTCCAGGTCGGTTCGGTCGTCGATCCGTTCGGCTGTTTGAAGGTGTCGTTCTCGACGTACTCGCCGTAGAACTTGATCGGCAGGCCGGCGGCGGTAGCTTCGGAGAAGAGGAAACCCTTGGGCTGGTAGGCCAGCGAATCGCCGGCGTTGCCGCCGGGGTAGCTGCGGATCCAGTCCGGCGACTGAATGTCGTCGGCATAGGGCGCCAGGGCCTCGGTGATCCACTGGTGGCCGTCCGCCGACTGGCGGCTGGGGTCGTAGAAGTTGTCGAAGAGCGGGAAGCGCGTCACCAGGTTGTGCACGTTCGGCGTGTCCTTGCCGCCGAACACGGCCAGCGAGCGGTCGCCGTTGCCGGCCGCCACGTCGCCCAGAACCTGATCGTAGGTGCGGTTCTCACGGATGATCATGAAGACGTGCTTGATCAGCGACGGGTCGCCGATCTTCGCCGGGATCGCGACCGGCGGCGTGGTCTTGCTGCCTCCGGCGGCGGACTGGATGTTTTGCGTCAGGTCCCAGTGATTGTTGCGGTACACCTGCTCGGTCGCCTTGGCCAGGGCTCCCGGTGCCGTCAAGGGGAGCAGCGGGACGATGCTG
Organism: uncultured Acidobacteriaceae bacterium; assembly: GCA_964250195.1. GTDB lineage: Bacteria > Acidobacteriota > Terriglobia > Terriglobales > Acidobacteriaceae > EB88. The sequence goes on from CAXUEU010000047.1 coordinate 14,765, forward strand.
ACGGTGCCGTTGTCCTGGTGTGTGTTGTAGCCGCTGACCTTGTAGTTGGTCTCGAACGAGTAGAGCGTGCCGACGCCCTTGTCGTTGGCGACGATGAGCTGGCCGTTGGTCGAGTCGAGCACGACCGAGGCGGGCGCGTACGCCACCGGGATGGCGCCGAGAATAGGGTTCGCCGCGCCGGGCGCAAGATTGACGACCGCGATCGCGTTCGCGTTGTAGCAGGCGACGAACGCCACGCCGAACTGGGCATCGACCGCGATCGAGGCCGGTGCCGCGCCGTAAGCCGGGCCCTGGCCGGGCACCGCGATCGGCAGGTTGATGGGAATGGTCCTGGTCACCTTGTTGGTGGCCGTGTCGATGACCGACAGGCTGTCGCTGTAGGTGTTCGCGACCAGCAGCTGGCCGTTGTAAAACGCCATTCCGGTCGGATGGAGGCCGGTCGCGATGGTGCCGGTGACCTTCATCGAGGGCAGGTCCACCACGGAGACGGTGCCGGTCACGGTCGCGCCGACAGTGGGATCGGCGACCATCTCCGTGCCCGCGGAGTTGTTCTGGAAATCGGCCTGTTTCGCGACTCGTCCGCCTTCGTTGCTGACGTAGGCGGTCTTGCCGTCATCGCCGATCACGATGCTGTGCGGCGCGTTGCCGACGCGGATCTGCGCGCCTTGCGCCGGCTGCTTCGCGGTGAGGTCGATCTTGGTGAGCGTATCGTTCTGGTTCAGCAGGGCGTATGCGCTGGTGCCGTCCTGCGAGACCGCGACGCCGCCGGGGTAGGACGTTTTCGGGCTGTAGAACGAACCGCAGGGGTTGGCGTAGGAGGCCGGCGGGCTGTTCGGGAAGCACTGGATGAAAGAGCTGTCCGGTGCCACGGCAACCTGCGCGTTGTCGGTCAGCAAGCCTTCCGGCGTCACGTTGGCGACCGTGACGTTGCTGCTGTCCTGCGAGAAGATCAGGTGCTTGCCGTCCGGCGTGTAGGCAATGCCGTTGTAGCTGCCGCTCGCGTCCATGCCCAAGGTGACATAGTGCTGCAGGACCTCGCCGGTGAGAGTGTTGAACACCTCGACGGCTTCCATCGCGCCCATGGTGAGCACGGCCGCGGTATGGGTGTTCGCGTTGGGGTTCACCGCGACGGCCTTCGCGCGGACCCGGATGCCGAGGTCCACCTGCTTGCCGGCCGGGGTGATGACCTGGCCGCTGCTCACGACGAACGAGCCGTCCGGCTGGGCGCCCGCGGTGTAGGTCGGGAAAGGCACGGACTGGGCGAGGGCGGGAACGCCAAGGCCGGCCGCCAGCACGCCCGCGAGCGGACGCAAACGGTTGATGCTCGAACGGTTTCGACCTGCTTTTTGGAGCCGCTTCCTGGACATCGTTTTCTCTCCCGGACTATCGAGCGCGCACCTGTATAGGAGGTGCCGGGCGGTACGGAGATCGGGGAACCCGACTCCGCCCGAGGGCTGACGACATAGGATCTCGGGCCGGCAAACAGATGCGGTCGCGCCGCCGGACCGCGGCGGGGGATCGGCGTGCGCCGAAACTCCGCCGAGAGGCATCGAGGCTGACCCGCGGCCACCCGTCCTCATGAGCCGAAGTATGGCGGTCGACGGGTTACGGCTTTATGACCGTCGCATGACAAAGTTGTCATATTCGCGCTTTTCGTTTCTCGCGCGATGAAGGGCCGCAGTTTTCATCGACCGTTCATGCGGGGGGCATGATCGCGCTCTGTTTCGTCAAGGGTGCCGCAATGCCGGCCGGAAGCAGCTACTCGTCGAGGAGCGCGCGCAGCGGCCCCAGACACGCTTCGTAGCGCCGCCAGCGCGCGACGGAGCGGCCGTTGACCGGCTGGCGGGCCTGCCATTTGCTCGGCGTCCGCACCGCTCGAGGATTGATCTCGGGGCGCAGGCATGCGTCGTGCCAGGGCAGTCCGCAGGCCGCGACGATGCGCCGAATCTGAGGCTCGGGCGCGCGTGTCAGCTCTTCGTAGCCGACCTCGATCCAGCGATCCGCAGGCAGCACGCTTTGCCAGTGATTCACCAGCCGGCGGTAACCGCGGAAGTACTCGACCAGCTCGACGCCTCCGGTGGGAAACGCCAGGGTCGGGCTGAAGTGGGTTTGATGGATCGACAGTGCGGTGTCGACCGCTGCGCGGCGGCAGTGCAGAATGGCCGCCCGCGGAAAAGCCGCGTGGATCAGCCCGGCCCAAAGAAAATTGAAGGGCATCTTGTCGGTGATCCGAGCGGCCGCGGGTGCGATCGCGCGCAGAGCGGCAAGGTAGTCCGCCGCCGCTTCGGCTGGGAACGGTACGTCGGGAGTGCCGGAGCTCAACCACGCCGCCCCGCGCTGGTTCCAGAAGTGCAGCTCGCCGCCGGCCCGCACTTCGGGGTGGTTGGACACGATCTGCTCGACCAGCGTCGTGCCGGACCGCGGCATGCCGAGGATCAGGATGGGAAGCGCCTCGCGGCTGCCGAGTCGGGACGCCCGGGCGATCCATTCGGAGGTGAATCGAGCGATCATCCGGTCGATCTCACGGGCGAACGCGGCCGAGTCGAACGGGACCGACGCCCGGCGCAGGGCGTCCGCGGCGTCGAAGTGCCGCATGGCCAGCGGGTAGTCGCCCAGATCATCGGCCGCCTTGCCGAGCGCGAGGTGCACCCTTTGGCGCTGCGCGGGCTCGAGCCCCGGCGTGGCCAGCGCGGCTTCCATTTGCCGCGGCAAGCCGTCCTCTGCCGTGACGGGACGGCACCGGACCAGCTCGTAATAGCTGCCCGCGAGCAGCGGCGCGATCGCGATCGCTCGTTCAAAACACACGCGGGCCTCCTCGAAACGGCCGTACTCCGTCAAGAGATTGCCGAGCAGATCGTGCGCCATGCTGTTGGCTGGGTCGCGCGCGAGCGTGTGCCGCAGCACCCGTTCGGCTTCCTCGTTCCGGTCCTCGGTCAACAGTGCCCGCGCCTCGCCGAGGCGGCCGAAGGCGGTCTCGCCTCCGGTCTTGGCCGCCCGGCGAAAACAGCCGGCCGCCTCTTCGCGATAGCCCAGCATGGAATGGAGAGCGCCGGCCCGGAACCATGCCTCGGTCAGGGAGGGAACGAGCGCGGTCGCGCGATCGTAGGCGCGAATCGCCCCGCCGAGATTGCCCAGAGTTTCAAGCGCGATCCCGAGGCGGAAGTGGGCGTCCGCGTAGCGCGGCTCGAGTGCGACGGCCTCAGCCAGGGCCGCGACCGCCTCGGGAAGGCGGCCAGCTTCAAGACAGGCCAGGCCCAGGTCGTGCCGAAGGGTGGCATCGGCCGGCTGCAACAAAGCCGCAAGGCGCAGCGGCGCAATTGCGTCCGCGGGACGCCCCGACTCGAGAGCCCGAGCGGCCTCGGCGAGGAGAGACACAGTACCTCGTGACGCGCTTGGATCGATTGACCGGGACATGAGCGGGACCTTGGAGCGGGGCATGAGCGGGATGTGGTGGAAAGCGGCTATGGCGCGGCGAGTAAGTCGCAGCCACTCGACGCTATCCACATTGTGGTCGCGCCGGAACAGCAGGCGAAGAGGTCGGCGCTTCTCTGTCTGGACGCCTGCAACTCACTCCGAGCTGCATATTTTCAATTGGTGGACCTGATCGGGATCGAACCGATGACCTCTTCCATGCCATGGAAGCGCGCTCCCAGCTGCGCCACAGGCCCACTCTGAGGCTCCGTCGACCCGGGCTGGGGAGGAGCAAGCCTTATTTTGCCCGGTGGCGGACGGTACGTCAACCCTTGCCGCGGGCGCGGCGCATCCGGGCGCTCAAGTCCGGGCGAACAAAAGGCGGATAGAATGGGCGGATGCTGCCTCTGTTCGCCGCCGATGCTCGCCTGCCCGAGATGCCGGCGGATCCTGGCTCGGACCTGGATCCAGACCTGGACCCAGACCTGGACCCAGACCTGAACCCAGACCTGGGCTCGGGCCCGCTCGTCTGGGCGCATCCGGTGGTGGCGGAGTGGTTCACGCGCCGGTTCGGGACGCCGACCGAGCCGCAGATCGAAGGCTGGCCGCACATCCTCGCGGGCCGCACCACTCTGATCTCCGCCCCGACCGGCTCGGGTAAAACGCTGGCCGCGTTTTTAGTCGCGATCGACGGGCTCCTGCGCCGCGCGCTCGACGGAACGCTCGGCGAGCGCACGGAAGTCGTGTACGTTTCGCCGCTCAAGGCGCTCTCGAACGATGTGCGGAAGAACCTGGACGGGCCGCTCGGCGAGATTCAGCAGCTGGCGCTCGAACGCGGATACCTGTGCCCGGAGATCCGCACGGCGGTGCGCACCGGGGACACGCTCCCCAAGGAGCGGCAGGCGATGCTGAAGCGGCCGCCGCATATCCTGGTCACCACGCCCGAATCGCTGTACATCCTGCTCACTTCCGAGCGGAGCCGGGGCAACCTGCGGCAGGCGCGGACGGTGATCGTCGATGAGATCCACGCGGTCGCGGACAGCAAGCGCGGCGCGCACCTGCTGCTGTCGCTGGAGCGGCTCGACGCTCTGGTCGACGGCCCGCCGCCGCAGCGCATCGGGCTCTCCGCGACCGTGAACCCCCTTTCGCTGATGGCCGAGTACCTGGCCGGTGCCGGCCCGGCGGCAGAAATCGTGAGCGTGGGGCAGCGGCGCACGCTCGACTTAGGGATAGAAATCCCGGACGAGGAGCTGAGCTCGGTCGCGACGCGCGGCATCTGGGCGTCGATCCACGCGCGCCTGGCGGAGCTCGCGCTGGCGCACCGGTCCACCCTGGTCTTCGTCAACACGCGCTCCATGGCGGAGCGGCTGGCCCATGAAATGGGCGAGCGCATCGGCGCGGAGAACGTCGCGGCGCACCACGGGTCGCTCTCGCGCAAGCTGCGCCTGGAAGCCGAGCGCAAGCTCAAGGCGGGCGAGATTCGCTGCCTGGTCGCGACCGCCTCGCTCGAGCTGGGCATCGACATCGGCGCGGTCGACCTGGTAGCCCAAGTCAACTCGCCCCGCGCGATCGCCCCCGCAATGCAGCGCGTGGGCCGCGCGGGGCACTGGCGCGGCGCGACGCCCAAGGGCCGTTTCTTCGTGACCACGCGCGATGACCTGCTCGAAACCGCGGCGCTGGTGCGGGCGATGCGCGCCGGAGTGCTGGACCGGCTGGAGGTCCCGCCCGAGCCGTTGGACGTGCTGATGCAGCAGATGGTCGCGATGTGCGCTTCGCAGCCGACGGATGAGCCCTGGACCGAGGACGCGCTGTTCGCGCTCGCGCGCCGGGCCTACCCGTACCGCGAACTGACCCGGGAGTGCTTCGACGAGCTGCTGTGCCTGCTGAGCGAGGGCATCGCGAGCGCGCGCGGGACCTGGGGCGCGTGGCTTCTGCGCGACCGCGTGCACGGGGTGCTGCACCCCCGGCGCGGGGCCCGGCTCGCGGCCGTTTCGAACGGCGGCACCATCCCCGATACGGCAATTTTTCAGGTCATCGCGCAGCCCGAGGGCGTCCAAATCGCCACGCTCGACGAGCACTTCGCCATCGACTCCTCGCCCGGCGACGTGATCCAGCTCGGCAATACCAGCTGGCGCATCACGCTGGTCGAGAGCGCCGGGCGCATCCTGGTCGAGGACGCGGGCGGGCAGCCGCCTTCGATCCCGTTCTGGGGCGGGGAAGCGCCGCAGCGGTCCATGGAGCTGTCCGGCTTCGTGTCCTCGCTCAGACAACAAATCAGCGATTGCACACCCGATGTCCTGCCCGGATACATCTCGCAGGCGCACCCGCAAGTCGCCGCGACGGCTTTGTGGTTGCGAGAGGCCTGCTGCGTGACCGATGCCGCGGCCGAACAGCTCATCGGCTACATCGTCGCGGGCCGGGCGGTCCTGGGCGCGGTGCCTACCCTCGACACCATCGTCGCCGAGCGCTTCTTCGACGAGGGCGGCGGCATGCAGCTCATCCTGCACGCGCCTTTCGGCGGACGCATCAACAAGGCTTGGGGGCTGGCGCTGCGCAAGCGCTTTTGCCGGGGCTTCAACTTCGAGCTGCAGGCTGCCGCCACCGACAACGGGCTGAATATCTCGCTCGCGGAGCAGCACTCGTTTCCCTTGTCCGACGTCTTCCGGTTCCTTACCGAGCATACCGTCGGCGAGCTGCTGCAGCAGGCTTCTCTCACCTCGCCGATCTTCAAGGCGCGCTGGCGCTGGGACGCCTGCCGGTCGCTCCAGCTGCTGCGCTTTTCCGGCGGCAAGAAGGTCGCGCCGCAAATCCTGCGCACCCGCTCCGACGACCTGCTCGCCAACGTCTTCCCGCAGGTGGCCGCCTGCCAGGAGAACATCGAGGGTGACATCGAGGTGCCCGACCACCCGCTGGTGCGCGAGGTGATGAAAGACACGCTGCAGGAGGCGATGGACCTGGAGGGGCTGATTTCACTGTTGAAAAAGATCGATTCCGGCGAGATCCGCTGCCTGGCCGTCGATACCACCACGCCCTCGCAGTTCGCGCACGAGCTCTTGAACGCGATGCCCTACGCCTTCCTCGACGACGCCGACCTCGAAGAGCGCCGGACGCGCGCGGTCGCCCTGCGCCGGACGGTGCCGGATGCGGTGCTGGGCGAGGCGGGGCGGCTTTCGCCCGAGGCAATCGCCGAGGTGCGCGCGCAGCAATGGCCCGACGTGCGCGACGAGCACGAGCTGCACGACGTGCTCCAAGGGCTGGTGCTCGCGCCGGAAGCGCGGATGTTCGGCTTTCGGGAGCTGTTCGGACGATTGCAGTCCGCGCGTCGTGCGACCGTGCTTTCCGGACCGGATGGCATACGGTACTGGGTCACCGCGGAGCGGCTCGGGTGGGCGCGGACGCTGCGGCCCGAGCTGATGCCCGAGCAGGCGCTGCCCGTCGTTTCCGGTCTCGTCGGCGAACAGCCCGCCGAGGAGGTCCTGCGAAGGGCCGTGCAGGGGTGGATGTGCCTGCTCGGGCCCGCGACGGCCGTGTCGCTGGGTGGGCTGCTGGGCGTGGAGCCGGGCGAGGTGTGGAAGCAGCTGCTGCGGCTGGAGGTGGCCGGAACGTTGATGCGCGGGCGGTTTGAGTCTTTGTCGCCCGGGACGGACGACCTGAGTACAGAGTGGTGCGACCGCCGCCTGCTCCAGCGCATTTATAAGCGCACGCTCGGCACCCTGCGCAAGGCCGTCGAGCCCGCCACCCCGGCGGTCTACATGCAGTGGCTGCTGGGCTGGCAGCATGTCGCGCCGCAAACGCAGTTGACGGGAGAGGAAGGGGTGCTCGAAGCCCTGCGAGGGCTCGAGGGCTTCGAGGCGGCGGCGGTGGAG
>CAXUEU010000048.1:0-3194 GCA_964250195.1 uncultured Acidobacteriaceae bacterium
GAATTTCGCTACCTTAGGACCGTTATAGTTACGGCCGCCGTTCACCGGGGCTTCAATTCAAAGCTTCGCCTTGCGGCTAACCTCTCCTTTTAACCTTCCGGCACCGGGCAGGAGTCAGCCCCTATACGTCGTTTTCGACTTTGCAGAGACCTGTGTTTTTGTTAAACAGTCGCCGTACGCGTTTCACTGCGGCCCCCTCGAGCTTGCACTCTACCGGGGCGACCCTTCTCCCGAAGTTACGGGTCTAATTTGCCGAGTTCCTTAACAAGCCTTCACTCGAGCGCCTTTGGATATTCTCCTCGTCTACCTGTGTCGGTTTGGGGTACGGTTCCCAACTACTCTCCTTAGAGGATTTTCTCGGCAGCGTGGAATCGGCAGCTTTCAGGCATGCGCCCTACTGTTTTGCGCCTCACTGTTAAGCCCCGGCGGATTTGCCTGCCGGAACCAGCTTGCGCGCATCAAGCCCCATAGCCATAGGAGGCCCTGCGTATCCTTCTGCGTCTCCCCATCGTCAAATGAGAGCTGGGAGGTCCGGAATATTAACCGGATATCCATCATCTACGCCTTTCGGCCTCGACTTAGGGACCGCCTAACCCTGAGCGGATTAACCTTCCTCAGGAAACCTTAGACTTTCGGCGCGGAGGGTTCTCACCTCCGTTATCGCTACTTATGCCGGCAGGGTCTCTTCTCAACGCTCCACCCGTCTTCTCAGTCGGGCTTCTCCGCTGTTGAGAATGCTCTCCTACCACGCACGCCTTGGAGGCGTGCATCCGTTGCTTCGGTATACAGTTTTAGCCCCGTTGTATTGTCGGCACCGGACCGCTTGACCAGTGAGCTATTACGCTTTCTTTAAAGGATGGCTGCTTCTAAGCCAACCTCCTGGCTGTCTGAGCGTTCCGACTTCCTTTCCCACTTAACTGTAATTTTGGGACCTTAGCAGGCGGTCTGGGCTGTTTCCCTCTCGACTGTGAAGCTTAGCCCCCACAGTCTGACTCCCGGACTGGTTGTCAGCGGCATTCGAAGTTTGATTGGATTCAGTAAGCCGGAAAGCCCCCTAGTCCATTCAGTTCTCTACCACCGCCGCAAATCATCCGAGGCTAGCCCTAAAGCTATTTCGGAGAGAACGAGCTATCACGGAATTTGATTAGCCTTTCACCCCTACCCTCAGCTCATCCGAGCTTTTTTCAACAAACACCGGTTCGGTCCTCCAATGGGTATTACCCCACCTTCAACCTGGCCAAGGGTAGATCATCCCGCTTCGCGTCTATTCCTGCCAACTGAACGCCCTGTTCAGACTCGCTTTCGCTTCGGCTCGCTTACGCTTAACCTTGCTGACAAGAATAACTAGCCGGCTCATTATGCAATAGGCACGCGGTCAGACATTCCCTTGCGGGCATAGTCCTCCCACTGCTTGTAGGCACACGGTTTCAGGTACTTTGTACTCCCCTAACAGGGGTTCTTTTCACCTTTCCCTCACGGTACTGGTTCACTATCGGTCAGAAACGAGTATTTAGCCTTACGGGATGGTCCCCGTGGATTCAAGCAGGGTTTCACGTGCCCCGCCTTACTCAGGTATCCGCTTCGAGTCCCGATCGCTTTCGCCTACGCGTCTGTCACGCTCTATGGAGTCCCTTCCCAAGGACTTCGGCTAACGACGGGATTGGTAACTCTACTTGTGCGGACCCTACAACCCCCGCGACACCGAGATGCAGCGGGTTTGGGCTCATCCGAGTTCGCTCGCCACTACTATCGGAATCGAGATTTCTTTCTTTTCCTTCAGGTACTGAGATGGTTCACTTCCCTGAGTTCGCTTGATCCCGCCTATGGATTCAGCGGGTCATACCCGAGGTTTGCTCGGGTGGGTTTCCCCATTCGGAGATCTCCGGATCAACGCCTGTGTGCGGCTCCCCGAAGCTTATCGCAGCTTGCCACGTCCTTCATCGCCTGTTTCTGCCAAGGCATCCACCGTGCGCCCTTAGTAGCTTGACCATAGAATTAACTCCGCGCAGCATTGCAATCCACGCTCTATGTGATAATTCGCCATAGGCTTTCTCCCCCGTCCCAGCCGGGAAGAAAGCATCCTAAAGACACTCAACACCAATCAGCTGCCTCGCTGCGGTCACCCGCGAGCAAGGACTGCTGCTCAGCCTTGTAGTATATTTACCCAATCGATTTCGTTGTCAAACATCTCCAGATGCCTCGTTTGGACACCTGCGCCCGTCAGGGCGTGAACATCAACCACCATTACCGCCGGTGGTTTCCGCCCAAAGATCAAAGCCGCGACCGGCCCTGCTCTTCGAACGGCTCAAATGATGGTGGAGCTGAGGAGGATCGAACTCCTGACCCCCTGCTTGCAAAGCAGGTGCTCTCCCAGCTGAGCTACAGCCCCCAGTAATCAGTGGTGGGCCTGGGTAGATTCGAACTACCGACCTCACCCTTATCAGGGGTGCGCTCTAACCAACTGAGCTACAGGCCCATAGGCCACATCGGATTTCATCGATATGGCCCGTGAACTCGAGATTTTCGAGGACCAGGTTGAACATGCTGCCCGGCTAAGCCGGGCATGACGATCGTGAATGGATTTGCCGAGCAGAGATGGCCTATATCGAACTCTTCCGCCTACCGAAGCAGGTGGAAGGTGTGCGAACGCTTCTCCTCACTGCTTGCGCAGCCCGCGTTCGCGGGAAAGGTGAAACGTCGCAGCGTTCTCTCTTAGAAAGGAGGTGATCCAGCCGCAGGTTCTCCTACGGCTACCTTGTTACGACTTCACCCCAATCATGAATTACACCTTGGACGGCTGCCCCCCTTGCGGGTCGGCTCACCGGCTTCTAGTACAACCCACTTTCGTGATGTGACGGGCGGTGTGTACAAGGCCCGGGAACGTATTCACCGCGGCATGCTGATCCGCGATTACTAGCGATTCCAGCTTCATGGAGTCGAGTTGCAGACTCCAATCCGAACTGAGGCCGGCTTTCTCCGATTAGCTCACCCTCGCGGGGTTGCAACGGTTTGTACCGGCCATTGTAGCACGTGTGTAGCCCTGGACATAAAGGCCATGAGGACTTGACGTCATCCCCGCCTTCCTCCCCGTTATCCGAGGCGGTCTCACCAGAGTGCTCAACTAAATGGTAGCAACTGGTAACAAGGGTTGCGCTCGTTGCGGGACTTAACCCAACATCTCACGACACGAGCTG
>CAXUEU010000048.1:3204-20764 GCA_964250195.1 uncultured Acidobacteriaceae bacterium
TAAACCACATGCTCCACCGCTTGTGCGGGCCCCCGTCAATTCCTTTGAGTTTCAGCCTTGCGACCGTACTCCCCAGGCGGATCGCTTAACGCGTTAGCTACGGCACGACGGGATTGGGTACCCGCCACACCAAGCGATCATCGTTTAGGGCTAGGACTACCAGGGTATCTAATCCTGTTTGCTCCCCTAGCTTTCGTGCCTCAGCGTCAGTTGTGGTCCAGTGAGCCGCTTTCGCCACAGGTGTTCCTCCCGATATCTACGCATTTCACCGCTACACCGGGAATTCCACTCACCTCTCCCACACTCCAGCCCAGCAGTTTCCCGTGCAGGCCACAAGTTGAGCTTGTGGATTTCACACAGGACTTGCGGGGCCGCCTACGCACCCTTTACGCCCAATAATTCCGAACAACGCTTGCCCCCCTCGTATTACCGCGGCTGCTGGCACGAAGTTAGCCGGGGCTTCTTCTTCCGGTACCGTCATTATCGTCCCGGTCGAAAGGAGTTTACGTCCCAAGAGACTTCATCCTCCACGCGGCGTTGCTGCGTCAGGGTTTCCCCCATTGCGCAAAATTCCCCACTGCTGCCTCCCGTAGGAGTCTGGACCGTGTTTCAGTTCCAGTGTGTCCGTGCGCCCTCTCAGGCCGGATACAGATCACTGCCTTGGTGGGCCGTTACCCCGCCAACTAGCTAATCTGCCGCGACCCCCTCCCAAAGCGAATTGCTCCTTTGACCCGTAGGTGTTATGCGGTATTAGCCTCGATTTCTCGAAGTTATTCCCCACTCCAGGGTAGGTTAGTCACGTGTTACTCACCCGTGCGCCACTTTACTCAGGACCGAAGCCCCTTTCTCGTTCGACTTGCATGTGTTAGGCACGCCGCCAGCGTTGATTCTGAGCCAGGATCAAACTCTCGTTTAAATCCCGTGGCCCGCTCACCTTCAGGACGGAGGTCCGAAGGGCGGAACCGGCCGCCCGCGCTCGAAAACGCGGACAGCTTTAAAACTGTGAGAATGATTAAACCAAAACTCGGTTCCATTCTCACGACTGGCATGTTCAACCTGATTGTCAAAGATCCAAAGCGTTTGCCGCCTGAGCGGTTCGCTAGGATCGAGACCCGCAGTTATGTCACCGCGTGTCCTCGAACTTGCAGCGCTTTTCAGCGCATTTCTTAACCCTACTCCGGCCACGGGAATCTGTCAACATCTTTCCGATGTCTTATTTCCGCTTGCCAGGTGCAGCGCTCTTCGATTCATAAGCCGACCGCATAGATCGTCCGAATCCCCGAGAAGAAAGGCTGGAGCGCAAACTTTAAGGAACTTGTCGCACTCCGAAGAGGAGCGACCGGCTCTATGAGCCTATACAGAATGGATTGTTCGAGGGAAAACCCGTAACAGCCAATGGCCGCCGAACTAAACCGATTCACGTTCGAGAAGGAACTGCCCGTTGCCTTGCGTTCTCTTCTGCGCTTGGCTTATCCATGCTGCTTTCCGCTGCCGGACCGCCTTGCGACTTTCAAAACATATCACCGCTCGTCGGCTTGCCGCAAGGAGCATCTTGTGGAGATGTGCAAATCCGGCATACCTTCGATCATCCCTGACGGGGGATGACTCCCAAAACAGTCAGCCCGTTCACGAAGAATTGCACTGCAAGCGCCACGAGCAGAAGACCCATGATGCGCACCAGGATGCGAATACCGGTGTCTCCCAAAAGCCTTTGCAGGCGCTCCGCCCCGCTCAGAATCCAGTAGCTCGCAAGCGCAGTCACCCCGATCGAGCCCAGGATCGCCGCAACCTGCCAGCTCCTTTCAGCCTGCCCGATCATCACCATTACACTCGAGATCGCTCCCGGGCCGGCAAGCATCGGTATGCCGAGCGGCACGATACCCGCATCCTCTTTTCTCGATGCCTCCTGCGCTTCCCCCGTACTTTCCTGCGTCGGGGAACGCCGGGCCTCCAGCATGTCGATACCGATCAGCAGCAGCACCAGGCCCCCCGCGATCTGAAACGCCGGCAGCGTGATTCCAAACATCCTGAAGATCAATTGACCGCCGAGCGCGAACGAGGCGAGCACGATAAAGCACGTCAGACACGCTTTCGCAGCCATGCGCTTTCGCTTGGCCGCGTCGACGCCAGCCGTGATTGCCAGAAACGTACCGATCGAGGCGAGCGGGTCAACCAGGAAGAAGATCGAGCTGAGCGCCAACAGCGAGAAGCCGACGTACTTGGATTGGTGGATCTCCTGCAAAGCGTGCGAGGCCGGGCCGAACATAGTTGCACCTTACCGCACGGCTCGCGGCGGCGACAGGTTCCTTCGGTACCCACCGCTATAATCTCCCCAAATCCGTTTTGCCCTCGAAGGAGCCCTTCCGATGCCCATTCAACCCACCGCCAATATCTGGCGCAACGGCGAGCTCATTGCCTGGGACCGCGCGCAGATTCACGTGATGAGCCATGTGGTCCATTACGGCTCTTCCATTTTCGAGGGCATCCGGTGCTACACACAGCCGTCCGGAGCATCCATCTTCCGCCTGCCCGAGCACATGCGGCGCCTCCGGGACTCCGGCAAGATTTATCGGATGGAGGTCCCGTACTCGGTCGACCAGCTCTGCTCGGCGGTGGTCGATCTCGTCGAGGCCAACAAGGTCGCCCCCTGCTATATCCGGCCCGTGGTCCTGCGCGGATACGGGGAAATCGGCGTCAACCCGAAGGGTGCGCCCATCGACGTCTACATCGTCAACTATCCCTGGGGCAAGTATTTCGGGAGCGAGCACGGCGGTGCCGATGTCTGCGTTTCCTCCTGGAGCCGCCTCGCGCCCAACACCATGCCGTCGCTCGCGAAGGCCGGCGCCAACTACATGAACTCGCAACTTATCCGCATGGAAGCCGAGATCAACGGCTACTCCGAGGGCATTGCGCTCGACGTCAACGGCTACCTTTCTGAAGGCTCCGGCGAGAACCTCTTCCTGGTTCGCGACGGCACTCTGTATACCTCGCCGCTCGCCAACTCCGTCCTCAACGGCATCACGCGCGATGCCATCCTGACGCTGGCGCGCCACGGGGGTATTCCGGTCGTCGAGCAAGCGCTGCCGCGCGAGATGCTCTACATCGCGGATGAGGCTTTCTTCACGGGAACCGCGGCTGAAGTGACCCCGCTGCGCTCGGTCGACCGCATCCTGGTCGGCGACGGCGAGCCGGGGCCCATCACGCGCCGGCTCTCGCAGGAGTTCTTCGGCATCGTCAACGGCACCGTGCCGGACCGCTTCAACTGGCTCACGCCTGTCGACGTTCCGGTCGAGCAGCCCGTCCTCGCCTGAGCGCGAGCGGCATTTCCCATACAGGGGCCTGGTTCAGGCCCCTTGCAGGTCGCCTGCAGCCTTCAAGGAGGCCACGTCCGCCGGGCGGCTCACGCTTGCGTCGCGCACATGGTCATTTTCATCCCACCCTTGCAGTTTGGGGTCGCCCATAATCAGCCGGGATCCGCGAGTCAGGAAGAGGTATGTCCAGGCCCACTGGGTCAACACAGCTACCTGGTTGCGGAACCCCACGATGAACACCAGGTGCACCCCCAGCCAGGTAAGCCAGGCTGGCAGCCCGCCGAGATGCGCCTTGAAAGGCCAGCGCACGTCGGCTACCGCCGCATACCGGCCGATCGTCGCCATGTCCCCCTTGTCGAAGTAGTGGAACTCGCGCCGGGGCTGGCGCTTTATGTCCCGCGCGATCAGCGTGGCGGCATGGGCTCCCATCTGCAGCGCGGGCTGCGCCACCCCAGGCAGGTCGTGGCCGTCCTGAAGGAAAGCAGCCAGGTCCCCGCACACGAAGACGTTCTCCAGCCCCTCGGGGTTCAGCGTGCCGTTCACGACGACCCGCTTGCGCTTGTCGAGCGGCGTACCAAGCATGGCCCCCACCGGGGAAGAAGCCACGCCCGCGCCCCACAGCGTAACCACTGCGTCCAGCTTCTCCTGCCCCTTGACGTGGACGAAGCCGGGACCGATCTCTTCGACCATCCAGTTCGTTTTCACGGTCACGCCGAGGTGCTCGAGCTGTTTAACGCCACTGGCGGACAGATCTTCCGTGTAGGAAGGCAGGATGCGCGGTCCGCCTTCCATCAGCAGCACCTTGGCCTTGGCGGGATCGATGTGGCGGAAATCCTGCTCGAGGAAGTATCGCGAGATCTCCGCGATCGCCCCGGCCAGTTCCACCCCGGTGGGGCCGCCTCCGATCACGACGAAGTTGAGCGGCCGGTGCGAGCCCGTCTCCACCGCCTGCTTTTCCGCGAGTTCGAAAGCCAGCAAAATGCGCCGGCGCATCTCCGAAGCGTCCTCGACGCTTTTCAGCCCCGGCGCGTACTGCTCCCACTCCGGGTGATTGAAGTAGGACTTCAGGGATCCTGTCGCGACGATCAGGTAGTCGTACTCGAGCCGCGCGCCGCCGGCCAGGCCTACGCGCTGGGTTTTCGTGTTGATAGAGGTGACATCGTCCATCAACACGTCCACGTTCTTGGCGCCGCGCAGGATGTGCCGGATCGGCGAAGCGATGTCGGAAGGCGAGAGCATCGCCAGCGCCACCTGGTACAGGAGCGGCTGAAAGGTGTGGTGGTTGCTCTTGTCCACCAGGGTCACGTCCACCGGCATCTTCCGCAGCTTCTTGGCCGCGTTCAATCCGGCGAAGCCTCCGCCCAGGATCACCACGCGCGGCCTGCGCCCTTCCTCGACCGCCCTGTTCTTCACCACCTTGCCTGTCGACTTCCCTGCCGCCATCACTGCCTCCTCGCGTACCAGTCCCGCTAGACAGTAAAGAGATGCGCGAGCCATGGGTTTCGAGGCTTCTCGGCTTTCACCCCACTGGCGTCCCCTTTCCCCGGGCCCGCGGTACGCGGGTTCACTGCGGCCGCTCCACGATCGTGAACGCCAGCGACCCCGCATCGCCCACGCTGGCGAGCACGTTGATCGTGACCGGCTGTCCGCCGGCGTCGTAGACGGGCAGACCCACCAGCCCGTTCGCGTCCGAGGTCACGGTATTCGCCTGCGCGGCCACCACCGGGGCCGAAGGGCAGCGGCCCCCTTGCGGGCAGGGCGGCTGCCAGGCCGTCGCCTTCTGGTAAAGGTTCACCGTCGCCCCCGCCATGGGATGGCCCACTCCGTCGATTACCTGGAGGACCACCGGGCTCACCGTTCCTCCCGCGGCTAGGATCTGACCCACGCCGCTCACCGGCAGCAGCGTCGCCTGGCTCTCGTGCACGGCGGTGATCGGGAACACGGCGCACGCCCCGCTCTGCCCCCCGCACGCACGCACCTGCGCGGTCCCATTCTCCGCGAGAGGGCCGGCCGCCACGGTCGTGGTCGCGATCCCGGCCGCGTTGCTCATCGTGCTTGCGGCCGCCGCCTGCGCGCCCGTGCCGCCGACCCACTGCACTGCCGCGTTTTGCACCGGCTTGCCCGCGTTCAGCACGATCGCCGCCGGCTGCCAGCTCACCTGCGCGCCGATCGCGACATAGAGCGCGTTGGTCGCCGCGATGGTCGGGGCCGATCCGCCGCCGTAATCCGCCCGCACTTGCGCGCCGTCGGAAAGGGTCGCGCTCACCTGCACAGCCTGCGTGCTCGCCACCGCGACCGTCACCGAAGCCATGCCGTTCGCGTCCGAGACCGCCGTGCACACCGCCGCGCCGCAACCCATCTGCGCCGCGCCGCTCGCTACCGCGAAGCTTACCTGCACGTTCGCCGCCGGGCTTCCGTTCCCGGCCAGCACCTGCACGGTCAACGGCGTAGGTACCCCTTGCGGGAGCGTCACGTTCGAATCGGAAACCAGCCGCACGCCGTCATCCCCGTGCGCGTCGTAGCTCAGCCCGTCCAGGATCTCCGCCACCCCCAGCGTCTGCGGGTCCGTAACCGCCAGCACCGCCGTCCCGGTCGGCGCGCTTACCGCCGGAGCCACGGCCGTGATTTCGGTCGGCGTCACGCTCGTGACCGCCGCCTGCACGCCGGCGATCGTTACCTGCATGCCCGGCCGAAACCCCCGCCCCTCGATCGAGATCGTCCCCCCGTTCAGGGTCAAACGCGCGGGAAACACGGAGTCGGCATAGAGCAGCCGCGCCCGGTAGGTAAAATCCGGCCGCCCGTCACCCCGCGCGTCCGCATACGCCACCCGTACTTCGCCGTCCGTATCGGTTGTCGCCGAAAGCACAGTCAGCCCGGCTTGGACCCCGTTGAATGGCGCATCCGTGGACAGGTCGGGCAGCGTATTCGTCGCCCGCGCGCCGTCCCAGATGCCGATCACCGTCGCCGCTTTCCCCAGCGTCGGCATGCCGCCCTCGTCCAGTGAGCTTGCCTCCACGGTAAAGGTGCGGTTGGCGCGGGCGTGGAACCGAAACCAGCCCGTATGCCCGTAGCCCACCAGCTTGGCCAGCCACTCGCCATTGCCGCCGGTCTGGTCCGGCGCGTCGGGCGAGCCGTCGTCGGTCACCGTCCCATCCGCCGAGTCGCCCAGGGTAAAGTTCCGCGTCGCCACCGAGCCCGCGCTCAGGGTGCCCAGCTCCGCCGTCTGCATCGCCCCCGAAGGCGCGACCTGCGATACCCGGTAGGCGCCCACCGTCTCCGGCCCGGTGTATTGCCGGTTCAACCACTGCCCGTAGGGCCCAACCGAGGACGGCCCCGTGTACACCCGGTTCACCGGCTCGATCGAAATGCGGTACCGCGCCGAGCTTACCCCCGGCGGCAGCGGCACGCCGCTCAGCGTGAACCAGCCCTGCTTTGTCGTGTCGTCGGTCCCGAAGCGCCCGTACGCGTTGCCCTGCGGATCGGTCGGGCCGCTCACCGGGTTCCCCCCGTTCACGCAAAAGTACGTTCCGGAAACCGCGGTGACCGTATAGCGCAGGTCCTCCACGTCGCCGTTCGCGGTCGCGTTCAGCGGCGTCAGCACCACGTTGACCCCCTGCATGCCCTGCCCGTTGCGGAACAGCACCGACCCCTGCACGGTCAGCGTTGCCGACGCGGTGACGGTCTTGCCCGGCCACTGCGCCGCGCTCGCCTGCGTCACCGGGTACAGCTGGTTCAGCCCGGCGATGTCGTCCAGGCGCAGCGTCGTCGGGTTGGGCAGGCAGGTATTCGCCGAGCCCTGGCACAGCCGCTCGCCCGCGTGCATCACCGGCCAGCCCGCCAATCCGTCGCTTGTCGAGTAAGGCCACATCGCCTCGTTCACCTGCGACCAGTCCAGGCCGAGCACACGCCCCCACGCCCGCACCAGCTCGTACTGCAGCAGCGCGATGCTGTCCTGCGTGGTGGCGCACAGCCCGTTCATGATGATGAACGCGTGGGCGATGTTGCCGGAGGGGGTGAGGTTGTCCACGCCGGAGTACACCCCGGTCTGCGTGCACTGGTTCGGGTCGCTCGCCCCCGCGCCGTAAATGGCGTCGATCACCGAGCCGTCGGCGTCGAGGATCACCGCCACCGGCTTTGTGGTGGCCGACCCCTGCGCATCCGACGGCAAGGTCGCGCCCGTGCCCGCGGGAACGTTCGCCGTCACGTTGCCGCCGTTCACGTCCTCGCTCAAGGAGCTGCCCTGCGTGATGTTGACCGCCGCCGTGGACACCGAGGTCCAGATCGCCGCCGCCTGCGCCACCCCGTACGCCGCCGCGGCATTGGACACCGACGCGGACAACGCGCCCTGATCCATGGAGAAAGAGACCTGCCCGCCCGCCCACACCACCGGGCTGCCTTTGGCCGCCGCGTTGAAGTATTGCGCCCCGGCCACCCAGCGCGGCCCGCTCGCCTGCGCGGCGATCGAGCAAACCATCAAAACCAGCCTCAGCACCCACCGAACAGAACCCATTGCGGAACCCTCCCGCGCCCCGCCCGGAAATCTCTTCCGGAGCCTCGTTCGTTGGGGCGCAACTCCATTCCGCCATGGCGCGGACCGGCTTAAGAGAGAAATCGGCAGTGTTTCCGCACCCCTGAGTCCAATTCAGGACAAACAAAAAGGGCCGTTCCAAAATGGAACAGCCTTTCAGAAAATTTTTGCCGTGAGCCTACCGGCAACGGCAAAACCATCCGAAATTGGAAGAAAGCGGCCCACGCACGTCTCGGGCCAACCGTGATAACCCGTCCCCTAAATCTCCGGAAAAAACTCGAAAAACGCCTCGATGCTCTGCCTCAGCCCCGCTTCGATCTGCTCGCGCGAGCCCTCCAGTGTGTGCATCGTCACATGCGCCTGGTTGCCGTTCTTCAGCGCCACGGGGGCGTCACTCACGCCGGCGACTTCGTCCGCCGGCAGCAGTCGCATGCCATACACAAGGGTCAGGTTTGCCATGGAGCCATGCTAAAGCCTCCGCTGCATCGCGGCTGTTCGCGGCGCATCCCTTAACAGGCTCCGGTACTTACCGGCGGTTAAAATAAGAAGAACCCCATGGCAGAAAATCACGTACGCGACGTCGTCATCCTCGGTTCCGGCTGCGCCGGCCTCACGGCCGCCATCTACTCCGGCCGCGCCAACCTCAAGCCGCTCGTCATCGAGGGCCACGAGCCCGGCGGTCAGCTGTCTATCACCACCCTGGTCGAGAACTTCCCCGGCTGGCCGGAGGGCGTGCAAGGCCCCGACCTGATCGAAAACATGAAGAAGCAGGCCGCCCGGTTCGGCACGGAGTTCAAGATGGCCCACCTGAACTGCGCCGACCTGTCCACGACCCCGTTCGTGCTCGATTTCGGCAAGGAGAAAGTCCTGACCCGGTCGCTGATCATCGCGAGCGGCGCGTCGGCCCGCTGGCTCAATTTGCCGTCGGAGCAGGCCTTGATCGGCCACGGCGTGAGCTCCTGCGCCACCTGCGACGGCTTTTTCTTCTCCGGCAAGGAGATCGCGGTGGTCGGCGGCGGCGACTCGGCCATGGAAGAAGCGCTTTTCCTCACCCGCTTCGCCTCCAAAGTCACGCTGCTGCACCGGTCCAACAACTTCCGCGCCTCGGCCATCATGCTCGAGCGCGCCCGGGCCCACGAGCGGATCGAGTTTCGCCCCAATGTGCAGATCGAGGAAGTGTTGGGCGTCGAGGAGAAGGAGGTTCGCGGGGTGCGCCTGCGCGACCGCCAAACCGGCGAAGTGTCGGACCTCGCGATCTCCGGACTGTTCCTCGGCATCGGCCATGAGCCCAATGCCAAGGCGTTCACCGGCCAGATCGAGCTCGACCACGACGGCTACATCAAAACCCACGACCAAGTGTTCACGCGCGTGCCGGGCGTTTTCGCCTGCGGCGACGTGCAGGACCGCCGCTATCGCCAGGCCATCACCGCGGCCGGCTCCGGCTGCGCGGCCGCGCTCGAAGCGGAGCGCTACCTTGAAGAGCAAGGCCACTGAGGCTTTTCATGATGAGCGTCGCCGAGAGCTTGATCGCTCAAAACATCGCCCGGAACCTGGACCGCGTCCACGAAGCGGTCGCGACGGCCTGCCGCAAGGCGGGCCGTTCGCCCGATGAGGTGAAACTCATGGCGGTCTCGAAAACGCACCCGGTCGAGAGGCTGCTTGAGGCTGCGGCGGCCGGTCAGCAGCTCTTCGGCGAGAACCGGGTGCAGGAGTTCGCTCGGAAGTCACAGTCGCTGAAAGAGTTCACAGGCAAGCTGGACGTCCACCTGATCGGCCACCTGCAATCCAACAAAGCCGCGCTCGCCGCCGAGGTCTTCTCGGCCGTCGACACGGTCGACTCGCTGAGACTGGCCGAGCGCCTCCACGCCGCCGCGGAACGTGCCGGAAAACTGCTGCCGGTCCTGCTCGAAATCAAGCTCAGCCCGGAGGAAACCAAAGAAGGCTTCGCCCCCGAGGATCCCGCGCTCCAGGCCCTCCTAGAACGCCTGCCCGACCTCGCCGCTCACCTGCCCCTGCGCGGGCTGATGACCGTTGCCTCCATCTCCGACGACCCGGAGGTAACCCGCGCCTGCTTCCAACGCCTGCGCTGCCTGCGCGAGGAGTGGGCGCGGCAGCACCCCCGCCTCCGCTTCGACGAGCTTTCCATGGGCATGTCCGGGGATTACGAGATGGCGATCAAAGAAGGATCGACCACGGTGCGTATCGGGACCGCGATCTTCGGCGCCCGTCCCAGGCAGGGCTGATTCCTTCAACTATATTGACCTCGCGCATGAGCGTCTTCGATCTGATTGCCACCCTCAAGGAAAACGTATGCTCCCCGCACCGCCATGGATAGAACGCAAGTTCCCCTTCGATCTGCCCGCCTCGCTCTTTCCCCAACACCGTGGAGCGGGTGCGTGGCACCCCGGCCCGGGCTGAAGACCTGGCGCGCGGCCTTCCCCAAACGCTCCTGAACCGGCGCAATGGCGACGGCTGGTCCATCCAGGAGCATCTCGGCCACCTGCTCGATATCGAAGCGCTCCTGCACGGCCGGCTCAACGACCTGGAAAACGGCCTGCCCCGCCTGCGGGTCTGGGATGGGATCAACCGCGCCACCTGGGAAGCGGACCACAACGGCAA
Source organism: uncultured Acidobacteriaceae bacterium (assembly GCA_964250195.1). Taxonomy (GTDB): domain Bacteria; phylum Acidobacteriota; class Terriglobia; order Terriglobales; family Acidobacteriaceae; genus EB88. The sequence goes on from CAXUEU010000048.1 coordinate 13,663, forward strand.
GTCGCTCAACGAGATTCTGGGAGCCTTCCGCGCTTCCAGGACCGGCTTCGTGGTCCGGCTTGAAGAGCTCGACGACGCGATGGTGGAGCGAAGCGGGCTGCACCCTCGGCTAAACAAGCCGATGCGCACCATTGACCTCGTGCTCTTTATGGCGGAGCACGACGACCACCACCTGGCCCGCATCTCGGCTCTGAAGAGGAACCTTTTCTGACCCTGCTCGCGGCGCGGGCCGGCAGGTACACTCAGCTTTTCGTCTGAGGAGTCACTCGTGAGCCCACTCTATGCCGCCGTCCTCGGCGCGATCCTCCTCACCCTGCTCGGCGTCTCGCTTGCCCGCCTGCGCGGCACCCGAACCAAACAGGACTACCTCATCGCGGGCCGCTCCCTTCCGGCCTTCGTCCTGGTCTTCACACTCCTGTCCAGCTGGATCGGCTCCGGCTCGCTGCTGGGCGGGGCGGAGAACGCCTACAACCACGGCCTGGTCGCCCTGTGGCAGCCCGCCGGCGGCTGGGCCGGGCTGCTCTTGATCTACTTCATCGCCCCGCGCGCGCGAAAGTTCGCGCAGTACACCATCCCGGACCTGCTCGAGGCCCGCTACTCGCAGGCCGCGCGCGTGCTCGGCGTTATCGCGATTCTGTTCGCCTATACCGCCATCACCTCCTACCAGCTCATCGGCGGCGGCGACATCCTCAACCTCCTCTTCCCGCAAACCATCACTCCCGACCTGGGCAAGTACATCCTCGCGGCGTTCGTCATCGTCTTCACCGCGCTGGCCGGCATGAGCTCGGTCGCGTACATGGACCTGTTCATCGGCCTGCTCGCGACCGTCACCCTGCTGGTCGCGCTTCCGGTCCTCGTCCACGCCGCGGGAGGCTGGGCCGCCTTCCGCGCGAGCCTGCCCCCGGCGCACTTCACCGCCTTCAGCGACGAAACCCCCACCCGCGCCGCCGAGCTGTTCCTCCCCACCTGCCTGCTTATGCTCGGCAATCAGTCCATGTACCAGAAGTTCTTCTCCGCCCGCTCGGCCCGCGACGCCCGCAACGCGGTCACGGGCTGGCTCGCCGGCACGGTCGTGCTCGAGACCGTGATCGTCCTCATCGCCATGCTCGGCCACTCGCTCGCCCTCCGGGCCCACGCCGCCCCGCGGGGCCGCGAGATCATCGCCTACACCGCGCTTCACTCCATGCCCGCCTTCCTGGGCGCGCTGCTCATGGGCTCGGTCTTCGCCAAGGTCATCTCCACCGCGAACAACTACCTGTTCTCCCCCGCGACCAACCTCATCAACGATGTCTACTCGCGCTACCTGGCCCCGCAGGCGACCGACAAGCAGGTCCTCATCGTCTCGCGCCTCACGGTGGTCCTGCTGGGCGTCTGGTCGCTGTACCAGGCTATGCACACGGGTTCCGTGCTCAAGGCGACGCTCTACGCCTACACCATCTACTCGGCCACACTGACCCCGGTTGTGCTGGCCGCCTTCTACTCGCGCCGGGTCAACGCGAACGGGGCGGTCTCGGCCATCGCGGCGGGCACGCTGATCACGGTCTTCTGGGACACCCCTCTGGTCCATGGGCACCTGCCCGCCGCTCTCGCCGCACGGGACGCCATCTTCCCCGCCCTCCTGGCCGCGCTCCTGTGCCTATTCGGCGTCAGCTGGGCCACCGCCCCGCCCACCGCGGCGCAGCTGGCGCGCGTGGCAGCCGCGAACTGAGCGCACCCTTTCGTCCGGTCAAACATCCTAAAATCCATGGCCACAACGACAGCGACACCCATCGACGCAGCGGCAAGCGGGACCTTCAACCTGGGCGGCGACCTCCCCGTCCGCCGCATGGGCTACGGGGCCATGCGGCTCACCGGCGAGGGCGTCTGGGGCGACGCCCCCAACCGCGAGGAAGCCAAGCGGGTGCTCAAACGCGCTTTGGACCTCGGGATCGACTTCATCGACACCGCCGACGCCTACGGCCCGCACACCAACGAAGTCCTGATCGCGGATGCCTTGTACCCCTATGCCCAAGGCTTGGTCCTCGCGACCAAGGGCGGCCTGGCCCGCACCGGCCCCGGCCAGTGGCCGTCGGTCGGCCGCCCGGAGTACCTGCAGCAGTGCGTCGAGCTGAGCCTGCGCCGGCTCAAGGTGGAGCGCATCGACCTGTGGCAGCTGCACCGGATCGACGCCAAAGTGCCGGTCGAGGAGTCGCTCGCGCCCATCGCGAAGCTGCAAAAGGAGGGCAAGATCCGCCACGTCGGCCTGTCCGAGGTGAAGCCGCACGAGATCGAGCAGGCCCGCAAGGTCCTCCCCATCGTCAGCGTGCAGAATCAGTACAACATCGGCGACCGGCAGCACGAGGACACGCTCGAGTACTGCGAGAAGAACAACATCGCCTTCATCCCCTTCTACCCGGTCGCTTCCGGCAAGTTGGCCCAGCCCGGCGGCCCGCTGGACACCGCGGCCAGGCGCCACGATGCCACGGTCGCGCAGCTCGCGCTGGCCTGGCTGCTCCACCGCTCGCCGGTGATGCTGCCGATCCCCGGGACTTCCTCGGTCGCGCACCTCGAGGAAAATACCGCGGCTTCGGCGCTCGAGCTCGACGCGTCCGAGTGGCAGGCGATCGAGGCCGAGGTCGCCAAAGTAAGCTGAAACCGGCTTATGCTGGGAGGGGGAGGGTCGCGGCTCTCCCTTTCCCCATGCCCATCGCCACACTCACCCTCCATCTCCGCATCGAGCACGCCCACTCGCTCAAGGACCGTCGCCAGGTCGTCCGCTCGCTCAAGGACAAGCTTCGCCACGGCTTCAACGTTTCCGTCGCGGAGCTGGACGAGGCGGTCACGTGGCAGACGGCGGTTCTGGGCGTAGCGGCGCTGTCCAGCTCGCGCTCCTATCTTGAGGGCCAGCTGGGCGAAGTGGAAAAGGCCGCCGAGCGCATCGCGGGCGAGCTCAGCGCCATCGTCACCGACAGCTGGGTCGAGTTTGTAGACTAGGGAAGGCAGAGGTCGATATGAGCGAAACAGGCGCAAGAATCGAAGGCACACGAAAGCTGCTGCAGGACTTCATCGCCCCGGAGGTCGGGGCATTGGTGGTTCGCCTGAACGCGCTTGAAAAGCGGGTAGAGGAAATGCTCCAAGCCCTCGAAGACCGAACGAGCGCCAAAATCGATCGGGTGGACGCCAAGCTCGACAGGACCGAGGAACGCATCGGCGCGCGCATTGAAGTCGCGGAACAGCGCCTGAACACGCGCATCGACAAGCTGGAAGCAAAGATGGACGCCCGCTTCGATGCCGTCGATACCCGTTTCAACGCCGTCGACGCCCGCTTCAACGCCGTCGACGCCCGCTTCAATGCCGTCGACGCCCGCTTCGACGCCGTCGACGCCCGCTTCGACGCGCTCGAGCGGACCATGAAGGAGAACCAGACGGACTTGATGCGGCAGTTCTCCACCCTGATCAACTTCGCCTCTATTACGGAACGGGTCAACCGCCTGGAAGACAAGACACGCACTCTCGGCCCGGGGCAAGTCGTCTAGCCAAGCCCCGAACCGAACCTCCGCGACGAAAAGGAACACCCATGCCGGAACAGCGCGCACGCAAGTACCACCAGGACCGGGTCGCCGAAACCATCCGCGAGGAGATCGATGCCATGATCCTGGGCGATCTGTCGGACCCGCGCATCTCCTCCTCGCACGTGACGCAGGTGCTCATCAACCCGGGCGGCAAGTCGGCCGAGGTCTTCGTCCAGGTAGACGGCGGGCCGGAAGCCGAGGTGAAGACCGTCGAAGGCCTGATGGCCGCGCGGGGCTGGGTCCGCGTCGAGCTGAAAAGCCGAATGGGCAAGCGGCATGTCCCGGAGCTGCAGTTCCACGCCGACCGGTCCGAGCGCATGACCGGCCGCGTCGACGAACTGCTGACCCGGACCCGGAAGCGCAACAAATACGCGCCCGCCCCCGAAGCCGTGCTCAATGAAGCGCTGCCCGCCGAGGTCCCGGCACCGGAAACGCCTCGGCCGGACAATGCCTAAAAACATATGCCGGAACCCCGCCCGGTGAGGCGCGCTCCCGACCGCGTCGGCGAGCCCGGCCTGTGGTTGGGGCGCCTGTTGCGGCGCTCCACCGCCCGGGAGCTCGCCGTCCTGGTCGGCCTCACGCTGGTGCTCTTCTTCTATGGGCTGGTACCAGTCTTCGGCGGCGCGGGCCTCGGCCTGGTCGGGGCCGACGAGCCCCGCTACGCTCAGGTCGCGCGCGAAATGCTGGCCCGCCACGACTACGTCACCCCCATCCTCTACGGGCGGCCCTGGCTCGAAAAGCCGGCCTTGTACTACTGGCGCGCCATGCTCTCCTTTCATGAGTTCGGCGTTACCGACTGGGCCGCCCGGGTGCCCTCCGCCACCTTCGCGATGACGCTGATCGTGCTCATCTACCTGCATATGAAGCGCTTCCGCCCCGGCGGCCACCTGGACGCCGCGCTGATCACCGCCTCCTGCTTCGGCATCCTCAGCTTCGCGCGCGGCGCATCGACCGACATGCAGCTCGCCGCCCCCTTCGGCATCGCCATGCTCGGCTGGTACGCCTGGTACGAGACCGGTTCCAAGTTCTGGCTCTTCGACCTCTACTTCTTCATCGGCATCGCGACCCTCGCCAAGGGCCCGGTCGCCCCCTTTCTCGCCATCCTCATCCTCTTGGCCTTCGCGGGGCTCCGCCGGGAGTGGGCCCTGCTCCGCCAGTCGTTCTGGTGGCCCGGCGCCCTGCTTTACCTCGCCATGGTGCTGCCCTGGTTCATCGAGGTGCAGCGGCGCAACCCGAATTTCCTGCGCGTCTTCTTCCTCCAGCACAATCTCGAGCGCTTCGCCACCAACCGCTACGAGCACCAGCAGGGCTTCTGGTACTACCTGCCCGTGGTGCTCCTCTCCCTGCTGCCCTGGGCCGTGCTCTCGATCGCCGCGTTCGTCTCCGCCGTGGGTGAGACCCGGCGCGAGTGGCAGGCCCGCCGCGCCGGAGCATGCTCCCCCGCCCTCCGGCAGGCCGGCGACGCCTTCCCTGAGTTCCTGCTGCTCTGGGCGCTGCTGCCCATCGTCTTCTTCACCTTTTCCGACTCCAAGCTGCCCGGCTACGTCCTGCCGTCCATCCCGCCGCTTACCATCCTCACCGGCGACTACCTCCACCGCAAGCGCGCGCAGGGCCTCTCCCCCTGGCTTTTGGGCGGCCATGCCCTGCTGGTCGGCTCGCTCACCGCAGCCGTGCTTCTTGGGCCGGGCTTCGTCGCCGACGGCGAGCACCTGCACCCCCCGGCCCGGGTCGCCTTGGCAGCCGCCATGGCGGGCTGCGGCGCGGCGCTGCTCATCCTGGTCATCGTGGGCCGGTTCGGGTTGGGTAAACTCCGGGCGGCGACGCTCGGCCCCCTGCTGGTCATGCTGTTTTTCCTCTTCGGCCTGGGTCCGGTTTTCGGCGTGCCCGCTCTCGCTCGGTCCAAGGGCGCCATCCGCCTGCTCGACCTCGCCTACTCGCCCCGCCCGCTCGCGCGCGCTCTCGAGGAGGTCGCGCCTCCCGGCAAGGAGGCCGTCGCGGTCTTCCGTGTCCGGCGCGACGTCCAGTACGGCCTTGCCTTTTACCGCGACCAGCGCCCCGTCGACTACGACCGTCAAGGCATCCCCGAAGGCGAGCACATCCTGGTCACGCGTGAGCCCTTCGCCCGCGAGCTGCCCGCCCGGCTCGCCGGCCGATCCTACCAGTTGCTCACCACGGTACCCGCGCAGGACCTGCTCGTGTACCGTGTCGAGGCGCGGGTGCGCTGAGCTTCCACCCCAAGGAGTATGCTGCAAACGTGACTTCCCCAGCCCGAGTCCCCGCGCCGCCGCTCGAGATCCTGGACCTGCGGCACTTCTCCGCGAACAGCCTGCGGCCCGTGCTGGAAGCGGAAAATCGCGTCTGGGCCGACCGCTTGGACTGGGACTACCGGGCCTCCACCAACCTCCTGCTCCAGTACGTCGACGCGCGGGTGCTGCCCGGCTTCGTCGCGGTCGAGAACGGCCGCGTCATCGGCTACACCTTCTGCGTCTACGAGGAGCGCAAGGCCGTCATCGGCGACCTGTTCGCCATCGAGCAAGGCGGCTATGGGCCTTCCGCGCACCAGATCGAGCGCAAACTCCTCGAGCACCTGCTCGACCTGCTCCAGAACTCACCCGGCGTCGAACGCATCGAGGCTCAGCTCCTGCTGCACGCCTACGACGCGCACGCCGCGACCTTCCGCGCGGCCGGCTTCGGCGTCTACCGGCGGGTCTTCATGGAAGCGCCCCTGCAAACCATCCGCGTCGCTCCGGTCGAGGCGCGTATCCGCGGGCTCGCCTCGCAAGGCCTCGAGCTCCGGTCCTGGCACGACGGCGACTTCAACCCGGCCGGCCCGCTCATCGCCCACGCCTACGAAGGCCATCTCGACGCTTCCATCAACGACCAGTACCGCTCCGTCGCCGGCTCGCTCCGCTTCCTCCACAACATCATCCGCTTTCCCGGCTGCGGCATCTTCGACAAGGAAAGCTCGCAGGTGTTGGTGCACAAAGCGACAGGCGCGCTCGCCGGGCTGATCCTGTGCTCGCGGGTGCGTGAAGACGTGGAGCATGTGACCCAGGTCTGCGTGGCCTCTCCTGCCCGCGGCACAGGCTTGGGCGCCTTGCTTCTGGAGGTTGCCGCAAGCTCGCTCGCTCGCAAGGGCTATGCGAAGCTCTCGCTCACCGTGACCTCCGGCAACGACCGCGCCGAGGCCCTCTACCGCAGGCTCGGCTTCACGGAGCAGCACAGCTTCAACGCGGTGGTGTGGACGCCGGAAAAGCGCAAAGGTCCCAAGCTCCAGCCCGTCGGCTGAGGTTACCTGGCTACCGAAGCACGCTCCCCGGACTGTCCCCACACCATGGTCCTCCTGAGAAGCGAAACGATGAGGATCTGCTTTTCCGTGGACGAAGGCGCAAAGCAGATCCTTTGCTCCACTCAGGATGACTCCCTCTTCGGCTTCCGCCTACCTTGGACTGTGCCTGGCAGGAAAAGCCGGACAAAAATCAGCCGTCCGGCTAACGCCGGACAAAAATCAGCCGTCCGGCTAACGCCGGACAAAAATCAGCCGTCCGGCT
>CAXUEU010000048.1:20864-21611 GCA_964250195.1 uncultured Acidobacteriaceae bacterium
AACGCCGGACGAGATACATCAGCCAGCTCGCCGCGATCACCGACCCGACGAACCCGATCCAGCAGGCCACGCCGTAGCGCACCATCGCCTGCGTCGTCGTTCGCTGCGTAATGCCGAATACCACCGAAGCCGACGTGGCGAACAAGAGCACCGCCGTGAAGTGCGAGGGAGAAAAGCTCATCGCGCCCCCTGTTCCAAACCGCTCGCCTTGCGCCCGATCCGCAGATTGTGCGCGTCTACCGCGGCGATCACATTGAGCAGGCTGGCCACGATGATGAACTTGGTTCCGTAGTCCGCCGTGGCCACCTGCACCACGTTGCGCCCCAGCCCGCCGCCGAAGCCGACCAGGTAATACAACCCCGAGCCCAGGTCCCCGGCAAAGCCGAGCAGCGAAAGCGGGTCCGCCCCGCCCGGCAGGTAAATGTGGCCGTTCATCGCGATCCCCAGCCACCAAAGCACGGAAATCGCCAGAAACAACAGCAGCGCGCGTACGAAGTGGCGCGTTAAGAGGTGACCCGCGCCGGGAATCAGCCAGCCCAGCAACAGGGCCAGCGAAACGGGGGCGGGGTGGCGGGAATCAGGCATCGTTCCCTACTATAGACGAGCCGGCGGCCTCCGGAGCACCCCGTAGCCAGCGGCCGCCAGCCAAAGCGGGAGCGGGTACGCCGCCATGCGCTCCAGCAGCCCGAGCCCCACCGCGCCGTGCAGCCCGGCGCTGCCCATCCCGAGCAGCAAACAGCCCGCGCC
>CAXUEU010000048.1:21621-21955 GCA_964250195.1 uncultured Acidobacteriaceae bacterium
GTGGATGCGCGCGCCGCCGATGTGCGTGTTCGCATCCCGGTCCGCCGGGTGCGTCGCAACCATCGCGAGCCCCAGGGCGGAAGCCAGCAGAAACGCCCGCGCGAGAGCCGGTAAATACCGGCGCGGCAGCAGCACGGCGGAGGCCGCGATCAGCACCGCCTGCGCCGAGAATGACGCATTCATGAGCGCGTGCGCGGCGCACAGGCTCGACGCGCCCAGGTCGCTGATGTAATCGCGGCGCAGGCTGTAGTGCCCCGGCCAGCCCAGCCGCGCCAGCTGCTCGCACGGGAAAAACTGCAGGCACCCGAGCCCGCACCACGCCCCCGCCCTCTCC
>CAXUEU010000049.1:0-21259 GCA_964250195.1 uncultured Acidobacteriaceae bacterium
GGTGCCTCCTGCTCGGGGCCGTGACCGCGTTCGGCGTGACCCGCATCGGCATTGCGGGCGGGCGCCTCAAGCCCTCCTCCGGTTACGGATTTCTGCGCATCCAGCGGCACAGCCGGGCGATCGCGCGGGCGCTCCATGCGGGCGGCCCGGTCCCGCTCGCGGCGGAGCGGCCGCTCTACGGCCGGCTGGACCGGATCTTTCTTCGCGCGCTCGCGTCCGCGCCGGAGCTCGGCCCCGCGTTGTTCGTCCGCATGTTCCGGCAGGCCGACCCGGATTCGCTGGTCCGCTTCCTCAGCGAGCAGAGCGAGGGATTGGCGGAGATCGCCCGTGTCGCATGGTCCCTGCCCAAGCTGCCGATGCTGCGCGCGGCGGCCGGGGGCGCGTCGTGAGCGCCCGCGGGGTTCCGTTTGCAATGGAGGCTCGCACGGACACGCGTGAAGCGTTCCTGCGCCCCCGCCTGTTCCTGTTCGCCTGCGCGGCTCTGATCGTCTGTGCTGCCTCGCGGGCGGGCTTGCTCGGCGGTCCGGCCGCGGCGGTTTTGTCGATCTTCGCGATCGCGATCGCCATGGCGCACGGAGCCTACGACCACCTTGCGGGCCGGCAGTTGCTCGCGCCGCGCTTCGGTTCGCGCTGGCCGCTGGTGTTCTTTCCCGGCTACTTGTCGCTCGCCGGGCTCACTCTGCTGGGCTGGTACGCGCTTCCGCTCGCCTCGCTCGTGCTTTTCCTGGCTTACTCCGCGTGGCACTTCGGCCTGGAGCCGGAGGGCCGCCTGCCCGGCCTGCGGCGCATTTCGGCCGGCTTCGCGCTCGGGGCGCTGCCCATCGTCGCGGCCTGCCATTGGCAGCCTTCGGGCGTTGCGCCGATTTTCGCCCGGATGCTCGGCTCGTCCGCGGACGGCGCGGCCCCGCTCACGTCGGCCTTCGGCAGCGCCTGCCTGCCGGTCGCGGCCGTGGCGGCCCTGGGCGTCGCGAGCGGTTGGCTGGTGCGCCCGCTCGCCGTCCGCCTGGAGCTTCTCGCCGCCCTGGCGCTCTCGCTCGGCTTGTTTTATCTTTCGCCGCCGGTGGTCGCGTTCGCGGTGTTTTTCTGCTGCTGGCACACCCCGGAGCACCTGTTGGCCACCAGCCTTCCGGAGCGGGCCGGTGCGACCCTGCGCGGCAATCTCCTGGCGAACCTGCGCGCGGGCTTCGGCCCGTGGCTGCTCTCGGTGGCCGCTCTCGTCGCCGCTTTCGTCTTCGGACGTCAGGGCCTGGCTGCCCACCAGGGGCAGCTCTTCGTCCTGCTCAGCGCGCTCACCGTGCCCCACATGGCACTCGACGAGCTCCGGCGTTTCCGAAGCTAGTGCGTGCTCCAGGTCTTGTCCGGGGCCCAGCAGGTCGTTTCGAGCGGGCAAGCCGCGCAGCGCGGCTTCCGGGCGACGCAAACGGCGCGCCCATGCAGGATCAGCTCGTGCGAGAACGCGATCCAGCGCGGCCGCGGCACGATCCGCATGAGGTCCCGCTCGATCTTGCGCGGGTCTTCGTGCCTGGTCAGCCCCAAGCGGCGGGAGAGCCGCTGGACGTGCGTGTCCACAACCACGCCTTCGGCCAGGCCGTAGCCCACGCCCAGCACCACGTTCGCCGTCTTGCGCGCCGCGCCGGGCACGGTGATCAGCTCGGCCAGTGTCCGCGGCACCTTCCCGTTGAAGTTCTCCGTGATCACACGCCCGGCGCCCTGGATCGATTTGGCTTTCGCCCGGAAGAAGCCGGTCGTCCGCACCAGCTCTTCGAGCTCGGGAAGGGAAGCGGCCGCCATCGCCGCCGGGCTCGGGAAAGCCGCGAAGAGAGCGGGGGTGACCAGGTTGACGCGCTTGTCCGTGCACTGGGCGGAGAGGATCGTCGCGACCAGAAGCTCCCAGGGATTGCTGTGGATGAGCGCGCACTCGGCGTTCGGCTGGGCTTGCGCCAGCCGGTCGAGCAGGTCCACGATGCGCGCCGGGGCCAAGTCGCGGCGCGGGCGCGGGCTGGGCGGGTCAGGCTTCCGCTCCATCGCGAGAGTGCTCTTGGAAGCTGGGCGTTTTGCGGGCTTCCCGCGGACGGGCGGCGCGGGCTTCAGCGATGCGGGGCTGGGCATGCATGCATGCTAGGCGATTGGAGCAGGGCTGTCTGCAGGGGAGGGAGCACGGCGCGGCCTGAGGGCGACCGCCACGGCAAGCGGTAGCACGGAAACGAGAAGCAGCAGCCAGAAGGCGGGAGAACGGGTGCTGCCGAGCCGATGGAGCCACTCCACACCCGGCCGGTGAAGGCAGCCATAGTGGAGAGACGCGGCCGCGGCAGCGCCGGCGGCCAGCATCGCGCGGCATCGGCCCACCCGCGCGGTGTCCCGTGGATCGAGCTCCACCACCGCCCTGCCGAACGGGGCCGCGTCCAGGAACGCACCGCGCTTCCCATGCTCGAGCCGGAGTGCATGCTGCTCGCTCGATGTAAGTTCGCCGAAAGCGCGCCCGAAGCGGAAGTCCGCCCGATCTTCGAGTGTTGAGATACAGACCGTGTTCAGGCGACAGGCACGGCCCAGGAGGAAAATGTCCAGAAGAAAAACGAACACCGTGCCTAGACTCTCATCCTTGATCTCGCGCGGCGCGCGAAGTGCCATGAAAGCGAAAAAGATCAGCCCTGCCAGATGCATAGCCAAGGCCGCGCGCACGTGCCACCCCACCGGGTCGGCCTGCCCGGTCCTGATCGCGAGCGACCGTCGATAGGCGGCGCTGGTCTTGGGTTTCACGGCACTTGGTCGTGTCCTTTCGCGAGCTTAACGGAGGCGGACCGCACTTCACTTCGAGGCGCGGCGGAGAGCCGGTCCAGCTCGCGGTAGATCTGCTCGTTGCGCATCAGCGCCTGCACGTAGTCGCGCGTTTCGGTGAAGGGGATCGATTCGACCCACTCGTCGATGCCGGTGTAGCCGCCGGAGGCTTTCCAGTCGTCGACCCGGGCCTCCCCCGCGTTGTAGGAGGCGAACGCGTACTCCTGCTGACCTCCGAAGCGATCGAGCGTCTGCCGCAGGTACGCGCAGCCGAGCTTGATGTTGATCTCCGGGTCGAGCAGCGCGTTCGGGTCCAGACGGCTGCCCATCCCGGCCCGCTGCGCCATCTGGCGGCCGGTCGAGGGCAGCAGCTGCATCAGGCCGTATGCGTTCGCGTAGGAGATCACGCGAGGGTTGAACTCGGACTCCTGCCGGATGAGGGAGGCCACCATGTACGGATCGAGATCGTTCACGCGCGCCTCGCGCTGAATCGTCGCCCAGTACTGCTCCGGGAACAGGATGCGCCAGTACTCGGTGGGCAGCTCGTCGATCGGCGCGGAGGTGTAGAAGGGAATCGCCCGCTTGAGCGACCGCATCGCCCGGTAGGTTTCCCCATAGCTCGCGTACAGCTTGGCCTCGGCCAGCGAGCCCCACCCGTCCGCCCCTTCGGATGCGTGGATCTCCGGCGCGATGTACTCGTTGAGCCCCGCATTGGCCAGCAGGCGCGCCTTGGCCAGGTGCGGGTCGTCGTCGGGGACTTCCTCGGTGAGGGTGGGAATCTGCTCCGGCTGGAACGCCAGGAGGGCAGGCACCTCCGCCGGCGTGACCGCGCCCAGCGCCGCGAGCCGCTGCCGCGCGATCGCCGCATAGTAGAAGTGTTCGAAGACCCGCGTTTCCGTCGAGAAGTACGCGGCCGCTGTGGCCGGGTCGTGCGCCTCGTCCGCGAACAGGCGGCCCCGCCAGTAGAGCGCGGCCGGTACGTTCTTGCCGTCGCGGAAGGAGACGAGCTGCTCGTCCATCAGCTTTTCGGCCAAGGCGTAGTCGCGGATGCGGTAGGCGAGCCAGGCCGCGCGCCAGTGCGCGTTGTCGGCGTACTTGCTCTGCGGGAACCGCCGCGAGAGCTCCGTATAGTAGGGGATGGCCTGCGCGTACTCCCGTCGGAGCATGTAAAGGTTGCCGCTCGAAAACAGCGCCTCGCCCAGCCACTGGCTGGTGGGGAACCGCGTCCGCAGTTGGTCCACCAGCGCCTGCTGTTGGGCGAGATCGATGTTGTTGCGCGCGATCTCCATGAGCAGATAGAGCCGCCGCGCGCCGTTGTCGCCGTCCGCGTCGGGGATGGTCGCGAGCGAGGCGGCCGAGAGCTTTTTCAGTTTGAAGTCGCAGGCCGCGGCCGACAGCAGGAGGCCGTCCCGCTCGGTCTGTGTGAGGGATGGGTCGGAGGAAAGCGTGCGGAACTCCGCCGCGGCGTCGGCGAACCTGCCGCCGTTGAAGAGCGCATCGGCGTGCCTGCGCCGTTCGGCGAGCGAGAGCGCCTGCCATTGCCCGGTCTGCTGCAGGTGGGCCTGCGCCGCGGCGGCTTCCGGGCTGAGCGGCGCATCGCCGAGCACCCGCCGGTACAGGGCGAGCGCGTCTGCGCTTTGCCCCAGGGCGGCTTGCGCTTTCGCCGAAGCGAGAAGGTAGTCCGGCTTGGCGGCGAGCGGCTCGCCCGCGTGCGCCCGCAGTACCGCCAGGGCGCGGTCCGGTTGGTTTTCACCGGTGAGCAGGTTGGCCTCCAGCACCGGGATCTGCGGCAGGAAGACGCTGTCCGGGTGTCGGGCCGCGAAGCCGCTCAAGAGTGCTTCCGCCGCCGGGAGCTGGCCGCTTTGCAGGTTGGCTTGCGCCGCGAAATAGTCCGAATAGTCGCCGAGCGTGTTGCCCGGCAGGTTCGCGCCGCTCAGTGCTGCGAGCGCGTCCGTGTAGCGGTGGTCGAGCAGGTAGGCATGGCCCAGGGCGAGCGACGCCGCGGCCCTGGCCGCCCCCGAGTGGGTCCGCGCGTAGGCTTCCACCGCCGCGTAGGCTGCCGGGCTTCGGTAGTTGCCGAGCTGCTGCGCCATGGGCCGCAGTTCGGACGAGGCGACGAAGGCATGGGTCAGCTGCTGCGCCCGGGCCCGGTCGCGCGCCGTGAGGACTCGGTGCCGGCCGCGCCGCTTGACGATGACCACCCGGCGAAGACGGCTTCCCTGGTGCCCGGCATGTCGCGCGGATGTTCTCTTGCCGGCGATGGCATGGGCCTTCGCCGGCCCGTGCTTCGCTCGCTTATGCGCCGCCGCGAGGCCGTCGAGCGAAAGCGAGAGGAGCAGAACGAGCATGGCGAAGAGGCGCGCGAGCTTGGGGTAACGGGTCAAGGCGGGTTCGAGATCCCTCCTTCACAGACTAAGCGAGGGCGGAAGGGGAAGCCACGCGGAATCGCGCGGGTGACATTACCCCCGTACCGTGAACAGCACTGCCGCAGGTTCGGGAGGGGCGCGATACGATGGAAGGGACGACAAAGAAAGGCGCAAAAGGCTGAAGCCGCACGCTATGCCACCCATCCAATCTTCAAGTACCAAGCAGGAGGAAGCGCCGAGCGCGCCCCCGATCTCCGCGACGGCGATCGAGGAGCACCCGGATGTTCGGCTCGTCAACCTCGCGAAGGCGGGGGATACGGCATCGTTTGAAAAACTGGTGAAGCAGTACGACCGCCAGGTGTTTCGCATCGCGCAGCACATCACGCAAAACCGCGAGGACGCGGAAGACGTGGTGCAGGATGCGTTTCTGAAGGCGTATGAAAAGCTGAACCAGTTCCAGGGCAACTCCAAGTTCTATACCTGGCTCGTGCGGATCGCGGTCAACGAAAGCCTGATGCGGCTGCGCAAGCGCCGTACCGGCAAGATGGTTTCGATCGACGAAGACGTGGAAACGGAGGAAGGCTCGATGCCGCGCGAGCTGGCCGACTGGGGACCGAGCCCCGAGCAGCAGTACGGGCAGTCGGAGCTGGCGGAGATCCTGAAGAAGACGGTCAACGGGCTCCCGCCGGGGTTCCGGGTCGTGTTCGTACTGCGCGATGTAGAGGGGCTTTCGACCGAGGAGACGGCGGAGTCGCTGGGCCTGAGCATTCCCGCCGTCAAGTCGCGCCTCCTGCGGGCGCGCCTCCAGCTCAGGGAGCGGCTCAACCGGTACTTCGGCAACAGAATCGCGAACGGCAAGCTGGATGGGGCGGCAAGGAAAGATGGGAATGGTGGCGCAAAGTGATCTGCTCTGAGTTTCTCGTGCACCTCGATGATCTGCTCGACGGAACCGTCGACCCAACCCTGCGGACGGAGCTGGACCGGCACCTGTCCGGCTGCCGACACTGCACCATCACCGTGACGACGACGCGCAAGACGATCGAGGTTTACCGCTCCAATGTGCTGTACGAGCTGCCCGACTCGCTGCGCGACCGGCTCCAGGCCGTGATCTTCGCGAAGTGCAAGAAATGCTGAAGCTCGCGCTGGCGGCGATTCTGGTCGTGCTGGTGCTGCGCATGATCAAGGGCCGGACGGCTCGTTAAGGCTACGCCGCGGGCAGTCGAGCGGCGGTGCTTTCGCGCTTTGGGGCCGCCCCGAACATCCGCGTGTACTCCCGGCTGAACTGCGAAGGACTCTCGTAGCCCACCCGGTAGGCCGCGCTTTCGACGTTCACCGCCTCGGAAACGAGCAGACGCCGCGCTTCGATCAAACGAAGCTGCTTTTGATAGTGCAACGGCGTCATCGCGGTCACGGCCTTGAACTGCCTGTGAAATGCGGATACGCTCATCCCGGCGGCGGCGGCCAGCTCCACTATTCGGACAGGCTCCGCGAAGCGGTCGCGCAAACTGTGAATCGCGGCAACTACCTGCTGCGCTTGACTGCTCCCCATCGTCATCTTTACGACCTCCGCGGCGTGCGGGCCGGCCAGGAGCCAGTAGCAGATCTCACGCATCACGGACTCATACAGCACCGGGATCGCCTCGGGTGTATCGAGCAGGCGGACCAGCCGGAATACGCTCTCCGCGAGCGGGCCGCTGAAGTCCGACAGGTGCACTCCCCGTCCGACCGGACCGCTCGCGCTCGGCGGGTTCTCCATGGTCTCCAGAACCTCCCGCATGACGACGGGGTCCAGCTCGAGCACGATGCCCAGGTATGGCTCGGACGGGCTCGCTTCAGAGACATACCCCAGCCCCGGCATCTCCACGCTCACCAGAAGGGCTTGCCCGGGCCGGTACTCCATCCGCTCCTCGCCGAAGATCGCCCACTTGGCCCCTTGTACGACGACGCACAGGGTCGGCTTATAAATAAGGTAAGCCGGGTGTTTGGGGTAGTCGGACCGCAGCAGAGTCAGGCCCTTGATCGGGGTCGCGAACGGGCTCGAGCCGGCCTGGGAGCCGGTCCATTGAAGCAGAGCTTGCAGCAGCGTGTCAGGCATGAAGGCCTCGCTACGATGTTAAGAGCGGCGAGCAGGAATAGGCAAGAAAACAGCGTGTTCCGGTATTCGCATCCGCTGTTTGCGGGTCTAGCCTCGACCCATGGCTACTCGAAACACAAGCGCGAACCAGGCAAAGATCGCGATCGTCACCGGCGGCAGCCGCGGCATCGGCCGCAGCACGGTGCTCAGCCTCGCCCAACGCGGGGTTCACTCGATCTTCACTTTTAACTCACGCAAAGACGCCGCGGATGCGGTCGCGGCGGAGGCCGGAGGCAAGGCTGTCGCGCTCAGGCTCGATGTCTCGGATGTCCGCTCGTTCGCTGCCTTTACGCGGGATGTGCAAACAGCTCTGCGGCAGTTCGGTGCCGAGGGCTTCGATTACCTCGTCAACAACGCCGGCACCGGGTTCCACAAGGAATTCGCGAAAGTAACCGAGGAGGAGTTCGACGAGCAGTGCGACGTCCACGTGAAAGGGGTGTACTTCCTGACGCAGAAGCTGCTCCCCCTGATGAGGGACGGTGGGCGCATCGTCAACGTCTCGTCCTGCCTGACTCGCATGTCATTCCCAAACGCGGGGACGTACGCGATGATGAAAGGCGCCGTCGAGGTGTTCACCCGCTACCTGGCCAAGGAGCTCGGCCCGCGCGGCATCGCGGCCAACACCGTGACCCCGGGCGCGATCGCGACCGACTTCAACGGGGGCCGGACCCGCGACAACCCGGAGCTGAACAAGACGGTGGCGGCCATGACCGCGCTCGGACGGGCCGGGCTGCCGGAGGACGTGGGGCCGATGATCGCCTCGCTCCTGTCCGAGGAAAACCGCTGGATCAACGGACAGCGGATCGAGGTCTCGGGCGGCATGATGGTGTGATCGGGCCGCCCACGCCGGAAGGCTCTAGCTGCTCGAGTCGTCCCGCTTGTGCAGCGTGGGCCGGTCGTCCCCGGGCTGGGCGGCGGGGTCCTGCGGATTGGCGTTGGGGTCGCCGCCCGCCTTGCGCAGCGTGGGTCCTCCGCCCTTTTTCTTGTCGTCGAGCTTGCGCTTGTTCTCGATCCGCGCCAGGCGCGCCTTCACGTCGTCGAACTCCGACGTGGTTTCCAGGTACTGTCCCCTGGGAGGCAGCAGGGTGGCGATCTCCTCCTGGGTGCGCTGGATGCGGTCGGGCGTGGCCGGGTGCGTTTCAAAGGCCTTCGCGACCATGCCCGGCTTACGCTTTTCCAGGTTCTCGACCTTCTCGAAGAAGGAGATCAGCGCCTGCGGGTCGTAGCCCGCGTGGTACATGTACTGCGTTCCCAGAAAGTCGGCCTGCGCCTCGAAGTCGCGGGAGAACTGCAGGAAGGTGAGCGGGATGCCGATGTTGGCCGCCTCGTAGATACCATAGCCGAGCCCGCCGCCGACGAAGATCAGCGGGATTGTCACGAACTGCGCGTAGTTCATGCGGGTCTGCTCGCGGACGGCGTGGTGCGCCACGACGTGCGAAATCTCGTGAGCCATGACGCCCGCGATCTCGGCTTCCGAGTCGGCGTTCAGGATCAGGCCGGAGTTCACGTAGAAAAAGCCGCCGGGCAGTGCCATCGCATTGATTTCATCCGAGTCGATGACCTTGACCGTGAACGGCACGCGCGCGTCGGAGTTCTTGACTAGGTTCTGCGCGATCCGGTTCACATACTCGGTCACGACCGGGTCGTTGATGAACTTGGTGCTCTTTTCGAGCTCGACCGAGTACTGCTTGCCCATGCCGATCTCGGTATTGGTCGAGTACCAGTTGCCCAGGCCGCGGCCGCCGATGGTGCGCGTACCCACCGCGCTCACGTCTTCCTCGCTGCCTTGCTTGACGCCCTTGACCACGCCGTTGGGCTCTACCTTGGCCTCGAGCGGCACCGGCTTGGTGGGCTCGACGGGCGCGGGAGCGGCCTTGTCGTCCTTCTTCGGCTTGCCGTTCTTGTCGTTCTTGCCGGTCGGGTCAGTCGGGTTCGCGGGCGGAGTGGGCGACGTTTGCGGAACGGTCTGAGGAACAGTCTGGGGCGTGGGCGTCTGGCCCGGCTGCTGCGGCGAGCCGAACTGGGCCGGGGCCGCGGCGGCTGAGCCGAGCGCGAGGGCGGCGAGGGCAAGGGAGCGGGAGCGGCTGGGCATCGGAAGGACCTCTCGCCTGCGGGGCAGGCTGTACATCTATAGACACAGTATGCGCCGTTCCGTTGCGCCCTGGCCGCTCGCCGAAGAGCCGCATGGAAAAACCGCGCGGAACCCCGTGAAAACTTTTACACTTATCCGCAAATGGACTTCATGGCGGAAGCGCATCCGAGCTCGACATCCCTCGAAAATCTCCGACACCCCATCACGCTGGCCATCGACATCGGCGGTACGGGCTTGAAGATCATGGCGCTCGACGCCGAGGCCAAGCCCATCACCCGGCGCCTGCGGACCGAAACGCCGATCAAACCCACACCCGAGCGCGTGCTCGGCGAGCTCGAAAAGCTGCGTGCCGATGTCCCGGGGTTCGACCGTGTCTCCGCGGGCTTTCCGGGCGTCATCAAGAATGGCCACACCCTCACCGCCGCCAACCTGCACCCGGAGTGGGTCAACTTCAATTTGCAGGGCGAGCTCGAGAAGCAGTGGGGCAAGCCCACGCGGGTCGCCAACGACGCCGCCGTCCAGGGCTACGGCGCAATCAAGGGTGTCGGGGTCGAGCTGGTTCTGACACTCGGCACCGGCATGGGCTCGGCGCTGTTTACCCGCGGCCGCCTCGCCCCGGGGCTCGAGCTCGGCCACCACCCGTTCCGCAAGGGCCGCGAGTACGAGGACTTCCTGGGCCGGCGCGGCCTGAAGGAGTATGGGCCCAAGAAGTGGAACAAGCTGCTCCAGAAGGCGATCGACCAGACCGCCAACACCTTCAACTGGGATTCGCTCTACATCGGCGGCGGCAACGCCAAGCTGGTCAACTTCCCATTGCCCTCCAACGTCAGCCTGGTCTCGAACCAGGACGGCCTGCTGGGCGGCATCAAGCTGTGGGCCGACAACGACGATAAGCCGGAGTAGCGCGAAGATACTTACCGCGAACAGGGCCCCAACCTCCTGAGTTGTTTGCTGGGGCGGCAGGCCGCCCGGCATGGGTTCGCCACTTCAAGAACAGATTCACCATTTTAAGAACAAGTATTTTGGCTGATTCATGCTACGGTTTCGATTGACGGCCGGATAGCTTTAGAAGGAAGCAGCCGGCATGGCTTGATTTTCTCTGCTCTTAAACGTATGGGAGACTTCATAAATGTTGTGGAAAGCTGGATTCCTTACACTTTGCGCGGCGACGGCCCCGACACTCTCGGGCCAAGCGCAAGGGTTCAGTAACTTGAATTCGGATCGTATTCCTGTCCGGGTTGTCGTTGTGACTACCTTCGAGGTCGGCGAAGACACTGGCGACGCGCCCGGTGAATTTCAGAACTGGGTAGAAAAGCTGCCGCTGCCGATCGTTCTGCCCTTTCCCCAGGGCTACCACCATCTGCGCTACAACGCCGAGAAGCAGGTGCTGGGCATCGTCACCGGCGAGGGTCCGACGCGCATGGCTTCCTCCATCACGGCGCTTGCGAATGATCGGCGTTTCGATGTCACGCGCGCCTATTGGTTGTTGGCCGGTATTGCGGGTGTCGACCCGAATGCCGCTTCGGTCGCCTCCGCTTCCTGGGCGCCTCACGTCGTCGACGGGGACCTGGGCTATGAGATCGATGCGCGAGAAATCGCTCCCGGCTTCAGCACCGGCTACATACCTTTCGGACGCGCCGTGCCTTATGGGCCGCCCACGCCGCCTGTTTCCACCGACAGCGGGACTAATGCGTTCACACTGAACGCCGGCCTGGTGAACTGGGCTTACAGATTTTCCTCCTCGCGCGTGCAGCTGCACGATGATGCCAATCTGCGAAGCGTGCGGCAGCTCTACACGGGTTACCCGAAGGCGCAGCAGCCCCCCGCGATCGTGAAAGGCGACGTGGTGGCGGCAGGAACTTTCTGGATCGGCAAGCTGCTGAACACCTGGGCGGAAAATTGGGATACATACTGGACGTCCGGTCAAGGCACGTTCACCATGTCTTCGGAGGAGGATGCCGGCTATTTACAGTCTCTAACCTTTCTCAGCAAGGTGCGCGCGATCGATCTGAACCGGGTGATGGTGCTGCGTAGCGGCAGTGATTTCACGGTACAGCCTCCAGGGCAGTCTGCGGCGGATTTTCTCTCCGGCGAAGTGAACTTAACAGGACTCTCCGGCTTTACCGAATCCCTCGCCTCAAGCTACGAGGCCGGGAGCCCGGTGGTGAATGAGTTATCGGCTAACTGGCGATATTACCGCAGCCATATTCCCGGCTCGGAGTAAGCCGGTTCGGTCCGTTCCAGAGCGTGAACGCATTCTGCTTGCATATCGATGCAGAATGCGTCTCGTTGTTTACCTTCACTGCTCGTAATACTCCAGCCCGAGATGCGTGATCAATTCCTCGCCCATGACGTGGCGGAGCGTGTTCTTGAGCTTCATCAGCTGGATGAACAAGTCATGCTCGGGGTAGAGTCCTTCGGCCGTCTGCGGTGCCTTGAAGTAAAAGCTCAGCCATTCCTGAATGCCTGCCGCCGCGAGCTCCGGGGTGCGCTTGGCCAGGTCCATGAAGAGGATCAAGTCGAGCGCCAGCGGAGCCGCCAGAATCGAGTCCCGACACAGGAAATCCACCTTGATCTGCATCGGGTAACCGAGCCACCCGAAGATGTCGATGTTGTCCCAGCCTTCCTTGTTGTCGCCGCGCGGCGGGTAATAGTTGATCCGCACCTTGTGGTACATGTCCGAGTAGAGGTCGGGGTACAGCTCCGGCTGGAGGATGTACTCGAGCGCGCCCAGCTTCGACTCTTCCTTGGTCTTGAACGACTCCGGGTCGTCCAGCACCTCGCCGTCGCGATTGCCCAGGATATTCGTCGAGTACCACCCGGCGACGCCCAGCATGCGTGCCTTGAAGGCCGGCGCAAGCACCGTCTTCAAGAAGGTCTGCCCGGTTTTGAAGTCCTTGCCGCAGATCGGCGTCTTCGTCTGCTTCGCCAACTCGACCATGCACGGCAGGTCGACCGTCAGGTTCGGCGCGCCGTTCGCGAAGGGGACGCCTTCCTTGAGCGCCGCGTACGCGTAAATCTGCGAAGGCGCGATCGCCGGGTCGTCGTCGTTCAGGCCTTGCTCGAACGCGGCCAGCGTCGCGTGCACCGCCGCCGGCTCGATGAAGATCTCCGTCGAGCCGCACCAGATCACGACCACCCGCTCCACCGTCGCAGAAAACGCCGCGATGTCGGACCTGAGCTGCTGGGCCAAGTCGCACTTCGAGCGGCCCTGCTTCACGTGCGTGCCGCTCAGACGCTTCACGTAGTGCTGGTCGAATACCGCCGGCATCGGCTTGATCGCCTCCAGGAACGGCCGGATCGTTTCAAGGTGCGACCGCTCCAGCACGTTCGCCGTCGACGCGGCTTGGTACATGTTCTCGTCGTAGATATCCCAGCCCGTGAAGACGATGTCGTTCAAATCGGCGAGCGGGGCGAAATCCTTGATCAGCGGCGAGTGCTCGTCGGTCCGCTTGCCGAGCCGGATGTGGCCCATCTGCGTCAGCGAGCCGATCGGCTTCGACAGCCCCTTGCGTACCGCCTCGACGCCCGCGATCAGGGTCGTCGCCACCGCGCCCATGCCCACCACCATCACGCCGAGCTTGCCCGTCGGCGGCTTGGGCTTCTCCATTGCTTCCATTCTGTGCCTGCGTCCTTTGCGCGAAGTGCGCCCTCGGAGCTTTGTAGCTCCAAACGCTTAGTCTCTCTCCCCCGCCCGGCTTTGGCAAGCCGCGCTATGCTGACGCGGGCTCCCGCGACCGTTTCAGGTGGCTCCAGACGAACCAAACGATCCCGGCGAGCAGCACCAGCTCCACCGCGAGATGGAAACGATGGAAAATCTCCTTGAACCGGGGGTCGTTGTTCCAGCGGTCCCCGAGCCTCGCCCCCACGTAGGCCAGTACGAAGAACCACGGCCACGAGCCCAGAAACGTATAAACGAGGAACTTGATTTGCGGCATACGGGCGATCCCGGCAGGCAGCCCGATGAAGGTCCGTACCACCGGCAGCAGACGTCCTACCAGCACCGTCGCCGAGCCGTACCGATCGAAAAAGCGCGTGGTCCGGTCCAGGTCCGTCCGGCTCAGCATGACGTATCGCCCGAACCGCTCGACCATCGGCCGGCCGCCGTACGCCCCGACCCAGTACGCGACCAGGGAGCCGAGATTGCACCCCAGCGCCCCTGCCGTCGCCACCCCCCACAGGGTGAGGTGGTGGAGGTAGACCTGGTAGCCGGCGAAGGGCATGATGATCTCCGACGGCAGCGGCACGCAGGCCGACTCGATGCCCATCAGCAGCGCGACCCCGAAGTACCCGGTCGCCCCGATGACCGCGATGATGAAGCCGGCCAAACCGGCGATGATTTTCTCTGACATGCCCGCGCAGTATACCCTTCACTCATGAGCCAGAATAAGAAAATCTCCGCCCGCAACCAGCTGCGCGGCACCATCGAGGAGATCACCCTCGGCGTGGTCACGGCCAAAGTGACCGTGCGCGTCGGCGAAAACCTGATCGAAAGCGTCATTACCCGGCAGAGCGTGGAAGAGATGGGTCTCCGGAAGGGATCCGAGGTCACGGCGCTCATCAAGTCCACTGAGGTGTTGCTGATGGCTGACTGAGCCGGACGTTACTTCGGGCATGATGCCAAGCCGTCCGGGTGATGCTACGCTCTGGCCAGATTTGGAAACGCAGCAGCAGGCGGCGCTTCGACGGATGGATCCATGCGCTTTCACTCACAGGTAGGGCAGGATAAATACCTGCTCGACAGCTTCTTTCGCGGCAAACGGGACGGCGTCTTTCTCGATATCGGTGCCTATGACGGCGTGACCTTCTCCAACTCCTGCTTCTTCGAGGAGACGATGGGCTGGACGGGCCTGTGCGTCGAGCCCCTGCCCGGCGCCTTCGCAAAGCTAAGGCAGCGCCGCAAGTGCCTGTGCGAGAACGTCGCGCTGGCGGACGAGGACGGCGAGGCCGAGTTCATCGACTGCGACGCCGGCATCGACGAGAAGATGCTGAGCGGCCTGCGATCGCACTTCGATACCCGCCACGTAGACCGTCTCAACCATGTCGCTACCGCCGCTCGAACCATCCAGGTCCCGGTCAAGCGTTTGGACACTCTGCTGACGGCGCACGGCCTCGATCGCATCGATTTCTGCTCGCTCGATACCGAGGGAGCGGAACTGGCGATCCTGGAGAGCCTGGACCTCCAGCGCTTTTACGTTTCGGTGTTCACGATCGAGAACAACTACGGCGAGTCTGCGCTGCCGGACCTGATGGCCCGCAAGGGATACGAGTTCGTGGCGCGGCTGGAGCAGGACTACATCTTCAAGCGGCGCGACGTGGCGCGGCTGCCCCGCACCACGGTGATCTGCTCGGTCTGGCACGGCGACCCGAACCGCTGGGAACTGCTGCGCGGGCACCAGGAAAACCTGATCGCCCTCGACGCGCCCGTCGATGCAGTGTATGTCTTCGACGGCGGCGACCGGCCGCCTTCCTGGCTCCATGGCAAGGCGGCCGCCGTTCAGCAGCCGTTGACCATGTACCAGGCATGGAATGTCGCTCTCTCGCTCGTGGAAACGCCCCTGGTGATGAACCTGAACCTCGATGACCGGTTGGCACCGGACGCCGTGGGTCTGCTCGAGGTGGAACTGTTGCGCAGCAAGGCGGCGGCTGTGGGTGGAGACTGGCACATACGCTACACCCAGGCGGAAACCGACGCTGTCCAGCCGAGCTTCCCAGCCCACGAGTTGCCCTTCGCCCCGGAGTGGCCACCTTTGCACGGCGTACGCACGCGCCTGGGCAGCGGGTCGGGCGACCGCGGCACTTACGGGCCCGCGGTGATGTGGCGCATGGATGCTCATCTGAAGCTGCCCCGCTATCCCTACCGGATGGAGGAAGGCACACTGCTGCGGGACCTGGGCGACCTGGCATGGTGGAGCCTTCTGAGCAACGTCTGCGGGCAAACCATCGCCCGGGTTCCGCGCATCGTCGGCAATTACCACAGCCATCCGGGCGAGCAGGCCGAGTTCCGCCCGAAACGCATTGATGAGCTTGCGCTGCTCCAAAGCGACGTATCGCTTTCCCTTTTGTAGAATCGCACCCGCCCCCGGGCTTCACGATAAACTCGGGGCAGGGAGCGCACCCATGGCCGAAGCAGTCGCAAGTCCCGAACTACCCGCAGCAGCGGATCCCGGCGCGGAGTTTGCACGCCGCGGCCAGAAAGCCGTCCGCCGCCAGATCATCGGCTTCACCTTCTACAAGATTCAGCCCGAGTGGCGCCGCCTGCCCGCCGAGCAGAAAGCCGAGCACAAGCGCCGGTTCGCCGAGACCGTCGGGCGCTGGAACCAGCCCGGCCGCATGCTCACCCTCTCCTACTCCACCGTGGGCCTGCGCGGCGACTGCGACATGGTTCTGTGGACCATCTGCTACAACGTCGACGACCTGAACGAGATGCGCGCGCAGCTGCTCGCCACCCCGCTCGGCGGCTGGCTCCTGACCCCGTACAGCTATCTCTCCATGACCAAGCGGAGCCAGTACATCATCAGCGGCGAGGAGGAAGACCAGACCGAGTCGCGCACCAAGCTGCGTCCCGGCGGCCAGCGCTACATCTTCATCTACCCGTTTTGGAAGACGCGCGCCTGGTTCCTGCTGCCCATCGAGGAGCGCCAGCGGCTGATGAACGAGCACATCCGGATCGGCCAGGAGTACCCCCGGGTCAAGCTCAACACCACGTATTCCTTCGGAATCGACGATCAGGAATGGGTCGTGGCGTTCGAGACCAACTACCCGGAAGACTTCCTGGACCTGGTCCAAAAGCTGCGCGAAACCGAGATCAGCCCTTACACCCTGCGCGACACGCCGATCTTCACCTGCATCCGCATGACGCCCGAGCAGATGCTGGAGCGCCTCGGGTGACCCCCGCGCTCCCGTTCATCGATCTCCAAGCTCAATACAAAGGACTCAAGGGGAACATCGATGCCCGCATCCATCGGGTGCTCGACCATGGCCGGTACATCCTCGGCCCGGAGGTCGCGGAGCTCGAGGCGCGCCTGGCCGCCCGGCTCGGCGTCACGCACGCTGTCAGCTGTTCCTCCGGCACCGACGCCTTGCTGCTCGCCTTGATGGCGCTCGAAGTCGGCCCCGGGGACGAGGTCGTCACCAGCCCCTTCACATTTTTCGCGACCGGCGAGGTGATCTCCATTCTTGGCGCGACGCCCGTGCTGGTCGACATCGACCCGGCGACCTGGAACCTCGACCCGAAGCTGATCGCGAACGCGATCACCCCGAAGACGAAAGCGATCCTGCCGGTCTCACTGTACGGCCAGCCCGCCGACATGGATGCGATCAACGGGTACGGTCTTCCGGTCATCGAAGATGCCGCGCAAAGCTTCGGGTCCATGTACCGGGGCCGCCACTCGGGCGCGCTTTCCGCCATCGGCTGCACCAGCTTCTTTCCCTCCAAGCCGCTCGGCTGCTACGGCGACGGCGGGGCCTGCTTTACCGATGATGACGCGCTGGCTCTGCGCATGCACCGGCTGCGCAATCATGGCCAGGAGGCCCGCTACCGCCACTCGGAGATCGGCATCAACGGGCGGCTTGACACGCTGCAGGCCGCGGTCCTGCTCGGCAAGCTCGACGTGTTCGACCGCGAACTGGTCGCCCGCGGCGAGAACGCCAACGCGTACTCCGGTGCGCTGCTGGCGCTCGAAAAGCGGGGCAAGCTGCGCCTGCCCGCGCTGCTGCCCGACCGGACGCATGTCTTCGCGCAATATACGGTCGAGGTCCCAGAGACTCCCGGCAGGGAATCGGTGCTCACGGCGCTGGCGGAGGCGGGGGTACCCACGGCCGTGCACTATCCTGTCCCCATGCACCTGCAGCCCGTGTTCGCTTCCGGGCGCAAGCCGTTCCGCTCAATCGGCGACTTGCCCATTGCCACGGCAGCCGCGGCCAGGGTCCTGAGCCTCCCCATGCACCCGTATCTCAGCCGCAGCGCGATCGAGCGGGTGGTGCGCGCGCTCGGCAGCGCGCTGGCCGTCTGAAAACGTTTTCACTCGTTCGCATCTGGACAATCGGTTGACTGAGTTCAGGACAACGTCCCTCGCGGCCTACCGCCCGCAAGGAGTCAGAGCCTCTTTCCCACGCGGTGGAGCATTCCGGGTCAACAGCTAAGTTGAACATTCCAAACGGTTTGTGGGTGCAGGTAAAAGCCGGACAATTTTCCGTACGCTAACCCCTTGCCAGAGTTGCCTTCGAGCAGGTACTTTCTCTACTGCGAAGGGGGGTTCCGCGTTCACTCGCCCCCCGCAGCGAGGACAAACGATTGATACACACACGTAGGATTGCAATCTTTTCTGAGGCAGCAGCACGACGCGCACGCTTTGCGGCAGGGGTAGCGATGATGACCGGGTGCATGCTGCTCCCGGCCGCGCCTTATGCGGCGGCACAGAGCAACACCGCCGATATCGTCGGGACAGTTACCGACGTGGGCGGCGCGGTGATCGCGAACGCCACCGTGACCCTGACCAATCTCGATACGAAGGAGATCCGCACAGCCCAGTCTTCCGGTGCAGGCGACTTCGACTTCGCTCAGCTCGGGCCGGGCAACTACTCCGTGCAGGTCAAACAGAACGGCTTCAAGACCTTCGAGATCCCCTCGATCGCCCTTGCCACCGGCGACCGCGCCCGCGAGGACGCCAAGCTCGATGTCGGTGCCGAGTCGCAGACTGTCCAGGTGACCGCGCAGACCCCCGCGCTCCAGACCGACTCGTCCGTGGTCGCCTCGACCGTAACCGAACAGGCCGTGCAGGACTTGCCGCTCTCCGGCCGCAATTATATCAACCTGGTTCAGATCACTCCCGGCGCGAACGAGGGCCCCGGCAACGGTCTGACTTCGGGCTCGCGGCCTGACGACCGCCGGCAAACCTCCGCCGTCGTCGCCAACGGCCAGTCTGAAATCCTGAACAATCAGACGGTCGACGGCCTCGACAACAACGAGCGCATCATCGGCGGCATCG
This sequence comes from uncultured Acidobacteriaceae bacterium, assembly GCA_964250195.1. Lineage (GTDB taxonomy): Bacteria > Acidobacteriota > Terriglobia > Terriglobales > Acidobacteriaceae > EB88. The sequence goes on from CAXUEU010000049.1 coordinate 18,358, forward strand.
GCGTGCGCCCGTCGATCGAAACGATCAAGGAAGTCAACGTCCAGACCAACAACTACACCGCGGAGGTGGGGCGCACCGGCGGCGCGGTGGTCAACATCATCACCAAGTCCGGGTCCAATGCGTTCCACGGTTCGGCGTACGAGTTCTTCCAGAACGATGTACTGAATGCGAATCCATTCAACTTCGGAGCAAGACTGCCAAAGCCGAAGCAGCGTCAGAACCAGTTCGGCGGCTCGTTGGGCGGCCCCATTGTCAAGGACAAAGTCTTCTTCTTTGGAGCCTATGAAGGGCTTCGTCAAGTTCTGGGAGCTAATCCGACTGTGCAGCAGACAGTGCTGCCTTCGCAGTATGCACTGCTGCACAGCGGAGACAACAACGCGATCAGCCAGCAGCTCGCAGGCGGCGCGGCGCTTGATCCGGTCGGGCTCCAGTACGCGCAGCTTTACCCTCTCGCGAACGTGAACTTCGACCCGAATAACCCCAACACCCAAGGCTTCAGCGGCTCTCCGGTCACGCTGCGTAACTCCGACACCTACGACGGACGCGTGGACTGGCAGATTGATCAGAAAGATTTGATTTACGGGCGCTACACGCATAACAATGTCCCTTCCACTTTTCCCGGCCTCTTCCCGACGGTCAACCAGGCGGGACTCAATATCGCGCCCAGCGGCAACGTTTACGCTTTCTACGGTACGGCTATCGACACGGCCCAGAACGCGCAGATTAACTTCGTCCGCACCATCAGCCCCAGCGTCTTGCTCCAGCTCGGCTTCGGCTTCACGCGCGTCAACAACGAATCCTTGCCGCTGAACTATGGGTTGGCGGTCAACACGGCATTCGGGCAGCCTCGCATCAATATCAACCAGAACACTTCGGGGCTCGGCCCGGTCTTCGTGAACGGCTACGGCTCGCTCGGTGACGGCAACTTCATCCCGATCATCAACATTGACAACACCTTCCAGGAGCAAGGCGCTGTCGTCATCAACCGTGGCAAACAAAGCATCAAGATCGGTGCCGCGCTGATCCGCCGCCAAGCGCTCAACATCCAGAACAATTTCGGCATCGGCAACTATAACTTCAGTCAGATCAATGGAAACCCGACCGCACTGTCGGCACTCCTGACAGGTAACTTCAATAATGTCGAGCGCTCAAATTCACTCAATCCGCCGCACTACCGGGACTGGGAGCCGAGCGTCTACGTGCAGGATGACTGGCACGCGGCGCAGAACCTCACTCTCAATCTCGGCATCCGCTACGACGTCCTGACCCCGTTCACCGAAGCCAGTGCAAACGCTCTGACGAACTTCGATCCGGTCGCCGGTCGTCTGCTGGTCGCGGGCCGCAACGGCGTCAATAATTACGGCGGTGTCAATACCACTTATTCGAACGTCGGCCCGCGCCTCGGCTTTGCCGTTACGCCGAAGCCCGGCCTGGTCGTTCGCGGCGGTTATGGCATCTCCTACTATCAAAGCAACTACACCTCGAACAGCTCCGAGAAGGCGCAGCCTTTCGTCTCCGATTACCGCTGCAATAACGGCGGCTGCGCTGTTGACCCCGCGACCGGTGTCGCCCCGACCACCCTTCAACAGGGCTTGCCCGTTCCAGCTCCGTCCGATCCGAATAACCCGACCGGCAACGTCAACGACGTCCTGAACGCCAATTTCCGGACTTCCTACATCGAGGGCTATAACCTCGGTGTGGAAAAGAGCTTCGGAGCCAACGTTCTGATCGTCAATTACGTCGGCAACCTGGGCCGCCACCTTGCCCAGATCACGAATGACCAGAACGCGCCGGCACCGATCTCGAACTCCGCGCTCGCGATCTATGCCGCGCAGCAAGGTGTTTCCCAGGCCACGGCGTTTAACCTGCTCCGTCCTTACCACAACACCCTGCCGGGTGTTTCGCAAATCGGTCAGTTCACATCCACGGGAGCTTCCAGCTATCACGCCCTGCAACTCTCCCTCACGCGCCGTACCACCGCCGGTCTGACGGTCGGTGCCAACTACACCCTGGCGCACGGCCTCGATAACGTTCTGGCTTACAGCAATGAAGTCAACGACGGTTACGGTCTCCTTCCGACCCAGCTGAGCTCGCTCGAGTACGGCAACAGTGATTTGGATCTCCGCAACCGCCTCGCCGTCACCGCGAATTACGAGCTGCCTTTTGGAAAGAACCTGACCGGCTACAAGGCCGCGCTCGGCAAGGGCTGGCAGGGCAACACCCTTCTGCGCTGGCAGAGCGGCTTGCCTTTCACGGTTCTTGAAGGCAACGGTGTCGCGAGCACCAACAATGCCGCGACCGTGAACGCGCGTCCGAACCAGCTCCGTCCCGCTGTTCGCAACGGCAGCAACATCAACCAATTTTTCGATGTTTCCGGAGCGACCTTCGCGCCGCAGGCTTCGGGTACGGTTGGTTCCGAGAGAAGAAACCCTCTTTATGGTCCCCACTACCGTCAGGTCGATGTGTCGCTGTTCAAGAGTTTCCCGGTCTATCGGGAGTCCACGCTTGAGTTCCGCGCCGAGGCATTTAACTCCATCAACACCACCAATTTCGGGCAGCCGAACAATACATTTAACGCCGTTCAAACTACCCCGAACGCAAACCCCACCAGCCCCGCCGCGGATCAATATACTTTCGCACCGGGTAACAATGTAGGGCAGATTCAAAACACCTCGGCAAACTACGTCCCGCGTCAGGTGCAGTTCGCGCTCAAGTACCAGTTCTAACTCCAACCGTCATTCGAACGAGAAAAGCCCGGCCAACCAGCCGGGCTTTTCTGTTGCTTCTATTTTCGGCCTGCTAATCCCCGCCGCCGATGCCGCCCAGCAGCGACCTCACCAACCCGCCGGAGCTCTCCCGCGCGCCGCCCAGGTAGGGCGCAATCTTGTGCGCCAGCTGCGGC
>CAXUEU010000049.1:21269-21885 GCA_964250195.1 uncultured Acidobacteriaceae bacterium
ATCCCGTCCCCGCCGAAGATCATGTTGCGGATGCCCTGGATGCGCGTGATCCCGAAGTTCACCGAGGCCTCGAACGCGCCGACATGCCCGGGATGGACACGCAGCGTTTCGCCCGGGCGCAGATCGCGGGCCACCAGCTCGCCGCCGAGCTCGAGCCACGCCACGCCCTCCCCGGTCACGCGCTGGAGCAGGAAGCCGTCGCCGCCGAAGATGCCCGCGCCGAGCGACTGCTGGAAGCCCACGCCGATGTTGACGGCGGGCGTCGCGCACAGGAAACCGTGCCGGTGCACGAAATACTCGCGCCCCCGGCCGACTTCGACCGGGACGATGTGGCCCGGCATCCGTGCCGCGAACGCGAGCTCGCCCGGCGCGCCGGCCGCGCGGTACTCCGTCATGAACAGGCTGCCGCCGCCCGCCGCGCGCTTGAGCGCCCCGAAGAAGCCGCCCCCACCCGCGAACTGCGTGTGTGTGCTGAGCTGGATGGAGCCGGACATCCAGCTCAGCTCGCCGGCCTCGGCGATCACGGTTTCGTTCGGCTCGAGCAGAAACTCGAGCACCGGCATGACGCTTCCCACGATTCGGCTCTGCATGCGTGTCCTCAGGGAAAGGGTAGAGG
>CAXUEU010000050.1:0-21582 GCA_964250195.1 uncultured Acidobacteriaceae bacterium
CAGAAGGGGTCGGCGAGGGGGATGTGGAGCAGGGCCTCGGTGAGCCGGAGGTGGGCGGTGGAGGAGACGGGGAGGAACTCGGTGAGGCCTTCGACGATGCCGAGCAGGGTGGAGAGGAGGTAGTCGTTCACGGGAGTGGGCGGTCCTTTTCAGTCGAGTGGGCTCGGTTGTTTATAGCATTCAGAATGCGTCTTGGAGCAATTGCGTACACTGCTTGACACGGGCTATTGGCGACTGCGCATGTTCGATTGGATTGATCGGAAACACGAATTGAAGGGGCTGCGATTCAGCGCGATCCTGCTTTTTTCTGTAGGTTTAGTTTTGGTTTCAGGGTGGTTGTTACTGGCGGCTTTGCTCTTCGTCGCTACGAAACAGGCGATGAAAACTCAGTCAATTCAAGGTGACTTGCTGTTCCTGATCTTCTATGCTGCAGCATTGGGAGTGCTTTCTCTTGCAGCACTTGGTGCTGCAAGGGCGCTTACAGAAGAAAAACGCTGGGCAGCCTTTGTTGCCACCTGTTTTGGCCTGCTCTTCCTTCTGCTTTCAGCCGACATTGTCTCGGACATCTATTACTCGAAACGGCAGCCTAATGACTTCGGCTATGCGGTCCTACTCTTGCCTTTCCTGGCTGGTTCGGGGCTGTGGTGGTGTGTGTATCTGAATTTGCCGCATGTCCGAGCAATCTTGAAGGGCAAATCGCAAATTCGAAGATAGCCCGCCTTATTGCCGGTCGCTGCCGTAGACGGGAATCCCGTGCTGGACCTTGTACAAAAGCGCGGCGCTGCGGGCGGCGTAGTCGGTGGTGGAATAGTGCAGCAAGACCTGGGTGGCGATCTCTCCGGAGCGTTTGCGGTCCTCTCCGGCGTGTTTGTCTTCGTTATCGGAGGTCCACATATCGCCGGCGCAGGCGAGGCGCCAAGCTGCTTCGTACAAGGCTTGCGGGGATTTAGGGGAGTCAGGGTATTGCTGGACGAACTTGGTGTAGTAGGTCGCTTCCTTTTCGGGGCATTGCTCGGTGCCTTGCCAGTCGCCGCATAGCTTGTTGTCGATCAGCGCGTAAGCGGCATAGGTCGCCCACTTGGTCTGTGCATATTGTTTCTCGATGCGCTTCATCTCCGACTCATCCGGCAGCTGGCGAAGGTAGGCTTCCTTCTCGTGCGCTGACGGCAGGGTAGAGGCGTCCTCTTTTTGGAGCTGCCAACGGATGTCAGCGGAGCGCCAGGCGGCCTCGGCGGCGCGGGGGCCGGCGGGAAAGAGCTCCGCGTCGAGCCGATACAGGCGGCGTGCGGTCTGGGCGGCCTCGGCGGGCGGATGCGGTGCCTGGGCGGCCTGCTCGAAGGAGATCGCCTCGCCGAACAGAATCGCCTCGCCGTTGGGCATGTCCATGGTTACCGCCGTTTTGTCCTCGATCCAGCCGGTGTAGGGGTGGGCTTCGGGCTCATTGGTGAAGACAGGCTGGTCTTCCGCGCGCACCTTCTCGTCGTCCGTGTTGGTCTGCACCCGGAGCCACGGGCCGGAGCGCTCGAGCACGGAGAGCTCGCGGCCGGGGGCGACGGTGGTGAGCTTGTCGGACGCCGTGTCGGGCTGGAGATATAACGCGGAGGGTCGGATGACCGTCGCGTGGGGCGACTGCGCGAGCTTTTGCGCGGGCGCGGCAAGCGGGAGAAGCAGGAGGGCGCAGAGGCGGGCGCGGGGCATGATGCCAGTTTAGATGGTGTGAGCGGGGCGGGCTCTCGATGGAGTGCCAGTCAAGAGCCCTGAGTGCAAAACGAAACCGCCTACGCGGCTGGCCGCTTCGTGGTGTGTGTTCTGGCTTTCACTCCTCGCTTACGCGATGGCGTTCGCCGCGATGGTGGCCTTGTAGAACCGCGAGCTCAGCTTCGGCGTTCGTTTCTGCGTTTGGAAATCGACATAGGTGATGCCGAATCGCTTTTCGTAGCCGTCGGCCCACTCGTAGTTATCGAGGAGGCTCCAGAGAAAGTAGCCTTTGACCGGGACGCCCTCGCTCACGCCGCGCTGCAGCTGCGTCAGGCAGTTGCGGAGATACATCGTCCGGTCCGTGTCGAGCACCTGCCCGTCCGCGGTGAGCTTGTCGTCGGAGCTGGCGCCGTTCTCGGTGATGTACATGGTCTTGAGCCCCCATGCTTCGTGGGCCAGCTTGGGCCCCCAGTAGAGGGCTTCGGGGCCGATGTGCAGCCATTCGGAGAACATATGCGGGTAGGAGGACGGGAACGGAATGACCTTGTACCCCAGCTCGGCGGATGTATCGGCCATGACATAAGTCGGCGTGTAGATATTAATGCCGGCGAAGTCGATGGGCGAGGAGATCGCCTTTAGGTCGGCATCGGTGAACTTAGGCGCATTGGGGCCGAGTTTCTTCAGGTAAGCGTCGGTGTACTTACCCGTCGCGATAACATTCATGTAGCGGGCGTTTTCTTCCCGGATCGCGGTGCGGGCGGCGGCGATGTGCTCTTCCGTCGCGATGGCGGGCACGGTGGAGGAGATGTTCTCAGCCAAACCGACCTGTGTGCCCTGGCGGGCGGAGGCGCGGATGGCCTGGACCGCGAGGCCGTGGCCGAGGACGGCGTTGTGGCAGACCTGGGCGAACGCCTGAGACTGGCCGAGCTTGATGCCGGGAGCGTGGATGCCATTGCCGTAGCCGAGGTCGGTGAAAGTTTCGATCTCGTTGGTGGTCATGAAGTGGGCGATGCGGTCGGAGAGCTTGCCTGCCGTGTAGCCGGAGTAGGCGGCGAACGCCTCCGCCGTGGCCCGGTTCTGCCAGCCGCCTTTGTCTTCGAGCGCCTGCGGCAGGTCCCAGTGGTAAAGGGTGCAGTACGGCTCGATGCCGGCCTCGTGCAGGGCGTCGGCGAAACGCATGTAGTGGTCCAGCCCCTTGGGGTTGGGCTTGCCCGTGCCGTCCGGGAAGATGCGGGGCCACGCGATCGAGAACCGGCATGTCTTGAGGCCGAGCTCCCGCATGATCGCGATGTCTTCCTTGTAGCGGTGGTAATCGTCGTCGGCGATGTCGCCGGTGTCGCCGTTTTGGGTTTTTCCCGCGGTATGCGAGAAGGTGTCCCAAATGGATTGGCCGCGGCCGTCCTCCTTGACCGCGCCCTCGACCTGGTAGGAGGCGGTGGCGGAGCCCCACAGGAAGCCCTCAGGGAAGGTTCTGCCGCTCGCCGCGAGCGCGGGGGGTTGTGCCTGTGAAGCGGGCAGGGCGGTAGCGGCGGCGGTGGCTGGAAGCAGGCGGGCGAAGGTGCGGCGGGAGATGGATGGAGGCATGGGCTCGCTTTCGTTCGTTGGAGACGACCGGATTGTAGCGGGTGAGGTGGACGGGTGGGAAGCGGGCCTGTCCCGTTCAGTAGCTGTAAACGCGCGCCTCCCAGGGCTGCAGGTGCAGGGTGGAGCGGAGCAGCTCGGCCGTCGGCAGGTTGGACAGCTTCAGCGCCGAGGGCTTGATCTCGGCGGGAAGGGTATAACTCACGGGCTTGCGGCTGAAGTTGAGGACGACCAGATAGTGCTCGTCGCCGAGGGTGCGGGTATAGGCGTAGACCGAGGGGTGCATCGGCGATAGGTCGGTGTAGTCGCCGTAGGTAAAGGCGCGGGTGGAGTGATGAAGGGCGATGGTCTGCCGGGTATAACTCAGGATCGAGTTCGGATCGGATTCCTCCTGCGCGGCGTTGATGGTTTTGGCGTTGGGATTGATGGCAAGCCAGGGTTTCGCGCCGGCGGAGGTAAAGCCCGCGCCGGCTTCGCCCGTCCACTGCATGGGCGTGCGGGAGTTATCGCGGGATGCCTTGGCCAAGTTGGCGAGGAACTGCGCCTGGGGTACCTTCCCTGTAAGTACTTGTGCCCTGTAGGCGTTCTTCGCGGAGATGTCGTTGTACTGAGAGATGCCGGTGAAGGGGTAATTGGTCATCCCCAGCTCGTCGCCTTGGTACAGGAACGGCGTGCCGCGCAGGGTCAGGATCATGGTCTCGAGCAGTTTAGCGGACCGGGACCTGAACTCGGGGGTGGAGTCATCGCCGAAGGTCGACACGAGGCGCGCATTGTCGTGGTTGGACAGGAACACCGTGTCCCAGGAGTGCTTGTCGAGGGTCACGGCATGTCGGTCGTAAACTGCCTTGAGCTCCGGCAGCGTGTGCTCCTTATGCGTTCGATCGTTGCCGGCGAGCGAGACCGCGTCGAAGTTGAAAATCATGTTCAATTCGTGGCGGCGGTCGTCCACGATGGTGGGCGTTTGCGCGAGCGAGATCCCCGCCGCCTCGCCGACGCTCATGTCGTCGTACCTGGCCAGAACCTCCCGGTTCATCTCCTGGAGGTACTCGTCCCGGTGCGGCCCGGCGGCGTAGGTATCGGGGAAGCGCTTGAGCTGCTCGGGAGTGAGGTCCGGCAAGCCGGGCTGCTTTGAAACCAGGGTGATGACGTCCATGCGGAAGCCGTCGACGCCTTTGTCGAGCCAGAACCGCATGAGGGAGTACACCTCGCGGCGGACCTTCGGGTTGTCCCAGTTCAGGTCGGGCTGCTTGACCGCGAAGTAGTGCAGATACCACTGGCTGGTCTGCGGATCGAGCGTCCAGGCGGGTTCGGAGAAGAAGGAAGGATAGTTGTTCGGGGGCTGCTTGTTGTCGTTCTTGCCGTCGCGCCAGAAGTAGAAATCCCGGTAAGGGTTGTCGCGCGAGGAACGGGACATCTGGAACCAGCGGTGCTCGTCCGAGGTATGGTTCACGACCAGGTCGACGATCAGGCGCATGTGGCGCTGCTTGATGCCCGCGAGGAGCCGGTCGAAGGCGGTCATGTCGCCGAACTCGGTCATCACCTTGCGGTAGTCGCGAATGTCGTAGCCGTTGTCGGCGTTGGGTGAGTCGTAGTGCGGCGAGAGCCAGACGACGTTGACGCCGAGCTTCTGAAGGTAGTCGAGCCGGGAGGTGATCCCGTTCAGGTCGCCGATGCCGTCGCCGTCGGAGTCCTGGAAGGAGCGCGGATAGACCTGGTAGACGACGGCTTCCTTCCACCATTTGGGCTGGTAGCCGTTGATCTCGGTTTGCTCATGCGCGGGGGAGGCGGCGAGCAGGAGAGCGGCGAGGGCGAGCAGGGGCTTGCGCATGGATGGGGGCAAGCGTAGCAGATAGGGCGCTCCTGCTGCCACGGCGGCTTCTAGCGCGTCGCGGGCCGGAGCGGAGCGAAGTACCGGGCCACGAGGGTCTGCAGCCGGGTGCGCTCGCCCGTGCTCAACGAACGCCAGAGCAGGGCGAAGACGGCCAGGGCGGACGCGATCGCGATGGCGGGGGCGGCTTTCGAGCCCTGGGCGAACGCGGTGGCGAGCAGGGCGGCGACGATGCCGCAAAGAACGGGCAGGAGGCCGCGAACCGTGGGGCGCAGCGGGAGATAGAGTCTTTGGGCGACCCACATGCGAATGGCGAGGTCGAGGCCGCAGCGCAGCGCCCAGACCATCGCGGCACCCTCAATCCCCTTGGACCGGACCAGAATGGCGAGCACGGGGATGTACAGCGCCAGCTCGGCGAAGGAGAACTTTGCGTTGACGCTGGCCTTCCCGATGCCGTCCAGCAGGCCCGCGACGACGGTATCGATGCTGGTGAGCAACACGCCGACGCCTAGCCAGCGCAGAACCACGGTGGCGTGGGCGGCGAAGTCGGCCCCGATCCATTTCTGGAGAATCCAGTGCGAAAGCGCGACACAGGCCAGCGCGGCGGGGAACAGGATGCCGGCGACCGTGAGCAGCGAGCGGCGGAACAGGGCCTGCGTGTTGTCCGGGTCGGACCGGTAGCTGGCCGCGATCGCCGGGTAGGCCGTGTTCATGATGGCGATGGGGATGATGGAGAAGCGCAGCACCAAATCGAGCGGCGTGGAGTAGTAGCCGGCGGCGGCGGCCGAAAGCACCGAGGCGATGATGAACTTGTCGACGTAGGTGAGGATGGGCCAGGCCATGGTAGAGGCCGTCATCCAGCCGCCCATGCGCATGACCGGACCCAGCATTTTAATGTGTACCCGGGCATGCGCGAGCTCGGGCAGGGCGTTGGTGCAGATGCGCCAATAGGCGAGTGAGGTAACCACCCTGCACAGGACCAGCACGGCCAGCACGGCCACCAGCGAGTCGACGAAGCGCAGCATGACCAGCGGGCCGATGTAGTACATGGCCATGACCGGGATGTTGACCAGGTTGGCCGAGCGGAAGCGCTGGAATGCGGAGAGCACGCCCCACAGCGCGGAGCAGAGCAGCACGACCGGTGCCGACAAGCACATGACGTAGATGGCGTGCAGCACTTCATCGTGCAGGGCGGCTGGGATGTGGAGGCCGTGGTCGACCCAGAAGCGGGCGACCGATGCCAGGAGCAAGCCGCCCAGGGTGCCGAAAACCGTCAGGGCGGCGATGCCGGACTTCGCGAGCGAGGCGGCCTCCTCGCGCTTGCTGTCGACCAGCAGTTCGGAGATGGTGCGGGTCAGGGAGCGGCCGATGCCGAAGTCGAAGATTGAAAAGATGCCGACCAGCGAGAGCGCGATGGTGAAGACGCCCCAGCGGCTAGGCCCGAGCGAGTGGACCAGCATCGGTGTGACCACGAGCGCGATGAGCAGCGGGCCGAGGCGGCCGATGAGGTTCCACATGGCGCTGGCGGCGACGGTACGGCTGTTCGTAAGCGAGCGCACGTCCTCGCGCGCGTTCGCGTCTTTCACTCCGTCTGCCGCCGGGTCGATCTCTGTCCGCATCTCTGATCCCAATTCCAGGCCAAGTGTACGACTGCCGCCGAGCCCGTTCTCAGTGTCCGACAAAATCGCGCGGGAAAGTACATTTTCACGCAGCGGAAGCGCACGAAAGTACCAAAACGAGGCTCGTTCCCGAAATGGAACGGAAGCATCTGAGCCCGGTATGATCCCCCGCGGCCCTCTTCTTCTCGTAGCCTGCTTCGCCCTACCCTCCGTGTTGGGTGCCCAGCAAACCAACGCCGACCGGCCTTTCGGGCAGCTGGAAACCGTGGCCACTTTCGACGGGCCGATGCCGACCGGCGTCACGGTTTCGCAAGGGCACAGGATCTTCGTGAACTTCCCGCGCTGGGGCGACGATGTACCGTTCACGGTCGCCGAGGTGGTGAACGGGAAAGCCGTGGCCTACCCGAACGCGGAGGTGAACGCGTGGCCGGGCGCCAAACTGCCGAACCCGAACGCCTTCAAGGACGAGCCGGCGAATCAGACCCACTTCGTCAGCGTGCAGTCCGTGGTCGTCGACCCCATGGACCGCCTGTGGGTGCTGGATACGGGCGCGCCCAAACTCAAGGACGTGGTCCCGGGCGGGGCCAAGCTGGTGTGCGTGGACCTGAAGACGAACCGGGTGGTCAAGACGATCCTGCTGCCGCCCGAGGCCGCCGGCGTCAACAGCTACATGAACGACGTACGGTTCGACCTGCGCAACGGCGACACAGGCCCTCAGGACCCGCAAACGATGGTCGGCAGCAAGCCCGCGGCGAACCCGAACGCGCCGCCGCCCGACCCCGCGCACCCGGGTGCGGAACGGACTTCCGGCAAGGGCGAGGCAGCGGACATCAAGGGCACGGCCTACATCACGGATTCATCGAGCCCCGGGCCGAACGCGATTCTGGTCGTCGACCTGGCGACCGGCAAGGCGCGGCGGCGGCTCAACCAGCACTACAGCACGCTCTCCGAGCCGGGATTCCTGATGTTCGCCGAAGCGAAGCCGGTGTACAAGACGGAGCCGGGCAAGCCGCCCGAGCCGAACGTCTTTGCCGTGGACGGCATCGCGATCTCCGCCGACGGCAGCGAGCTGTACTACTGCCCGATCAATGGGACCAAGCTGTACGCGGTCTCGACGGCGGCGCTGCGCGACAAGGCGAAGTCCGAGGCGCAGGTGGAGAGCACGGTGCGGATCGCGACGGGCAAGATGCCCTCGGATGGGCTGGAGTCCGACGCGGCCGGGCGCGTGTACCTGAGCGATCCGGTGACGGAGTCGATCGAGCGCTTCGACCCGAAAACGGGCCTGATCGAGACGCTGGCGCACGATCCCCGGCTTACCTGGCCCGACACGATGAGCATGGCGGCCGACGGCTACCTCTACGTGACGGCCAACCAGCTGGACCGTCAGCCGAGCCTGCACAGCGGCAAGGACCTTCGTGTCAAGCCTTACTTCCTGTTCCGGATCAAGGTGGACGCACAGCCTGTGCTGCTGAAGTAAGCGCAAGAGCCGGCCTGCGACGGAAGGCCGGCTCTTCCGGATTCAGGCGGCCGCGGGGACCTGAGCGGCTTCGCGGTTGACCTGGTTTTCGCCGATGCCGGTGAATTTCTCATCGCCGTTCTTGCTGTCTTCGAGGTTTTCCTTAAGCAGCTTGACCGCCTCGGACTTCCCGAGCAGCCCGGCGTACTGGTTCAGCGAGCCGTACACCGCGGCGCGGTAGGCCTGCTGCTGGTTGGCGGCGACGATCAGGGCGGCGTCGCGGACGGGGGAGGGGTCGGTGTTGGCGATCATGTTGTCGACCTCCTCGATCATGGCCTTCGCAATCGGGTTGCCGTTGCTCTTCGGCTCCTTGCCGAGGACTTCGAAAGCCTGCTCGATGCGCCGGCCGTACTCCTTGCTCTTGGACTCGGTCTTCGAAAAGGCCTCCTTGAGCTGAGGGTTGGAGGAGGCCTGGGCCATCTTCGGAGCATGGTCCGCGAGCTGCCGTTCGAAGTCGTGCGCGTAGGTCATGCCCGTGTAGAGAAGGTCGCCGATGGATTGCATTTTCATGGAGATCGTGTGCCTTTCGAGGTTTGGCCACCCTCCACCGCTCCACGCCGCCCCAGGAGCGGCCGCCGATGCAGTCCGGCCGCGGGTGAATGCGAAAGGTGGAAAGTTGCTGTACTCAGTCAGGTGAGCCGGGCGCGCGTTGCGTTGTGCCGCCGGACGCTTCCTCCTTTCGCGCGAGCGCAAGGGGGTGGCTCGCTTCGGGCGGCGTGAGGCAACTGCGGGGGGTGTTGGGGACATCCTGCCAAGGACAGCGATTTCCCCAGACAATTTACGCTGAGAAGAGGTTTTGCCCCATGCCGGCATCGAGTGGACTCCAGGATTTATTCGTCAAGGAACTGAGCGCCCTTTTGAGCGCGCACAAGGACAGCGCCGCGCAGTCGGCCGAGGGAGCCGATGAGACGCCCAACCCGAAGCTCAAGCGGCTGCTCAAGGCCGGCGCGGACATCAACAAGAAGCAGGGTAAGCGGGTAGAGAAGGTTTTCGCCGCGCTGCGCCTCCAGCCGGAGCCGGTGGACAATACCGTGATCGAGGGTATAGACGAAGCGAACAGCGCGCTCCAGTCCGCGCTGGGCGGCGCGGAGGAGAAAGACCTGGCGCGCGTCAGCATGGCGCAGGTCGCGGTGCACTACTACATCAGCAAGTACGGGGCGCTCAAGGCCTACGCGCAGACCCTGGGCTACGACAAGGCGGAGAGCCTGTTCAGGCAGTCGTTGGACGAGAACAAGGAAGGCGATCGTCAGTTCACCAAGGTAGCGCAGGCCATCATGGAAGACACCTACAAGGCGGAGTTCCCGTCGGAGGACGCGGGGCCGGTGCGCTCGCTGTTTCGCCTGCTCGCGATCGCGGGTCTCGCCGCGGCAGCCATGCGCGCGTTAAAGCAGGAACCGACAACTTCGTCGCGGTAAGCCTAATCCTAAGACGGAAGCCGGGATTGCTTTAGCTGAGGTTTGCTGAGAAGGAGACGCGCGCGGAAGTCGAGGGATGGGAGATGGGGAAGTAAGTTTGCCGAATCTGCTTTGTCCCCGCCGACCGGGGCCGAAGTCCCTCCCGTCCGAGCACGAGGGCGAGGGTTACGGAAAATTGAACAACCTCGAACCAAGCCAGGTTATAGCCGACACAGAAGTGTGGACCGCCGCCGAACTGAAGAGTTTCGACGGTTTTGGGAGGGCGCTCGGGCCCGAGCCAGCGGTCCACAACGAAGTGGTCGCCGCGTTCAAAGAGGTCTGGGTGACGGGACCAGAATGCGATCGGTACGCAAAGATTCGTGCCGGCAGAGACTAAACGGCCGCCAAGGGTGAAGTCCACCAGAGCCCGGCGCTTGGAAAGAGTGATGCCGGGGTGGTGACGCACGGTTTCACGGAAAAGGGCTTCCGCAAAAGGAAAGCGAGCGAGGTCCGCGGGCTTTTGCGGGACAGACCCGACTGATTCGGCTTCCGCGCGGAGCCGGTCCCAGAGGGTCTGGTCTCGCGCGAGTTCAATCAGGGTCCAGGCCATGATGGAGGCTGTTGTTTCATGGCCGGCGAGCAGCATGAAGCGAAGATTGGCGATGAGTTCCCGGTCGGAGAGGGGGCGCTCGCTCGCGTCGGAATTGCGGACCGCGGCGGCGAGCAGTCCGGGCAGGTCAGGGTTGGCGCGGGCGGAGCCGATGAAGCCGGTAAGCCGTTCATCGATCCAGGCACGGGCCTTGCGTCCGCGGGTGAGCGGGGAACCGGGCAGCGCAATCGGCGGCGCGACCAGGAGCATTGTGAAATCGGCAAAGTTCCGACGCCATCCGGAAAAGTCATGTTCGTGGATACCCATGAGGTGAAAGAAAAGGGATAGGACCAGGTTGCGGGTTTCACGCATGAGGTGGATATCCCGTTTGTCGCGCCAGGCGGCAACCCTGGCCTCGATCATGCCGGCAAAAACCGGCCCGAGGGCGGCGGCGGTAATACCCGGAAACTGAAACGGGCCGTTCATCGCGGCGCGCATTTCACGGTGCACCTTGCCGTCCTTGGCCACCATGACATCGGTCAGTTGTTCGGGGTCGAGTGCCTCAAGCACGGAGGAAGTAGTGACTCTGTTCTGCAGCAGAGGCGCAAAGTCGGGGAGCAGGCAGATGAGCTCCTTGCCGGTGACGCCGAAGTCAAGCCAGAAGTGCGAACCCACCTTTTTTTCAGCTCGGAGAAAGAACTCGGGCAGGCTGCGGATGATTGCCGGAACGTGCCCGACAAGCGGCAAGGCACCGGGCAGAACCGGAAAGCCGTGGAGGGTGCGGGTACGGTGAAGCATCATAGCGACGTTCCTGTGTCGGTAAAAAGGGAGATTTGCTTGTGACGCGTTTTTCAGGTGGGAAAGCCGCGTACGGCACCGCTGTCTGCCCCATGTGTATACGGGAACGGAGCTTGAAGCATGAGAATAGGTTCCTGAAACGGGTGTAAGTTCCAGAGTGGGCGAAGGTGCTGCGGAACGGGTCAGGCGACTACGGCTACTCGCGCCGAACCGGGGGGTCCGGCAAACAGAGGGGCGGAGGAGCATAGCGCCCGGTACACATGCCCCATTCGACATGGCCGGACATCCAGGCGCGGAGCATAGCGATACAGTGATGGATGTGCCGTTCGGCTTCCGCGCCCAAAGTGAGCCGGCGCAGCATTGCCGGCAGGGCGCGCTCGGCATCGAGAAAGTCGCGAATGCGCGCATCGGTCAGCTCGACTACGTGATCCAATGCTTGCTGGAGGCTGCAACGGCGGGCATGCCGCGTCACGAGAACCAGATTTTGCACATCGCCGCAGCGCATTTCCTTTTCGAGGGTAAGGAGGTCATTAGTCCAGCAGACGACGTCGACGGCGGCGGTGAGCATGGCTTGGCAGCAATTGCTGAAGTACACGGAGGGGGGAAGAGCGTAGCCTTCTACCCACTCAATGAGGTCGAAGGAGGGCCAGACCGCGCCTGAATTACGGCGAAGCTGCGCGAGTATGTGGGGAGAAGGAACATGGTCCAGCGCGCGATGTGCCGCCTCGTGCGCGCAGGCCATGAAGTAGTCGGCCAGGTGACGAGAAAAGCGACGCTGCCATGACGAGGGCATGGAGGGTTGCACTTCCGCCCAGATTTCAGAAAGCGCGGTCGCGAAAGGATCGCGGTGGCAGCGCGGGCCCTGCCCGAACACCGATTCGTGCATGAGCATAAGAGCGTGCTCGCACTGATCCGGCAGGCGGCCCCAGTGGGTCTCGTCGTTTCTGTCGTCAAGGAGAAAGAGCCATGCGATGAACTTAGCGATGGTAGCGGTCTGCTCCGCGCCAGCCAAGGGGTAGCCGTATGCGGCGAGACCCGCCGGGCGCATGGAGGCCAGCCGAAACGCCGGCTCAGGCGCGGTGCAAAGACCGTGGCGATCGAGCCACGGCAGTACTTGCAGTTCAGCAGCTTGGGCGAAGTCACTCGCGGAGGCGGCTATCAATTGCAGGCTCGGCGGCATGTGAATGCGAAGGGGAAGCACCGGATGCGTCAAGAAACTCGCACTTTGCATGTCGAAATTGTAAGACCTGGAAGTGAAAAGAAAGGGTGCCGAAGAGGGGACAAAACATTTCGCACATGAGCAGGCGGCGCTTCAAGGGAACTGCCTGATAGGTTTGTCGCAAAGATCGGTTGGAAATAGCAGGGAGCCGTACGCGCGGCTCCCTGCTTGCGCCCTTGGGTGAGACTACACCTCCAGGATGACCGGCATGATCAGCGGCCGGCGGCTGGTGTGCTTCTGGATATACCGCTTCAGGTCAATGCGAATTTTTTCCTTCATTACCCCGGGGTCGGCCTTCTCCTCGGCGCTCGAGTGGTCGAGCGTCTGCGTGATCACGTTCGCCGCTTCCTTCAGGATCGCGGCATCCGCGCCGACGAAGCCGCGGGTGACCACCTCGGGGGTGCGCTCGACCTTGCCGGTGAGTTTGTTGATGGTCAGGATGGGCAGCACGATGCCGTCCTCCGACAGGTTGCGGCGGTCGCGGATGACCACGTCGCCGACGACGTCGGAGGTGGACCCGGAATCGATGCAGACGCGGCCCGCAGTGACTTTACCCGACTTCTTCGCCTTGGCCGCGGACAGCTCGAGGATGTCGCCGTCCTCGATCAAGACCGTGTCACCGACCACGCCGGTAGCCTTGGCGAGCTCGGCATGCTTTTTCAGGTGGCGATAGTCGCCGTGCACGGGGATGAAGAACTTCGGCCGCAGAAGATTGATGAGCAGCCGCTGCTCCTCCTGGGAAGCATGGCCGGAGACGTGGATCAGGCCCATGGTGCCGTCGTCGTACAGGATCTCCGCTTCGCGCCGGTAGAGGTGGTCGATGACCCGGTAGATGGACTTCTCGTTGCCGGGGATGACGCGGGAGGAGAGCAGAACGGTGTCGCCGGGGGAGATGCGGGCGTGTTTGTGGTTGTCGACCGCCGCGCGTGAGAGGGCCGACATGGGCTCGCCCTGCGTGCCGGAGATGAGCACCATGACGTGCTCGGGAGAGAAGTCGCCGATCTGTCCGGGGTGAATGGTGAGGCCCGGCGGCAGATTCAGGTAGCCCAGGTCCTGCGCGATCTCGCTCGACTCCATCATGGAGCGGCCGACGATGGCGACCTTGCGGCCGTGCTTCTGGGCCAGGTCGAGGGCGATCTGGATGCGGTAGATGGACGACGAAAAGCAAGAGAAGAACAGCTTCTTCTTGGTTCGCTGGAAGACCTCGTCGAGGCGCGGCTTCACGGCCCACTCGCTGGGTGTATAGCCGGGGCGGTCGACGTTGGTGGAGTCCTGGAGCAGCGCGAGCACGCCCTTCTGGCCGTACTCGGCGAACTTGTGGAGGTCGAACGGCTTGCCGTCCGGCGGCGAGAGGTCGATCTTGAAGTCGCCCGTGTGCACGATGACGCCGACCGGCGTCTCAATGGCGAAGGCCACGCAGTCGACCATGGAGTGCGTCACGCGAATGGGCTCGATGGTGAAGGGGCCGATGGTGAACTTGGCGTTCGGCGCGATCTCGATCAGCTCGGTTTGGTCGAGCAGCTTATGCTCTTCGAGCTTGCCCTCCACGTACGCGAGTGTGAACTCGGTGCCGTAGACGGGCACGTTGATCTCCGACAGCACCCAGGGAAGGCCGCCGATGTGGTCTTCATGGCCGTGGGTGAGCAGGATGCCGCGCACCAGCGCCCGGTTTTCGACCAGGTAGGAGATGTCGGGGACGACGATGTCGACGCCGAGCAGCTCGGACTCGGGAAACATGAGGCCCGCGTCGATGACGAGGATGTCGTTTTTATAGCGGACCGCCATGCAGTTCATGCCGAACTCGCCGAGGCCGCCCAGGGGAATGAGTTTTACCGTGTCTTCTGCCATCTGAATCTTCTATGCTAACAGCTTGGGCGGAGGGTTGAGCCATGGCGGGTTGGATGAGTGTGCGAGCCGGGCAATCGGATGGCGGTGACGACTTCGAGAGCGAAGAGCGGGCTCATGCACGTGAAGCTCGATGCGTTGTGGGCGTGGCTCGACGAGGGCGATGGAGAGGACGAGGTTATTTGATCCCATAGCGAACGGGCCTTAGTTCGCGCAGCCCGGAAAGCGTATCTAATCAGGTATGCAGGTTCCTATCGATACATGGCCGAAGTCGGCCGACCGGATGCTGGAGGTGGTGGGTTCGGTCATCCTGGCCACGCATATCATCGCGCTCATTCTGCTGGTTTGGTGGTTCGGCGTCGGTAAGCCCTCGACCGTTGCGGAGTTTTGGTCGCGCACCAAGGCGGCCCTGCGCGGCCGGCCGCTGCCCGAGCGGGTGCGCGGCCCCAAATACGAGACGCGCATCTATATGCCGACGGGCCCCGGCTTGCCTCCCAGGGGCAGCATGGAGAGAAAAGCGATGATCAGCAGGGCGGAAGCCAGGAAAAACGGCGAGCCCGGCGCGTGAATCACGGCGTTCGAGCCGATCGTCTTCGAGAAAATCCAGGTAAACAATCCTGGGCCGATCAGGCCGGAGATGCCGCGCAGTGAGTGAATCGCTCCTTGCAGTTGGCCTTGCTCGGTGGCATCCGCGCTCGCGCTCATCAGGGCCTGCGAAGCCGGCCAGACGAAGCTCATGCAGTTCATCACCGGGATGCCCAGCAGCAGGAGCAGACCCGTCTTCGACAGCCCGAACAGCATGAAGCCGGCCGCGCCGAATGCCAGGCCGAACAGGATGGACCTTCGCTCGCCGAAGGTCTTTACCACCCTTTTGACCAGCACGCCCCCGTAAAGTCCTGAAAACAGACCCACCATGCCCAGAGCCAGGCCGACGGTACGGTCCGACCAGCCGTAGCGATAATCACCGTAGAGGACGAACACGTTCATCAGCGATTGCTGGGCGACGTAGGCGAGCAACAGGACGCCGGAGAGCGCCAGGAGCAGGCGAGACCGGGAGAGCATCCGGAGCGAACCGACCGGGTTGGCCCTGCGCCAGGAGAACGGGCTGCGGTTCTCTTTTTTCAGGGATTCAGGCAGAACAAAAAGGCCGTAAAGGCCATTGAGCAGCGACAGCCCGGCGGAGGCCCAGAACGGCGCGCGCGGACTGATGGAACCCAGCAGGCCTCCGAGCGCGGGCCCCAGCACGAAGCCCATGGCGAAGGCGGCGGCGAGCAAGCCGAACGCGCCGGCGCGCTTTTCCGGTGGGGTCACGTCGGCGATGTACGCCTGCGCCGTGGGCACCGACGAGGTCGTCAGCCCGGCAACGATGCGACCCACCAGCAGCCAGCCCACGGTCGGGGCCCAAGCCATCAAGAGGTAGTCGAAGCCCAGGCCGAAGTTCGATAGAAGGACAATGGGACGGCGGCCCCAGCGGTCCGACAGCGACCCGATGACCGGCGAGAACACGAACTGCATTCCGGCGAAGATGGTCCCAAAAACACCCAGCAGACGCGCCGCCTGCGACGGTGTACCGTGCATGAGGTTCTCGACCAGGCGCGGGAGTACGGGGGCGATCATACCGAGGGCCAGCATATCGAGCGCGACAGTGAAAAAGATGAACAGCGCCGCGTTGCGCCCGGCCGCCGGCAGTCCCGGCCCGGCGGGAGCGCGGTCGGTCGCGTCGGCGACCGCGGGGTCCGCACCGGGGAGCTCGCGGTCTTCTCGATCTTTCGGATGACTGGGCGCAGACATGGTTTAGCAAGCTTACAGGGCAGGGGTTCTCGGATCCCGGCGATGGTTGTGAAGCGAACTCACGCAAGTGTCTTCTCGGGAGCAATGCCGAGAGTGTAGGCATCCCACAGAGCATGACCAAGGAAGAAGCTTTAACGATGCTGGAAATGGCCGCCGAGCCGGTCGAGATCTTCGGGCGGTGGCTCGGGGACGCGGAAGCGAGCGAGCCGAACGACCCCAACGCGGCGGCGCTCGCGACGGCGACCCCGGACGGGATGCCGAGCGTGCGCATGGTTCTGGTAAAGCGGTCGGATGCGCGCGGGTTCTGCTTCTACTCGAACGCGGAAAGCGAGAAAGGCGGGCAGCTCGAAGCCAACCCGCGCGCCGCGCTGTGCCTGCATTGGAAGACGCTGCGTCGTCAGGTTCGGATTGCCGGGCCGGTGCGCCTGCTCGAACCGGCCGAGGTGGACGAGTACTTTCACAGCCGGGGGCGCAGGAGCCAGGTGGGCTCGGCGGTCTCGCAGCAGTCGCGGCCGCTGGGGAGCCGCGAGGAGCTGCAGGCGGCCGTGGACTCGTTTGAGAAGGCGCACCCCGATGAAGTGCCCCGGCCGGAGTACTGGAAGGGCTACCGCGTGGAAGCCGAGCGGGTTGAGTTTTGGCTGGACGGTCCGGACCGCCTGCACGATCGGATGGTGTTTACCCGGAGCGAGGACGGGTGGAGCAAACAGCGATTGTGGCCATGAAGCCGCGAATGACCTCGCGAACGGAGGCATCGCCCCGCATACCCGTAGGGAATTGCTATCGCGACCTGTCAGCTTTCCAAATCGAGCACGTAGTCGAGCAGGGGTTCCTTGCCCAGCAGCATGCGGGCGCGCAGGATCTCCAGGGTAAGCGGTCGGCTTTGCTTCAGGTCGTCCAGGAAGTCCCGGTCGATCACGCCGGCTAACTCAGGGTCGAGCGTGGCCAGGTTGACTTCGTCGTTCAAGGCGAAGGAGCGGTGGTCGAAATTTGTCGAGCCTACCAGGCTCCACTGCCCGTCGATGGTCATCAGCTTGGCATGGATCATGGACGGCTGATACTCGAAGATCTCCGCGCCGGCCTCCAGGAGCTCGTTGCTGCTGCGCCGGCTCAGTGTGCGTATATAGCCGTGGTCGATATACGGGCCCGCGGTAAGGATGCGGACCTTGACGCCCCTGTCGCGGACTGCCTCGACCAAGGCATTGCGCGCGCTCGCGTCCGGCAAGAAGTAAGGCGTGGTGATACGAATCTCCTCGCGGGCGCCCTTCATGAGGGATTGGAAAAGAATGCGGGCCTTGGTGGTCCCGCTTTCCGGGGTGCTTGCCACTACCAATCCCGGCGCGCCCGCGGGTATGGCTTGAAAGCCGAACTGCGCGGGGCCGGAGAGGATTTCCCCGGAGCACTCAAGCCAGTTTTCGCTGAAGGTGGAAGTAAGCCCGGCAACCGCTTCGCCTTCAACGAGGAACATCGTGTCGCGCCAAGCGGGTTGTTTGGGCGTTGCATGGAGCCAGAAGTCGGCGATGCCGGCACCGCCGAGAAAGCCTGTCCGGCCGTCGACGATCAGCAACTTACGGTGCGTGCGATTGTTGATCTCCTGCCAGGTGTTCCAACGAAAAGGGTGGTACCAGAACATCCTGCCGCCCGCGTCGGTCAGGCGCTTGAAGTAGGACGTGGGCACGCTGAAGCTGCCGAGCGCATCGACGGTGACGCGCACGGCCACGCCGGCCTCGGCCCGTTCCGTGAGCGCGACGAGGAAAGCATCGCCGACCCCGCCTCGCAGAAACTCATAAGTCTCCAGATTGATCGTGTGCTCGGCCCGGCGGATCGCGTCCAGCTGCGCCTCGTAGAACTCGCTTCCATTGCGGAGCCGCTTGAGGCGCGAGCGACGCGGCGCGCAACCGGTGACCCCGCTGATGAAATCGAGAAACTGCGGCGAGTCCACCGGAGCGGGCGCGCCCTCCGGCAGAGCGTAGGGGATATCCGGGCCGAAGGCAGCGACCGCGAAGCGGGCGGTCCGATACAGCAGGGCACCTGCGCCGATCGCGGCGAATGTGCGTAGGAGGCGATGGCGCGACTGCTCTGGAATTTGCGGCATGGAAGGAGGCTACACTCCGGAAAAAGGAAACGCGAATGGATGGAGAGTCGTTTCCGTCAGAGAGGTGCCTTGCGAATGCAAAGAAAGTTCGCCAGTTTGTAGACCTCCAGGTCGGGCGTGTAGGCAGGGAGCTCGGCCAGGCCTCGGCGGAGGATGCGGTGGATGCGGTAGCGCGGGGCGAGCAGATCGTACAGATCGCGAAAGTGATAGGGCGTCTGGAGGAAGGTTTCGCCGAACTCAAACTGAAGCGAGTGGATGCGTCCGCCTTCCATCATCGAGCGAGCTCCGAGCAGGACCTCCATCTCGTGACCTTCGGCATCGATTTTGAGCATGTCGATCGAGGCGAGAGAGCGGTCGCGGCAAAACTGGTCGATCGTCATGACCTGGACCGTGTGGGAGCTCTTTGCATCCGGGCTCGTATGGAGCGAGGCGGTGGGTTCGCCCTCGACAGAGAAGTAGATGGGGGCGGTGCGGATATGGCTGCCGAGTGCTGCTTCAACCAGGGTGACACGGGAGTCCTCGCCGAATCGCTGCCGGAGAAGGCCGATATTGAACGGCTGCGGCTCGAAGGAGTAGGCGCGGACCCCTGGGCCGAGCAAATGGAGCGCGGCGTCGAGGTAAGAGCCCCGATTGGCACCGACGTCAAAGAGGATAAACGGGTCCGCCTCGGAGTGGGCCGGCATGGCATGGGCGGCAAAGAGCAAGGCCTCCTGCTCGCCGCTGTCGTCGACGATTTGGCCGCCGCCGTAGTTCATTCCGGCACAGGCGAGCTTCAGCACGGACAGCCAAAACCCTTGCAGGGCAGGGCGGGAAATGAGCTGGCGCAAGTGGACTTTCCACGGCGTATGCATGGCGCGGGCTCCGGGCGCGGTGGCGGCAGCGCCAGTGTAGGAGCTTGCGTGCGGTTTTGTCTGATTTGTTTAAGACGGAACGCCTGAACTGACCGAAAGAAGAGCAGACTGTACAGGCGCCGCGCAGCCGCCCAACGAAAAAGCGAGCGCTCATGAAGAGCGCTCGCCTCCGCAGCCGCCGACCGAAGTCAGTTGGGCATCAGCACGGAGTCGATCACATGGACGACGCCGTTGGACTGGAACACGTCCGCGGTGGTCACGGTCGAGGTGCCGCCCTTTGCGTCCGTGAGAGTGACTTTGCCGCCGTCCGCGCTCGCGGTCAGCGTCTCGCCCTGCACGGTTTTGAGCTCGGCCTTGCCGCCGCCCTTCTTTATCATCCTAGTGAGCTGCTTGGCCGACACCTTGCCCGCCACCACGTGGTACGTCAGGATCTTGCTGAGCTGGTCCTTGTTCTCCGGCTTGAGCAGGGTGTCGACGGTACCCGAGGGCAGCTTGTTGAAGGCATCGTTGGTTGGCGCGAAGACCGTGAACGGACCCGTGCCCTCGAGCGTGTTGACCAGGCCCGCTGCCTTGACCGCGGCGACCAGGGTGCTGAGGTTGGGAGCCGCCGAGGCATTCTCGACGACGTTCTTCGAAGCGGACATGGTCGCGCCGCCCACATCCGGGTCCTTTTGCGCCTGGACCGGCAGCGCGGCAAAGGAGAGTGCGAAGGTAAGAGCCGTGGAGAGCAGTGCTTTGTTCCTGATCATAGATGCCTTTCGTGTGTTGCGTTAGAGGGGAGCCGGCCGGTGGAGAATGCCGAATCCCACTGTGTCCGGCTTCATTGGTATCGTGCCGTACACAGGGAACGCAAGCGAAAGGGTGGCGGATGCAGGGATGGATTTGCGCGTGTGAACAAGAGTATTGTTCTGGGCTGATCCCAAGCTATTTGGCAGAGCGGTTGAACCAAAAAGCGAGTTTTGAGAATCTTGGCTCCACCTTACGAGAGCGAAAGCAGCATCTGCGTAGGGAAAAAGACATCAACACGGTACAACATCGCAATCGCAGCAGATATTTCATGGGGTTGACTTAAAGAGCGCGCACCTGGCGAGGTGTCGGATGACTGCTTTCAGTTCGGGTTGGGGCAAGCTGCCTCCGGACAAGTCGGCCCGCCGCCGTGATTGATGCCGCCCTCGCCGCCGAAATCCTGAAACGAGTTCATGTCATTGTTTTTCGGTCCTTGCAGCAGAGAAGGATGAGAGGAACGAGAATACTACGCATAATCACCCCTTTTCCCGCAGCTCGCCTGCAATTACTTAGAAATCTCTTTCTCCACGGCGGCAATCAAGCTTTCCTGTGAAGACACATCGTAGGAATCGGTGATATTTCTTGGTTTCATAGGCTGTCCGTTAGGGACAACTCGACCGGTGTGGTTTTAGAGAGATTCCAGGCTTTCACTACCCGATAGGTATGGGTAGATGGAGAGAAGTTGAGGAAAAGTAGATATCGCTTTCCAGTGTCGATTGGATTGGACCCTACCGACGGACCGGCGGACTCAGTCCTGCCGTCAGCGAACTTAAGAGTTCCACCACCCTGAAGTATTGTTATTGTCGATTATTGAATGCCTTTCGCATCCTTGATAATCTTTTCAGGAATAAATCTAAGTTCAGAGTAGATGTTTGTGTGATCTTGGGAGAGAGATGGCTGAAAAGAATCTACTGCTCCGATTGCAATCGTATCGCTCGACGCGGACCGAATACGGGGAGCAGGGCGACGATCCACAAATGTGTGAAGATGCCCCTGATCGCTGCTTTCGGAAGCGACACTGAAATCTCTGGGCTGACTCTGAAAAGCGGTTGGGCTGTCATACAGCGAGCTTCTCGCCGCGCGTTCTTCTGGAGAAGCGATGTCTCCAGTTGGATCGATTTGGCTTGTCGGAATGGACAAGATCGCCAATCCACCCTGGGTTGTTGCGGGGAGGAGTAGTCTGAGCCGGTAAGCTGTACAGAAAAAAGACAAAAGATAGGTAAGGAGCCGTAGAAGCGAGAAGTCTCATCAGGTCACCTCAATAGGCATTAAAAGAATCCTCGTGTGAAAATGTTGTCGGCGGGCACGAATTCAGCGAAGCAGGTTTTCCAGGGCAGCGCTGAGGTCGGTCTTCGCGTCGCGGTATTTGACGATGATGGGCGTGTAGACGCTCAGGTTCCAGCCGGCGGCGGGGCCGGTGAGCTTGCCGGGCGAGAGGGCGCGCGCGCCGGGCACCACCACAGCGCCAGGCGGGATGACCAGCGGCCGGTCGCCGTCGGCGCGAAGCACCAGCCCCTGCACAATGTCGTAGACCGGGGTGCCGCGGGTGAGCGTGACGCCCGCGGCCAGTACCGCTCCCTTGCGGACCAGGGTGCCTTCGTATATGCCGCAGTTGCCGCCGACCAGCACATCGTCCTCAAGGATGACGGGGGTGGCGTTGACCGGTTCGAGCACCCCGCCGATCTGCGCGGCGGCGCTGATGTGAACGTGCTTGCCGACCTGCGCGCAGGACCCGACCAGCGCGTGCGAGTCGACCATGGTGCCTTCATCGACGAACGCGCCTGCGTTGACGTAGGCGGGGGGCATGACGACGACGCCTGACGCGAGATACGCGCCGGCTCGGATCGAAGTCCCGCCGGGGACGATACGAACCCCGTCCTCGGGGCGGAACAGACGGGCGGGGTAGGTGTGCTTGTCGGTGAAGGGGGAAGGCAGAAGGGTAGGGGGTGAAGGGGCTCCTTCCCCTTGCGCGTAG
>CAXUEU010000051.1:0-21154 GCA_964250195.1 uncultured Acidobacteriaceae bacterium
GCTTTGGGAGTGGCAGCTCCGGTTCGGGTTTCGGCGGAAGCTCCGGCGGCTCGGCTTTCGGGGGCGGCTTCGGTTCCGCCGGGGCGGGCAGCGGATCAGGGAGCGGTTCGAGTGGCGGTCTGGGCGGGACCGGTTCGAGCTCCGGGTCGAGTTCCGGAAGCAGCCCGTTCGCGGGCGGGTTCGGCTCGCCCCAATAGGGCAGCCCGCAAACGGCAAAGCCCGCCGATGAAGGCGGGCTTTGCCGGTAAGCCGGAACCTTACACGCTGAACGATGAACCGCAGCCGCAGGTGCTCTTCACGGTTGGGTTCTCGAACTTGAACCCCGCCGCTTCGAGCGTTTCGACGTAGTCCACCACGCAGCCGTTGAGGTACATCAGCGAGGTCGCGTCGACGAACACCTTGAGACCGTCGAAGTTCAAGACCTTGTCCATCATTCCGGCCTGGTTCTCGAACGACATGGAGTACTGGAAGCCGGAGCAACCGCCGCCCACCACACCGATGCGCAGGCCGGCGGGCAGGGGATCCTGGGTCGCCATGATCTCGCGCACCTTGACCGTCGCGGATGGGGTCAGCGAGACCGCCGTGGGTGTTTTGAACTCGGTTTCTGCCGGGGCTGTTGCAATTGCGGTGGCCATATGGAACGTCTCCCTCCAGGTGCGTCTGTGCCTGATTGTAACGTAACGCTTTCTCTTCTAGATGCCCCGGCGCGGCCGAAGTCGCAAGCGATCACCGGGCCGCGAGCCTCCGCTGAACGCGGTCGAACTGCTCGGGCGTCAACAGGCCCCGGTCGACCAGGGCGCGCGGACTGTCGTAGGGCCGGCCGCGGACGATGCGCCGGGCGGTGGAGCTCCCGATGCCGGGCAGCATCGCCAGGTCCGCCGCCGAGGCGCTGTTGATGTCCACCGCGCCCGGATGCGGTTTCACGCCCGGTTTGGTCGAAGCAGCGGGCGCGCCCTCGCGCCAGCCTTCGCGCGCTCCGGCGACGATGTCCCGGGTCTCGCGCCCGGCGTTCGCGAGCGCGCGCCTGGCCTCGACGCCTGCCGCCTGCACATCGTGGTGCACTTGCCGCGCATCCTCGGAAGCCTGGCGGCGCAGGCGCTCGTCGGGCGACTCCGCGGGGTGCCGCGCGCAGCCGGCGATCAGGAGCACGCAGAGCGAGAGGCTAGCTTTTCGGCTTGAGATCTTCCACCGTTCCATGGCTCTCGATCATAATGTGGATCGTTTTGTCCCGGGTAAGAAACGTGCTCGCGTCCCGCATCCCCCACTGCACGTAGGGCGCGGCGAACGAGGTCGAGAAGGTGTAGTCGCCCCCCGCGCGCACGGCCCGGACCTCCACCGTGAGCGGGTGATCCGCGCCGTGAATGTTGAAGGTGCCTTCCAGTTTGAGGGTGGCCGCCCCGTCGTGCGCGGGCAGCGCGCCGGCAACCTTCTCCGGATGGAAGAAGATGCCCGGGTACTTGCCTGCTTCGAGCGTCTCGCCCTTGATCTTCGCGTCGAGCTTCGCGTTGTCGCTCCGCTCCGTGGAGGCATCGACCAGGATTTCGCCCTGCGCGATGCCGGAAGTGCTGTCGATGGCGAACAGCCCGCCTTTGAGCTCGAAGCTCCCGTGAACCCTGCGCAGGCCGCCCGCAGTGAACCGGATGGTGGTGCGCGCCGGGTCGAGCCGGACGGAGTCGGTGCGGCTGGGCGAGCCTTGCGCGAGCGCGACGGCGGGCGTGAGGAGAAGGAGGGCGAGAGCGAGTTTCACGGGTGCGGGGTGCCTTTCGTGCGTGTGGGGGTCAGTAGGCGAGAGCCGGGGTGAGCGCGGCCGCGCGCTCGGCCGACTCGACCGTTTGCGCCATGAGCGTGGCGATGGTCATCGGGCCCACGCCGCCGGGGACGGGGGTGTAGGCCATGGCGCGGGCGCGAAGTTCGGGGGAGAGCTCGACGTCGCCGGTCACGGGCAGTTCGCCGGCAGCCGCGTGGTAGCCCGCATCCACGATCACCACGCCGTCCTTCAGCCACTCGGCGCGGATGAACTCCCGCGCTCCCAGGGCCGCGACGACAAGATCGGCCTCGCGCAGGTGTCCGGGCAGGTCGGCGGTGTAGCGGTGGCACATGGTCACGGTGCAGTTCGCGTGGTCGAGCATGGTGGCCATGGGGCGGCCCAGGATCGCGCTGCGCCCCACCACCGCCGCGCGTATGCCGTGCAGCGGAATGTCGTAGTGACGCAAGAGGCGCAGGATGCCTGCCGGGGTCGCGGAGCCGAACGCCGGCTCCTTCATCGACAGCCGTCCGAACCCCCAGCTGGTGACTCCGTCCACGTCCTTGTCGAGCGCGATGCGGTCGAAGCAGGTGCGCTCGTCGGCCAGATTGGGGATCGGGTGCTGGAGCAGGATGCCGCGGACGGAGGGGTCGAGGTTGAGCTCCTCAATGACCGCGAGCAGCTCTTCCCGGGTGGTCTCCTCGGGCAGCCGCACCAGCCGCGACTCCATCCCGACCCGGCGGCAGGCGTTGCCCTTCATCCGAACGTAGGTCGCCGAGGCCGGGTTATCGCCGACCAGGATGGTGGCCAGCACCGGCGGTGGACTGCCCCCGGCGCGCAGCTCCCGCACACGCTCCTTCAGCTCCGCCTCCAGCCGTGCCGCCAGGGCCTTTCCGTCGAGAACCACTCCGTTCATGAGCACCAGTGTATGACGGTTTTCGCTAGGCGCTCATCAGCTGCGGACCTTGCAGCGGACTCTGCAGGTGCCGAATGTCCGCGCCCTCGATCCAGAAGATCACGTCGCCGGCGATATTGGCCGCGTGGTCGGCGATGCGCTCCAGGTTGCGCGAGATGATGATAGTCTGCAAGGCCTGCTCGGCCAACGACGCGTCGGAGGCGATGAGCGCGACCAACTGCTCGTGCGCGAGCCTGTTCAGGCGATCGATCTCGTCGTCCATCGCAATGACGCTGTTCGCGAGCCGGCAGTCGCCCTCGAGCAGGCCCTGGAGCGCGCCGCGGATCATCGCGCGCGCGATCTCGCGCATTCCGGCGATGTCGGCCGGAGTTTCGACCGGCGGCAGCGCGGCCATCAGCAGCGTGCGCTCGGCGATGCTCATGGCCTGGTCGCCGATCCGCTCCAGGTTGCCGTTGATCTTGATCACCGCGAGGATGAACCGGAGGTCGATGGCCATGGGCTGCTCCTGCGCGAGCAGCTCGTAGCTCATCTCGTCCACCTCGCGCTGAGCCAGGTTGATGGCGGTTTCGTTTTCGCGCACATACGCGCACAGGCCGACGTCACGGGTCAGGAAGGCCTCGACCGAGGACTCGAGCGCCTGCTGGGCGAGCGCGGCCATGGCGAGCAGCTTGCTCTTGAGCTGCGCGAGCTGCTGGTGGAAGTGGACACGGGGCACGGGGCGAGGCCCTCCTCTTCTGAGAGCGGGAACAGCCCTTATTGTGCATGAAAAACGGCGCGGGTTGCCGTTACGGAAGTTACGTAGAGGCGCGCCCTTTTTACAGCAGAACCCCAGTCGCCATGAAGCCAACATGCCGACCCAGGCGAGGTTCGCGACAAGCCGGTACGGCTTTCCCTTTCGCGCGTCCAGTGCCGTGTCGCTGAAGGCCAAGACCCACCAACCATAGGTAAAGGTGCGAGAACGCCGAAGACCAGAGCCGTGTCGATACCGAACCAGCAAGCATGGCTCTAGGTGCCGCAATGCGCCCATCGCGGGAGAGATAAGCAGGCCGACCCACTATGTCTGGATTAGCAGTCCGGTCGAGATCAGAGCGATCCGTTGGTGACGAGCCTGCTTCTTCCGCGATCCATTCTCAGTCCGGGGCTTCATGCTTTCCCTCCCGCCGCTTCGCAATGCCCTCAAGTAAACCAGACTCGATAGCCTAGCGCAGAGCGGCGCCGCGCGGCTCGCGCCCCAGAGCGACCACCCCGGCCAGGTACACCGCCGCCGCCAGCACCGAGACGGCGAGCACCGGCCCCAGCGAGCCGACGTGCACTGCGGCTTTGGCCTGCGCGACGCTGATGCGCGAGGCGAGCAGGTTGCCGAGCTGGTAGACCAGGCCCGGGAAGATGGCGCGGACCGGGGCGGGCGAGAGCTCGTTGAGATAAGCCGGGACTACGCCCCAGGCGCCCTGCACCGTGAACAGGACCAAAAACGAGCCCAAGGCGAGCATGGGGAGCGAGTGGGAAAGGGCGTAAAGCGGGATCGACGGCACGGTGAGCAGGGCCGCCGCGACGATGGCGCGCTTGCGGCCCCAGCGCTCCGACAGCGCGCCGAAGGTGATGCCGCCGAGAATCGCGCCTATCGAGTACAGGGTGCCGATCAGGCCGATGGCGTGCGGGCCGGCGTGATGGTCCTTCGCGAGAAAGGTGGGGAAAATATCGGTGGAGCCATGGCTGAGGGCATTAAACCCGGTCATGACCAGGACCAGGAAGAAGAAGGTTCCACCGTAGCGGCGCAACCCGGCGAGCGCTTCGGCGGCCCCGCCGTTCGCGCCGCGCCGCGAGGGTCCCGCGGCGCGCTTGCTGAGCCACACCGGCGACTCCTCGACATATTTGTGGATGTACAGCAGCAGCAGTCCGGGCAGGATCGCGCCGAAGATGAACAGCCCGCGCCATCCCCCGAACAAGTTTCCGAGGTGGCTCCCCGGGCCGAGCCGCGTGAGCGGGCCGAACAGCAGCCCGAAGGAGACCGCGGCCAGGAGCGAGCCCGCCGAGTAGCCTTGCTGGAGGATGCCGGAGTAGAGCCCGCGCCGGCCTGCCGGCAAGGTCTCGAAAGCGAGCGCCGCGCCCACGCCCCACTCCCCGCCCATGGCCACGCCGAACAGGGCCCGCAGCAGGAGGAACACGGGCAGGGTAGGGGCGAAGGCGGAAAGCAGGCCGAGCGTGCTGAACGAGGCGACGTTGAGCATGAGCGTCCTGCGTCGGCCGTACTGCTCGGCGAGCAGGCCGAAGAAGAAGGCCCCCACGGGACGGAAGGCGAGGGTGAGGAAGGTCGCTTCGAGCACCTGGCCGGTGGTGGCGCCGAACTCGGCGGCGATCGCAGTGACGGAAAGCGTCAGCAGGAAGTAGTCGAAGGCGTCCAGGGTCCAGCCGAGCAGGGCGGCGGCGAAGGCGTGGCGCTGCGCGGGGGTGAGCCGTGCGGGAGCGGAGGAGTCTGGGGCGGCGGCCATGAGGGGTTCGCGTGAACGCAGGCCCTGAGTGTACACGGGCGGCGCGGGACAGCCGCGATTCCCGAAATGGGAAAACTGTCCGAATTGCAAGCACGCAAGCGACAAAGGGCTTGTGAAACGCGGTGTAGAATGTGCAGGATTGCGAATGGGCCCGCACACAGAGCCCGAAGCGCGGCGGAGGCAGCGAAACCGCCGACGCGCGAATGCAAGGGTTCTGAACACTTTCGGCGAGAGCGGGCACACACGATGGTTTGGGAAGAGCTACGCAGCGCGGTTCGCTTTCCGGTGCACCTGCCGGTTTTAGTGATGGTCGGCGGCGAGGAAGTGGAAGCGCTGACGGTCAACATCTCCCACAACGGGGTTCTGCTGCGGATGCCCCGCGGGATCGGCGAAGGGGCGGTGCTGGAGTTCCTGCTCACCGTGCCCCAGGAGGTAACGATGGACGGTTCGACCGCGGCAATCCATTGCGCGGGGCATGTGATCCGCTCCTTCGAGGAAAACGGTTCCCACTTCGCGGCGGCGATCATCGACGAGTACAGGTTTCAGTAGCGTGTTGGAGCAAGGCCGAAACCGGGAAGCACGGCAAGCGAGGGAGGCAAGCCTTAACCCATGAACCCAGCCAATGACAGGGCGCGGAACGAGCCGCGCAACGAGCCCCGCAACGAAACCAGCCCGCCGGCACAGACCCGGCCCGCCGGCGCGAGCCCGAACGGGGTCCAGGGAAGCATCTATCCGCCGCGCCCGCAAGCCGCCTACCCGGCCCCGCAGCCAGGTGCCGGCAACACCATGGTCGCGCACCGTGAGAACCCGGTCCGCGTGATCCTGGCCGACGGACAGGCGATCTTCCGCGTGGGCATGAGCAAGGTCTTCGCCGCCGAGCCCGACATCCATGTGATCGCCCAGGCGGACAGCATGACGAATCTCCGCTCGACGCTCAAGCAGCACCCGGCCGACGTGCTGCTGCTGGACTGGAACATCCTCGGCGGCCATACGGAGTTCGTCCCGGAGCTGCTCAAGGCGGGCCCCGCGCCGGTCAAGATGATCGTGCAGGGCGCGATCGCGGACGAAACGCGCATGATCGAGCTGTACCGCAACGGCGTGCGCGGCACGATCTCCCGCGCCATCTCGCCGGACCTGCTGCTGCGCTGCGTGCGCAAGGTCGCGGCCGGGGAGACCTGGATCGACAATCAGTCGCTGACGCTGCTGATCGAGGCCTACCGGCTGCAGGCCACGCAGGGCATCACGACCAAGGCCGCGCCGCGGCTCTCGCCGAAGGAGATTTCGATCATCACCTACATCAGCCAGGGCAAACGCAACAAGGAGATCGCGCACCATATCGGGACCAGCGAACAGGTGGTGAAGAATTACCTGCGCAAGATCTACGACAAGCTGGGCGTCTCGGACCGGCTGGAGCTTGCCTTGTACTCGCTCCACCATGACCTGCAGAAGAACGTCGTTCCGGGGGTCGGCCGGGGGTCGGCCTCGCTCGCCGCGCCCTCGCTCGGCTCCCCATCCACCTTGCCGGGCCAACGCACGGGTGAGGTCTAAGCCAGCGTCAACAGCAACGCGGCGTGCTCCCTCTCCGGCAGTCGCCTGGACTTCAAGTCGCGGTCCACGGCGACGTGCTTGGTTTCCGCCTCGGCCAGGAGCTCGATCCCGCGCAGGAGTGCGTAACTGAAAATGACGATCGAACCTCGCAGGGCCCGGACCGTGGTCTCCACCGACAGAAGGTCATCGTAGCGGGCCGGCAGGCGATAGCGGCACTTTGCCTCGACCACCGGCAAACCGCAGCCGTCCCTCTCTAAAGCCACATAGGAAACGCCGAGTGAACGCATCAGCTCGACCCGGCCCACCTCGAACCACGTGAAGTAGTTGCCGTGGTAAGCGACGCCCATCTGGTCGGTCTCCGCGTAGCGCACACGAAGGCTCGTCGTAAACTTCATGAAGCACAGTGTACGTGGCCGCGTGGCCCTCAACCGATGCTTGAAGAAGTTTCCGACATCCCGGCGGAAGAACTCCTTAAACCAGCGCCTGTTGCCGTCTCGGTTCCCCAGGCCCGGTATGCTCGGATTGCGGTCGCGGTGTTGTTTCTGGCAAACGGAGCGGCCGTGGGCTCATGGGTGCCGCACATCCCGGAGCGGGCGCATGCCCTGGGCTTGAATCCGGCCCAGCTGGGCTCGGTGCTGCTCGCGGCGGGGATCGGCGCGCTGGGTGCGATGCCGCTCGCCGGCCCGCTCCTGCGCCGGTTCGGCTCGCGCGCGGTCGCGCTTGGGGCTGGGCTTCTGTTTCCGCTGCTGTTTTCCCTGGCCATCCTGCTTGCCTCGGTCAAGGTACTGGTGGGCGTCCTTTTCCTAGCGGGCCTCAACGCGGCGGGGATGGATGTAGCGATGAACGCGCATGGAGCGCTCGTCGAGAAACTGCTCAAGCGGCGAACCATCTCCATGTTCCACGCCGTCTTCAGCGTGGGCTGCTTCGCAGGCGCGGGCAGCCACAGCGTTCTGATGGCCCACGGCGTTCGGGATGCCGTGCTGGTGCCGGCTTCCGGTGCCCTGCTCTTCGGAATGGTCGCGGGGACCTGGGCGTTTCTCATCGCCAAGAACGTCGAGGATGCACACCACCCTCAGGATCATGCGGCCGCGCCGAAAAAGGCGCTGCGGCTGCCGGACCCGAAACTGCTGCTGCTCGGCGTTCTGTGCTTCTCGACCATGGTGAGCGAGGGTGCGATGGGCGACTGGAGCGCGCTGCTGCTCCATGTGGTCCGGCATCTGCCGAACGGAACAGCCGGCTACGGCTACACCGCCTTCGCCGCCACGATGGTGCTGGGCCGGTTCACGGGTGACGCCGTGGTGGGCAGGCTGGGGGAGCTGCGGGCGCTCCGGCTGGGCGGCACCACCTGCGCGGCCGGCCTGCTGCTCATCCTGCTCGCCGGGCCGCTGCCGCTGGTGCTGCTCGGCTTCGCCTTGGCCGGGGTGGGCCTGGCGAACTGCTCGCCGGTGCTCTATCGCACGGCGGCCACCTGCCCCGGCTACGCGCCGGGCGAGGGGCTCTCAACCGCGGTCGGCGTAGGCTACGCGGGGTTGCTGGTAGGGCCGCCGCTGCTGGGCCTTCTGGGGCGCGCGGCCGGGCTCGCGAGCATTTTCTGGGCCCTGCTGGGGCTCTCGCTCGTGCTGGCGGCGGCCGCGCCGCTGGTCCGCTCGGTGGCGAGCCCCCCACGCAGTACAGTAAGGGAATGAACGAGCTCTCCCCTGCCCTTCCCGCTCGCCTGGATACCTTTGCCCGCGTCACCGTGGAGGCCGGCCTCGGCCTCCGGGCCGGGCAGGAGCTTCTCATTACGGCGCCCATCGGGTCGCTGCCGCTTGTGCGGCGCATCACTGAGTATGCGTACAAGGCCGGGGCGCTCCTGGTCACCACCATGTACGTGGACGACGAAGCGACGCTGGCCCGCTACGACAGCGCGCCGGACGCGAGCTTCGACCGCGCGGCGAACTGGCTGCAGGACGGCATCGCGCGGGCTTATCGCGAGGGCGCGGCGCGGCTGGGCATCACGGGCGGCAACCCGGCGCTGCTCGCCGGGCAGGACCCGGCAAAGGTTTCGCGGGCGAACGTAGCCGCGTCCAAGGCGGGCCGGCCGGCGATGGAGCTGATCACCAAGCACTCTATAAATTGGTGCATTGTCGGCGCGGCGACCCCGTCCTGGGCGCGGGCGGTTTTCCCCGGTGAGCCGGAGGAGGCCGCGGTTGAGAAGCTGTGGGACGCCATCTTCACCGCCTCCCGCATCGACGGACCGGACCCGGTCGCGGGCTGGGCTTCGCACGGAGCGTCCCTCCAGGAGCGCGCGGCGAAACTGAACGCGAAACGGTATCGGGCGCTCCGGTACTCCGGGCCGGGAACGGATTTAGAGATCGGCCTCGCGGACGGGCACCTGTGGCTGGGCGGCGGGACGACGGCGCTCAACGGCGTCGCCTGCCAGCCCAACATTCCCACCGAGGAGGTCTTCACGACGCCGCACCGCGAGCGCGCTTCCGGGACCGTGGTGTCCACCAAGCCCTTGTCGTATCAGGGAACGCTGATCGAGGAAATTGCCGTCCGCTTCGAGGACGGCCGGGTGGTGGAGGCGCGCGCGAAGACCGGGCAGGCCGTGCTGGAGCGGATGCTCGCGACCGATGAGAATGCTTCGCGGCTGGGCGAGGTCGCGCTGGTGCCGCACTCCTCACCGATCGCGGCGAGCGGGATTCTTTTCCAGAACACGCTCTACGACGAGAACGCCGCCTCCCACATCGCGCTCGGGCAGGCGTACTCGACTTGCCTGGAGGGCGGGGACACGGCTTCCGCTTCAGAGCTGGGAAGCAGGGGCGCGAACGACAGCCTGATCCACGTCGACTGGATGATCGGCTCGGGCGCGCTGGACGTGGATGGGGTGACCGCGAGCGGCGAGCGGGAGCCGGTGATGCGCGCCGGGGAGTGGGTTTAAGCTGGGAGCAAGGTGGCGGGCATGGTCGAGGTAGGGATTGCGGAAGCGCAGAGCACCTTGGCTGCGCTGATCGAACAGGTGAGGAGCGGTGAAGAAGTGGTGATTACAAACGAGAGCGGAGCCGTGGCACGTCTCGTACCAACGCAAGCCAAACCTCCGGTTTGGACGGAAGCGCAGATAGCAAGAGCGCAGGCTGCATCGGAGCGCATCCGCGAGATTGCGATGAGCCTGCCGAGGCAGCATTTTGACTGGGAAGAGGTCAAGAAGGACCTTGGCCGGAAATACTGATGATTGTGGACGCCTCGCTCACGTTGGCGTGGGCCTTTCCAGACGAAACCACTTCGGCTGTTCGGCAGACCGTCGCTTTGTTTAACCGGAACGGCGCTTGGGTTCCGTCGTTCTGGCACATTGAAGTGGCAAACGCGCTCGAGATGGCGGTGCGGCGGTCACGGATGAACGGGGCTGCGCGGGACGAGATGTTGGAAGAGATCAGCACTTGGCTCATCACAATCGACGGCGAAACCAGCCGCCATGCGTGGACCACAACAAAGGTGCTCGCTCAGGTGCACCGTCTTACTCTCTATGATGCCGCCTACCTGGAGCTCGCTCTCAGGCTTGGTCTGCCGTTGGCGACGTTAGATAAAGCCTTGCGAAGGGCGGCTGAAGCGGAAAGCGTAATCCTGCTCGGCTTGTAACCCGGATGCTCGCTTACAGGTTAAGTTTATTCACCCGTCGTACATAGGTGAACAAGAATGAACCTGTAAAGGTTAGAACCGCGAGACCTGCGGCCAAGTAGAAGGAAATAAGCGCCGCTACAAATCCGTTTTGGCCGTCGTGCGGTGATTCATGTTCAAAGCGCTGCCCTATCGGGATGCAGGAGGCGAAGAAGCTGAACAGAAATACCGCGGTAGCCACTAAACATGCTCGGCCGAGAGCAGCGAAGAATGTTTTCATACGGTTTATGCTTCACCCCCGCCCGAACCCCGCAATCCTCGACACGTCATTAAACGTCACAAACACCGCGAAGAGGATCAGCACCACGAACGCCACCTGGTAAATGCGCTCCTTGACCGTCGGGTTCAGGTCGTGGCGCATGAGCGATTCGACCAGCAGGATCAGGATCATGCCGCCGTCGAGCAGCGGGAACGGCAGCAGGTTGAAGATGCCGAGGTTCAGGCTGATCTGCGCGGAGAGGTTGATGAGCGGCTGCCAGCCGGGCATCATCGCGGCCTCGCCGGTGACGCGGGCGATGCCGACGGGCCCGGAAAGCTGCTTGACGTTGG
Source organism: uncultured Acidobacteriaceae bacterium (assembly GCA_964250195.1). Classification (GTDB taxonomy): domain Bacteria; phylum Acidobacteriota; class Terriglobia; order Terriglobales; family Acidobacteriaceae; genus EB88. The sequence goes on from CAXUEU010000051.1 coordinate 10,904, forward strand.
AGTGGCCGGAAAACAGCCGCCGCATGACCTCGACGATCTGCGTCGAGCTGGTCACGTTGTAGTGGTAGGAGTGCACCAGCGCGGTGAAGAACGGCTCCTGCACCACCGTGAACGGCGGCGGCTGCGAGCGGAAGCCGAGCCGCCAGCCTTTGCGGCCTGTGCCGTCGTCGCCCTCAATCGGCGTAACGGTAAAAGGCAGGACCTGCGCGCCGCGCCTGACCTGGAGCTGCACCGGCGCGCCGCCGTTTTGCTTGAGGTACGCGGCTGCCGAGGCGGTCGAGTGCAGGTTGACGCCGTTGAGCGAAAGCAGGACGTCCCCGGTCTTGATGCCGGCCTTGGCAAGCGGATAGCCGGGCTCGACGTCGCGAATCGTCAGCGAGCCGGCCTGGATGCGCGGCGTAATCCCAAGCGCGGAAGGATCCGGCCCGTCCTTGCCGAGCGCGCCTGAGAGCGGCAGCTGCAAGGGCAGTTCCTGCCCGTCGCGCGCAACCGTGAGCGGAACGGTATTGGTCCCGTCGATGCCCATGCGGATCGAGATTTTCTGCCAGTCCGGGTTGTGCTCGTTATCGAACTGCACGATGCGGTCCCCAGTCCTCAAGCCCGCGCGGGCGGCGGGCGAGTTCGCCGGAACGAAGTCGATCACCGCCGGGCCGTTCAGGTAGGCATCCACTTCGTTGTGCATCATGTACAGGCCGGTCATGAGCACCAGCGCGAGCAGAAAATTGGTGACCGGGCCGGAGACGCCGATCAGGATGCGCTGCCAGCGCGGGCGCGAGGTAAACTCCGCCGGGTCGCCGGTGCCCTTGTCCGCCAGGCCGGAGTCGCCCCCGTACTCGCCCGCCATTTTGACGTAGCCGCCCAGCGGCAGGAGGCTGATGCGATAGTCGGTGTCGCCGCGCCGGAAACCGAACAGGCGCTTGCCCATGCCGATCGAGAACACCTCGATGCGCACGCCGCAGGCCTTGGCCGTGAGGAAGTGGCCGGCCTCGTGAACCAGCACCATGACGCCGAGAACCACGATGAAGGAGAGAATGGAAACGAGCGCGAAGGGCATGAGGTATCGAGTGAGCTCCGAGGGCTTAGACGCGATTAAGGGGAGGTAGCTGCAATCGCTTCCCTGGCCCGCTCGCGGGCTTGTTCATCCTGCGCCAGCACCTCCGCGATCGAGCCTGGGGTGAGGCGGGGCGTTTGAGCCAGCACTCGCTCGATTGTACCCGCGATGGCCCCGAACCCGATGCGCCTGGCCAGAAACGCTTCGACGGCGATCTCATCCGCCGCATTGAGCGCGATGGAGTGCGCGCCGCCGGCCTCGGCGGCCTCGTACGCCAGGCGCAGGCACGGGAACCGGGCAAAGTCGGGCTGCTCGAAATGCAGGTCTGCCAGGGCGCGCATGTCGAACTTCAAGGTCGACTCGACCCGGTCCGGGTACGAGAGCGCGTAGAGGATAGGCAGGCGCATGTCGGTCACAGAGATTTGCGCCAGAATGGAGCCGTCGATGTACTCGACCAGCGAGTGGACCGTGGACTGCGGGTGGATGGTGACCTGAACCTGCGAGGGGGGCAGGTCGAACAGCCGGCAGGCCTCGATGATCTCCAGCCCCTTGTTGAGCATCGTCGCCGAGTCGATCGTAATGCGCTGCCCCATGACCCAGGTCGGGTGCCGGAGCGCCTGCTCGGGCGTGATTCCGGCAAACTGGTCGAGCGGCAGCGTTCGGAAAGGCCCGCCGGAAGCCGTCAACCAGACATTGCGGACCTCCGCGAGCCGCCCGGCGCGCATGCACTGGTGCACGGCGTTGTGTTCGGAGTCGATGGGCAGCAGCGGGACATTCCCGGCCCGGGCGGCAGCGGTGAGCAGCTCGCCGGCGGCCACCATGGCTTCCTTGTTCGCGAGCCCGACGGGCTTGCCCGCCAGGATCGCCGCATAGGTCGCCTGAAGCCCCGCGACCCCGACGATGGCGGAGACCACGAAATCCACCTCCGGCAAGGTCGCCGCGTGCACAGTACCGAAGACGCCCCAGACCACCTCCGTCCCGGTGACGCCCCGTTGCCAAAGCGCCGTCCGGAGCTCGGCGGCGAGCTCTTCGGTCATGATCGAGACCACCAGGGGCCGCCAGCGAACACACTGCTCCAGGGCGGCCTGCACGTTGCGCCCCGCCGCCAGAGCGGCGACCGAGAACCGCTCCGGGAACTGCTCGACAATGGACAAGGTGCTTTGGCCGATGGAGCCGGTGGAGCCCAGGATGCAGATCCGTTTCAAACAAACCTCGTTCAGAGCGCCTGCTGCGCGAGCAGAGCGTACCACAGCGCGGGCGCGGCCAGAAGCAGCGCATCGATGCGGTCGAGCACGCCGCCGTGGCCGGGCAGCAGCGAGCCCGAGTCCTTGACGCCGGCCCCGCGCTTCAGCGCCGACTCGAGCAGGTCGCCTATCTGCGCCGCGACATTGAGCAGCACCGACAGCAGCAGCGTGCGCGATGCCGAGCCGGGGTAGCTGAGCCAGAGCAGGCCCCTGCGCTCCAGCTCCGCCGAGAGCAGCAGCAGCAGCGAGGCCGCCAGCACCGTCCCAGCGACGGAGGCGGCTGTGCCTTCCCAGGTTTTACCCGGGCTCAGGCGTGTAAGCCGGTGCCTGCCGAAGTTGCGCCCGACGTAGTACGCCGCGATGTCGCCGGTCCAGACAGAAACGAAGAGCAGCAGCAGCAGCGAGGGCCCATTGCCCTGGGCGGCGATCAAGGGCAGCGTCGTGAGCGACCAGCCCGTGTACAGCAGCGCGAACACGGAAGCGGCGGCGGCCGGCAGCACCTGCGCGAACGGCAGCCGGAACGCGCAGAGGCCCAGCAACAGGAAGGTGAGCCCGCCCAGGACCGGCGTGGTGTCCTCAGGCCGGTACACCGTACAGGCAAACAGAGCCGCGATGCCCCCGAGCACCGCGAGCCGGGGTACCCCGCGCGCGCCGCTCGCCTCGGCCAGCCCCAGGAACTCCCAGGCGGCGAGCCCGGCGACCACGGCCGACGCGCCCGCGAGCAAAGGCAGCGAGTTGAAAAAAACGACGAACAGCACCAGCGGCACCAGCACAGCCGCCGTCAAAATCCTTGTCATGTCCTCCAAAGCATAGCCCACCCCGGCACGGCGGGTGTGCCGTCCACCACGCATCTTATCCGGTGTATCCGGGTCTAATAAGACATGCGCCGCCGATCGCGGCAGCGCCTGGAAAGCAGGATTCCCCATGAAACTTTTTTCATCAGCAAGCGCCGCTGCGCTCGGTTTGGCACTCTTGACCGCCACGGGCGCGCGGGCGCAGGACGAGGGCGCTCCCGCAAGCGCCCAAACGGTCGTTACCGTGCTGCCGAAGGGAAACGAAGCGGCGGCACCAGTCCCTCAAAGCTCCCTCAAGGTCGAGGTCGACGGCAAGACCGTGCAACCGTCCGACTGGCACCCCTACGGCAAGGGCGAAGTCCAGCTGGTGCTGCTCATCGACAACTCGGCCCGCACCAGCTTCGGCCGCAACTTGCAGGATTTGAGCAAGTTCATCGAGAACCTGCCTCCGAACGTTTCGGCCGACGTGGCCTACATGCAGAACGGCGTCGCCGTGATGTCGGGCGCTCTCTCGAAAGACCACGCCAACGTGGCCGCCCGCCTGCACCTGCCCGGCGGCAGCCCAGGCTCCAACGCGAGCCCCTACTTCTGCCTGCAGGATCTGGCCAAGCGCTGGCCCGCGGGGCCTTCGGCGGCTCGGCGCGAGGTTCTGATGATCACCGACGGCGTCGACCCCTACAACGTGCGCTACGACCCGGAGAACCCTTACATCCAGGCCACGCTCGATGCAACGAACCGGGCCGGGCTGGTCGTTTACTCCATTTACTGGCGCGACCAGGGCGGCCTGAGCGGGACGTTCTACGAAACCAATGCCGGGCAGAACTATCTGACGCAGGTCGCCGACGCGACCGGGGGCAACCTGTACTACCAGGGCCTGACCAACCCTGTGTCGTTCCTGCCTTTCCTCGCCGACTTCTCGCGCCGCCTGGAGAACCAGTACGAGTTGGGGATGCCGGTCAAGGCGGAAAAAAAGGAAAGCTACGCCTCTCTGAAGGTCAAGACGGATGTCGGCGGGCTGAAGCTGACGGCACCGCAGCGGGTGGCGGTAGCGCCGGCGGGGGTCGCCGCGCAGTAGGCATTTCGAACACGTGGAAAAGCCCGGCTCGCGCCGGGCTTTTCCGTTCAGAGGACTTCGGTAATGCCCCGAAGCTTGAAACGGTTGTGTCGGGACCGAAAGCCTGGCGGTAGTTTCCTGCCCTCGACACAGTTGGACGGCAAAACACCCGAGAGCAAAAACAACTGCCGGCACCCTAACCGGCACCCTAATCGGATGGTCTCTGCCACCGTAAGTCAACAGTTTGCCTCCTTTTTGTACAGGTGCTTTTCCCACCTCAACCAGCCGTCGCCGCCACCCGCCGGGCGGGCCGGCCCCGCCACCAGCCGAGTACGGGCCGCGCCAGCAGGAGCAGCGCCAGCACCACCGTGATCCGCAGCGGCGCGAGCACCCCGGCCTTGACGATCCACCAGTAGTGCAGCACGCCGGCGCTGGCGGAGACATAGACCAAGCGGTGCAGCCAAGCCCACCTCGCGCCGCCCAGCCTGCGGATCGACCAGGTCGTCGAGGTCAGGGCGAGCGGCACCATCAGCACCCAGGCCGCGGTGCCGGCCCAGATGTACGGACGCTGCCTGAGATCGCTCGCGATGGCGGGCCAGCTCCAGCCGGAGTAGAGCCACAGATACGTGAGCAGATGCAGCGACGCCCAGGCAAAGGCATACAGCCCCAGCATGCGCCGGAAGCGGATCAGCCAGCCGAGCCTGGGGATGAGTTTGCGTACCGGCGTGATCGCGAGCGAGATGACGATGAGCCGCAGCGCGCCGAATCCGGTGAAAAAGGTGACCGTCTCCGTAGGGTCCGGGCCGAGCGCGCCGGGCTCCCCGTTCGCGCTGCGGACGAACAAAGCCACCAGCCACGCGAGCGGAAGCAGGCACGCCCCATGCGCGGCAGCCTTGAGCCAGAGAATGGCGCGGTTGCTCACCGTCAGGAGAACCTCCGGAGGTCCGTGCCCTTGTACAAGCCGGCGACCTGGTCGGCATAGCCGTTGAACATCAGGGTCGCCTGGCGCGGCTTCCAGACCGGCGCGCCGATCACCCGTTCCGAGCGCTGCGACCAGCGCGGGTGATCCACCTCCGGGTTCACGTTCGAGTAGAAGCCATACTCGTTCGGCGCGAGCCGGTTCCAGGTCGTGGGCGGCTCTTTATCCACGAAGCGGATCGTGGTGATCGACTTGGCCGACTTGTATCCGTACTTCCAGGGCACCACGATGCGCACCGGCGCGCCGTCCTGGTTCGGCAGCGCTTCGCCGTACATGCCGAAGGTCAGCAGCGTCAGGGGGTGCATCGCCTCGTCCATGCGCAGGCCTTCTGTATAGGGCCAATCGATTCCCGACTGACCCGCCAGGGGCATCTGCCGCGGGTCGTACAAGCTCAGGAACTGCACGTACTTCGCCGAGGGCAGCGGCCGGCACCAAGCGATAAACTCGGACAGCGAGTAGCCCACCCAGGGGATCACCATGCTCCAGGCCTCCACGCAACGCATGCGGTATACCCGCTCTTCCTGCGGGCGGTAGTGCGCCAGGTCGTCGAGAGACACCGTCTTCGGCTTCTCGACCAGCCCTTCGACCTTGACCGCCCAGGGCGCGGTCTTCAGGCTGCCCGCGTTCTGCGATGGATCCGTCTTGTCGGTCCCGAACTCGTAGAAATTGTTGTAATGCGTCACGTCGTTCTTGTCCGTCGGCGTCAGCCCGGCGGTGGAAAGCGGGCTTTTGACGGTGGGGATCTTCGTCGCGGCTTCCACGCCGGTTTCCGGGTCGAGCAGCCGGATGCTCCCAAGTGTAGCGGCACCCGCGGCGGCGAGAAAAGCGCGCCGGTTGGTCCACACGCTCTTCGGCGTGATCTCGGACGAGCGAACATTGTCGGGCTTGCGAATCAGCATGGGTTCTCCAGAGTTTGGACGCGCCGAGCGGCTGCCCGGAGTCGAGAAGAGCGGGAAAGCGTTCCGCCTCGTCAACCTGGCTCACCCAGTATGAGCGTTTCCATTCCCGAATCGGCTCGTGAACGGTACCTAAGTACCGGATACGTGGAAGAAAGGACTGAACTCTTTGCGGCAATAAGCCGATAACGGTCCCAAGACAAGGAGAGCCATGCCCTTCCCGCGCCCATTTCCCGCCCCGGCACCGTCCGCCTCCGAGGCCGGCTCGCTCGACAGCCCTTCGCTGGCCGAGATTATCTCGGCGCTGAGCTTCGCGCTCGACCTCACGGAGGGTGCCGTGCCGGGCCACGCGCTGCGGTCCTGCCTGCTCGGGATGCGCATCGGCGCACAGCTTCGCTTCTCGAACGGCATGCTCGCGGACCTGTACAACTCGCTGCTGCTCAAGGACGTAGGCTGCAGCAGCAACGCCGCGCGCATGTGCCAAATCATCGGCGGCGGCGACGACCGCGCGGTGAAGGCCGGGGTCAAGCTCGAGGACTGGACCCAGCCGCACAAGCCTTCGCTCGCGACGCTGCGCCTCTTATGGAACAACGTGGTTCCGGGCGAGGGGCCGGTTGCGCGGACAAAGCGAATCCTGCGGATCGGCATGACCCAGCACCGGAACAACGAGGAGATGATCGCTTTGCGCTGCGACCGGGGCGCGAGCATCGTCCGCAAGATCGGCATGGGCGACGAGGCCGCCATCGCCGTGCAGTCGCTCGACGAGCACTGGGACGGCTCCGGCTACCCGCAACGGCTCAAGGGCCATGCCATCCCGCCGCTCGCACGGGTGATGGCGATCGCGCAGCACCTCGATGCGTTCGCCCTCGAGCGCGGAGCATCCGAAGCGCTGCGTGTGCTCCTCGAGCGCAGCGGACGCTGGTTCGACCCGGAGATGGTGCGCGCGGCCGAAACCCTGCACCGGCAAGGCACGCTGTGGGGTGAGTGCCTGCCCACCGAAGACGGAGCGGTCGCGGCAACCGAGCGGGAGACGCGCGCCGCCGTGCTCGCCTTCGCGCCCTCCTCGAGCAAGGGGATGCAGCCGGCACACGTGGACCGGATCTGCGAGGCATTCTCCGAGGTCGTGGATGCCAAGAGCCCGTTTACCTACCGGCACTCGATGGGCGTCACCGAAGCCGCGCGCCGGATCGGCACGGCGATGGGTCTCGACCGGGAGCGCCTGCAGTTGGTGCACCGCGCGGCGCTGCTCCACGACCTGGGCAAGCTGCGCGTGCCCAACTCCATCCTGGACAAGCCGGGCAAGCTCGACGAGCGGGAATGGCTGGTGATGCAAGAGCACTCCGGCCTGACGGAGAAAATCCTGGCCCGTGTGCCACAATATCGGGAGCTCGCCACCATCGCCGGCGCGCACCACGAAAAGTTGGACGGCACCGGCTACCCGCATCGCCTGGTGGCGAAGGACCTGCCGCTCGAGGCGCGCATCCTGGCCGTCGCGGATGTGTACGGGGCCTTGACCGAGGACCGCCCGTACCGGGCTGGGTTCCCGGTCGAAAAAGCGCTGGCCATCATGGAAGCGGACGCGCCGCGCAAATTAGACGGGGACTGCTTCGATACGCTCGTGGGGATTTCGCGCAAGCCGGAAGCCTTGCCGGAAGTTCCGGCGGCGCTTCTGACTGCCCGTCCTCCATCAGGGGCGGTGGGGGTGCGGGCGTAAAGCGGGCTTCCCCTCTAGGATAGGGCTGGAGGCCACCGATGGCGGCAGGTTGGACGAGGGAAGCGCACCGGGCGCTGATCGAAAGCGAACGGATACAGCAGACGGCGGAGGTTCTGCTCGACGCTCGGGCTTCGGCGAAAGGGCTCGCGGGGCTGGACGCGGCGCTCCAGCCCGCGTCCCTGAACGAGGCCTATGCGGTGCAGGACGCGATGGCGGCGCGCATGGGCCCGATCGGCGGGTGGAAGATCGGCGCGGCCTCCCCGGACGCGACGCCGATGTTCGGGCCGATGCCGCTGCGCAACGGCTTCGTGAAGACCGGCGGGGAGATGCAGGGGCCGCGCCGGCTGCGCGGGGTCGAGGCTGAGATCGGCTTCTTGCTGCGGCGGGACCTGCCGGCGCGCACGATGCGCTACAGCCGGGAGGAGATTCTGGGAGCGATCGGGAGCGTGCATCCGGTGATCGAAGTGCTGGAGTCGGCCTTCGTCGCGCCTGACGAGGCGGAGCACTTGGCCATGGTGGCGGATTTGCAGATGAACGGCGGGTTCGTCCATGGACCAGCCCACCATGGACCGGCCCACCATGGACCGGCCCACCAAGAGTGGCAAGCGATCGACATCACGCAGGAAAGGCTGGAAGTCATCATCGATGGAGTGGTCCGCTGGAGCGGCGTCGGCCGGAACACGAACGGGCCGGACCTGATGCGGCTGGTGGACTTCCTGGTGAACGAGGCGCAGTGGCGGACCGGAGGGCTGGAGGTTGGGCAGTGGATCACGACCGGCAGCTGGATGGGCAAGCTGCTGGCCATGGAGCGGTCCTCCGTGGAGGTGCGCTTCGAGCATTTCGGGGTCGCGGCCTGCCGCTTCGCGAGCTGACGCGCCGGCGACCTGATCCGATCGTGCCGAAGCGATTTTTACGCGGGAACACGCGTCTCCTTTCGCGTCTGCTTCAAGGTCTGCCGGCGCTCATCGGCAACGTGCTTCGAAGTGCGGCGCAACGAAGCAGGATCACCCTGAGCGCGGCGGCAGCGCTTGCGCCAAGAGATCTGCCTTCGCGTGAACCGGGCAAGAAGGCGGATCCTCGATCCGATCCGGCCGCGGAGCATGCACGCTTTCAGGAAGGCGCCTCGCCAGACCGCTCCCGGTCGCGAAAACCATACAGCAGCGCACCGGAAAGACCGAGCAGCCCGGCGAACAGGAGCTCGCGCGCTGCCCCGGCGCGGCTCAGGAGCAAGAACCCGAAACCGAGTAACGCGGCGACAGGCGGAAGCGGGTAAAGCCACATGCGGAAGGGCCGGGGCAGCTCGGGCCGGCGAATGCGCAAAATGATGACGCCGATCTGCTGCAACCCGTACTGCAGCACGATGCGGACAGCGACCAGCGCCGCAATGACGGAGCGAAGGTCGAAAAAGCAGAAAAACGTGCCGAGCAGGCCCAGGGTGAGCAGAGCGACCCGGGGATAGCCGTGGCGCGGGTGCAGCAGCGCGAAGGGAGCAAAGAAGTTGCCCTCGCGGGCCGCCGCGAACGGCGCGCGCGAGTAGCCGAGCATGAGCGAGACGACCGAGGAAAACGCGGTCCAGATGACGAGGGCGGCGATTGCGACAGCGGCGGCTGGAGCGACCGCCGGGCGGAGAACGGACTGCATGAGCACGGCCGCCATAGGCTCCGGCGTCGCGGCTTCCGGCCTGGCTGCCCCAAGCGAACCGGCGTGGGCCGGGCCGGCTGCGGTGAGCAGGGCGTGAACGGGCACCGCGCCGAGAACGGCGAAGTTCATCAGCAGGTAAAGCGCGGCGACGAGAGCGATCGACAGGAGCACGGCGCGGGGAATGGTGCGGGCCGGGTCGCGTACCTCTTCGCCGAGAAAACAGACGTTGTAGTAGCCCCAGTAATCGTAGGTGGTGATCAGGGTGGCCGCCCCAAGCACGGAGAGCAAGCCGCTGCCGACGGGCCAGTGCAGTTGAGCCGCCACGAGCTCCGGATGCATGTGGGTAAGGCCGACGACGATCACGGCGAGCAGCGCCAGCACGACGCCGACCGTGAGCACTCCAGCCGCGCGGGCGATGCCGCCGAGCCCGCGCGACAGAAGAAAGACGGCGAGCAGGCAGGCGCACGCGGCGACGAGATTGGTTCCGTGAAGGTGCAAAACCGCCTGAAGAGGCCCGAGCGCAAGCTCCCGGTGCAGGCCGGGCGCGAGAAACGCGGCGTACTGGGCCAGCCCAAGCGCCCCGGAGGCGATCGAGAGCGATGCGGTAAAGAGCAGTTGCCAGACATAGAGGAATCCGAGAAAACGACCGGGGTCGGCTTGCGTGGACGCACCGTTTGGCTGAGCCGAAGTAGAGCCGGCCGGCTTGTAAATCTCACGCAGGTAGGCGTAGGAGCCACCCGCGCGAGGCAGGGCCGCGCCAAGCTCGGCCCAGACCAGGCCGTCGCAAAGGGCGAGCACGGCCCCGGCCAGCCAGCCGAGCCACGCCCCCGGGCCGAGTGCCGCCGCGACCAGGGGCAGTGTGATGAACGGGCCCGCGC
>CAXUEU010000052.1:0-20912 GCA_964250195.1 uncultured Acidobacteriaceae bacterium
CACGTAGAGGAAGGCGCAGCCCTGCCAAGCCCAGAACGCCCAGCGGGAGTCGAGCGCATCGCCGTCGCGCCCCAGCAGTACCACCGCGAGCAGCAGGAGCAGGTTGGTTGTGAACCCGGCCATGGCCAGCAGCGAGTGCGCCACCAGGCCGTCCGTGAACTTGAACCGGTCCAGCACGCCGGGCAGAAAGAGGCACCAGCCCGTGGGCACCAGCAGCGCCCACCAGGCAAACGCGGCCCGGCGCCAGGCGCGGGTTTCCGGCGCCCAGCGGAACGTGGACCAGTACGCCGGAACCAGCGACACCCACAGCAGCAGACTCGCCAGGCTGACCCACTGGGTGGGGCGGTGGTGGCTTACGTCGGCCCGGCCCAGGCCGAGGCACAGCAGCGCCTCGACCGCGAAGACGACCCAGCCGGTCTTGATCCAGAAGGCCCGCCCGCGGCGCTCGGCAAGCCCGTACGGCAGCACGAACAGGATCAGCACGATCACCAGCACGGACTCGAGCTGGCTCGCGCCGGTGGGGCCGCCCGAGTCGGGGTTGATGGGCGGGTAGAGCGAGGGGTCGGCGGCGATGTAGATCAAGGCCGGGACGAGCCCCAGGAACACCAGTCCCAGAGCCTTGGCCGCGAGCGCGGGGCGGCTGTCGCGGGCCCGCCCGCGTACGCAAGCCGCGGCGAGCGCGCCCCACAGAAACGCGATGGCCGCCGGGAAGAACACGCGCGAGAAGCCGGTCCAGTCCAGAAACAGCTTGCCGCTCGCGCCGCCCCCGAGCCACGAGGCCGCCCCGGCCGCGAGCGCGAGCGACCAGAGCGTGACTCCCGCGCGCGCGGCCCAGTTGTCAGCGCCGTAGAGCCGCAGCAGCCAGGCCACCAGAGGCAGGCTCAGCCAGCCATACAGCTGCAGGTCGAGGTGGACGGGCATCCAGCGCCCGTAGCTGAGTGGGCCTAAGGCCGAGCCCACGCCGGGGAAGAGGAGCAGCACCCCGAGCCACACGCCGACCAGGTTCGCGAACGCAAGCCAGGCGAGCGCGTGCAGGACGGCCAGCGACACCGGTGATTGCCGGTCGTGCGTCCGGGAAAAAGCAGCCGCGGCTACGGGCGGGGCCTCAAGCGTGAGCAGGCTCAACGGCGCCTCCCGCCAGGATGCGACCATCCTGCATGTCGAGAAGCCGATCGCAGCGCCGGGCCAGCGCGCGGTCGTGCGTGGCCATGATCAAGGTCGTGCCCTCGTTCCGGACCAGGTCGAGCAGCAGCGTGAAGATCTGCTCGGACGAGCGCTCATCGAGCGAGCCGGTGGGCTCGTCGGCCAGCAGGATCTTGGGGCGGTTCATCAGGGCGCGGCAGAGGGCGGTGCGCTGGCGCTCGCCGCCGGAGAGCTTCTGGATGCGCTGGTTCAACCGGTGACTCAAGCCCGTGCGCCGGGTAAGCTCGTCGAGCCGGGCACGGGCGGCCGCGCGGGGCGTACCGGCCGCCACAGCGGGGATCATGCAGTTTTCCTCGAGCGTGAGGTCCGCGATGAGGTTGTGCAGCTGGAAGACGAAGCCGACCTCGTGCCGCAGCATGGCGACCATGCCCGCGCCGGGGCGCAGCTCACGGCCCAACACGGCGATGCGGCCGCGCGTCGCGTAATCGAGCCCGCCCAGAAGGTGCAGCAGTGTGCTCTTGCCGCAACCAGAGGAGCCGCACAGCGCGACCGTCTGCCCGGCGTCCGCGTGGAAATCGACCCCGTTCAGCACCGGGATCGCGCCGTCGTCGTAGCTCTTCCAGACCCCGGCCGCCTCCACCGCCCGCGCGCTATTCAAAGCGAAGCGCCTCCACCGCGCGTACCCGCATCGCGTAAGCCGCCGGGTACAGGGCCCCGGCTACGCCCGTGCAGCAGGCCAGCAGCAGCACCAGCGCGATCACCGAGGGTTCGAGGTCCGCGTTGACGTAGCCGTGCAGCGCGGGGATCTGCTTGAGCGTGAAGATCGCCGCGATGCCCAGCACGATGCCCGCGACCGCGCCGGTGAGCGAGACCACGCCGGACTCGCCGAAGATCATGCCGGCCACCTGCGCGTTGGAGAAGCCATTGACACGCAGGATCGCGATCTCGCGGATGCGCGTGAAGACGGACATGATCATGGTGTTCGCGACCCCGAGCCCACCCAGCAGCAGCCCCGCCCCGCCCACCGCCCAGGCCGTCGCCTTCAGGATGCGGAACTGCGAGTAGGACCGGTCGAACTCGGTGTTTTCGAGCGCGATCAGGCTGGGGTACTGCTCCTTGACTTGGCGCTTGAAGGCCGCTATTCGGTCTTTTCCACGCAGCTTGACGGTGATGACCGAGGACGTACCCTGCTTGTGGAAGAATTCCTGCGCCTCGGCGAGCGGCATGAAGACCCCTCCATCCTCGAAGCCGTTGCTGGTGCGCAGGACCGCGCTGACCTCGAAGATGCCGTGGCCGACCGCGATGCGGCTGCCCACGCGCGCGTGGAGAAACTCGGCCGCCCGTTCGCCGAGCGCGACCTGGTGGCTGCCGCGCCCGAACGCTTCGCGGCTGCCCGCGAGCCAGGCCGCCTTGGTGAGGCGGCTGTCGTCCGCGGTCACGCCGAAGCAGGTGATGATGGGGTGGTCGAGGCTCGAGACTACGCCGAACAGCACGGGGTTGGCGTGCTCCACCGTGCTCCATTCGCGCATGCGCGCCGCCGCGGCGTCGGGCACGCTCGAAAAGAACAGGTCCGATACGTTGCGCTCGAAGACCACGCACTCGCTGTCGGCCGAGAGCAGCCCGGCGAACATGCCCACCGCCCCTTGCAGCACGGTGACGACCGTGAGCATGGCGGCGACGCTGAACGCGATGCCCGCGATGCTGATGGCGGTGCGGACGCGATGGCGTCCGAGGTTGGTGAGGATCAGCCGGAAAAACACGCCCGCGTTGGTCACTCAAAACCCCCGGCCAGCTCGCGGCTTTGGCGGGCGAAGCGCTCCCGTACCGCCTCCAGGAAGAACAAGCGCGGCTCGCGCCGGCCGAGACGGGCGACCAGACGGTCCCCGAGCAGGAGCAGCCGGTCGAGGCGCGCGAAGGCCCGGGTCTGCCCCAGGGAGAGGGCCAGGTTAGGCCGGTTCAGGGCCGCATCGCGTCCGGCGGTCTTACTCGGCGAATCCGTGCTCATGACATCCCGCAGATCGTCGAGCGTCTGGTAGGCCAGCCCCCAGGCGAGCGAGAGCCGGTCGAGCAGGCACAGGGCGTGCTCGTCGGCGCGGCCCAGGGTGGCCGGCAGCACCAGCGCGAGCCGGAGCAGCGCGACCGTCTTGCCGATCGCCACCCGCTGCGGGTCGGACGCTCCCCCATGGATATCGCGGCTTTGCCCGTCGAGCAGCCCACCCAGTCCCAGGTAGCGCTCGAGGTAGCCGAGCGCGCGCGGCTGCCTCGCCGAAGCCGCGGCCGCCTGCCAGACCAGCGCGTACGCGCGATTGACCAGCGCGAGCGAGGCCAGCATCGCCGTGCCTTCGCCGTACACGCGGTGCAGCGCGGGCGCGCCGCGCCGCAGCGCCGCGTCGTCCATGGCGGGCAGGTCGTCGATGAGCAGCGAGGCGGTGTGGAAGTATTCGAGCGCGGTCGCCAGCCGGGTCGCCGCTTCGTCCTCCATGCCGAACGCCCGTCCGGTCAGAAAGGCGAGCTCGGCCCGGACCATGGTGCCCGTCCGCGCGAGCACGCCGCCGAGCGCCGCGGCCAGGTACGGCTCCGTTTCGCCCGCGACCGGCAGCCCCTCCGTATAGGCCGTTCGAAGGCGCGCGCGCAGCGGGTCGCGGCGGCCGGATCTCGCGGCGCCTCCGCTCATGCCGGTCGTCCTGAAAAGACTGCGGTGGCGAATGCCGTGAACAGCCATAAGGAAGGTCTCCAATCTATTTCGGGATCGGGGTTGGTGGCGGTGCGGGCGGTTTCAGCTACGGGCACCCTCGCCGAGCGAGCCGAACAGTTCGAGGTCGATCTTGACCTCCTTGCCGACGTGCAGGAGAAAGTTGCTCGGGTCCTTGAGACCCCACTCCACATACGGCACGGTGAAGCTGCCGGTCGCCTTGCACTCGGTCCCGTCCATGTGGAGCTGCATGGGCACGGTGATCTCGTGCGGCGTGCCGAGCAGCGTGAAGGTGCCCTCGACCACGATCGCCGAGTCGCCCGTGGGGTGGATCGCGCCGGTGTGGCGCTTGGGCGCGAAGGTCACGGTCGAATAAGTTGGAGCCTTGAGCTCGTCGCTGGCCATCTTTTTGTCGCGCGAGCCGTTGCCGCTGTTGCCGCTGGCCGCGTCCACCGTAACGGTGCCGCTCATGGGGCCTTCCTCGGGCGAGAAGCGAATCACGCCCTGCTGAACCCGGAAGGTCCCGTGGACGGCATGGAGCACATCGCCGAGCTCGAAGTGCACGGAGGAGGAGGCCGGCGCGATACGCAGGGTCTGTTTTTGCGCGAGGCCCGGCGAGGCCGCGAGAAGAAGAACGAGGGTGAGCGAGCGAGCGGGCAAGGCGGATGCTCCTATCTGTCCCCTTCAGTCTTAATTGCTTAAGAAGATGACGTCAAGGGGCCTTTCTCGTCGTCGGCGACCGGCAGGCTGAATGTGAAGGTTGACCCCTCGCCCAACCTGCTCTCGACCGACAAAGCTCCCCGGTGCGACTCCACGATCGCCCGGCTGATGGCCAGCCCCATGCCCGTGCCCGGCGTGACCCCGTCCTGCGTGCGCGAGCGGAACAGACGGTCGAACACCAGCGATTGCTCCGCGGCGTCGATGCCGATGCCCCGGTCGGCCACGCTGACGAGCACCGCGCCGTCCCGCTCCCGCGCCGTGACGGTGATCGTCGAGCCCGCCGGCGAGTACTTGCTCGCGTTTTCGAGCAGGTTCGACAGCACCTTGCCGATCATCTCGGCATCGGCCAGCACGGCGGGCAGCTGCGGCAGGTGCGGCAGGTCCACCCGCAGGGTGTGCGTCGCCCGCGCTGCGGCGATCGCTTCCTCGGCGTGGGCCGGCAGATCCTCCACCGGAACCGGCGCGAAGTTCATCCGGACCTCGTGCGCTTCCAGCCGCGCCATCTCCACCGCCTGGCTCACCAGACGGTTGAGCCGATCGCTTTCCTCGTCGATGATGCTCAGCAGCTCGCGCCGGCTCGGTTGCCCCATCGCCGGCGCGAACAAGAGCGCGCTGGCCGCGCCCTTGATCGAGGTCAGCGGCGTGCGCAGCTCGTGCGTGATCGAGTCCAGCACCAGCGTGCGCAGCTGCTCGCTTTTCTTGGCCGCTTCACTGCGGGCCGCGTCCTCGAGCGCCTGCGCCCGGTCGAAGGCGATCGAAACGAGGCCGCCCACCGTCTCCAGGCTTTCGGTCGAGAGCCTCGCGCCTTCGAGCACGAGCAGCCCGCGCGGGCGCACCCCGGCGCGGAGCGGGATGCGCGCCTCGCCGCCGGGCCCGAGCTCCGGCGCGTTCAGGCGCAGCGCCAGGCCTCGCAGTTCGGGCAACCCGAACGCGGCGCGGGGCGGCTCCCCGGCATAGAAGACCCGCTCCCCGTCGAGCAGGTACAGCAGCAGCGACCGGGCCCCCGCGGCTCCGCGAACGATGGGCGGGAGCGCGCCGACAAGCTCGCCAACCTTTTCGGTCTGGAGCAGGTCGCGGCTCAGTGTGAACAACGCGCGAAGCTCCCGCTCGCGGCTCTGCGCCTCCTCCGCCTCGCCCCTGGCCCGCTGCGAGAGCCGGCTGCCGATCACGCTGGTCGCGAGAAAGGCGAGCAGCGCGAGCCAGTTTTGCGGGTCGTTGATGGTGAACCCGCCCTCGGGCGGCAGAAACCAGTAGTTGTAAGCAAGCGTCGCCGCTACCGACATCACGATCGCGTGGCGCAGCGTCCAGCGCGCCGCGACGCTGAGGATGAAGAGCAGAAGGGTGAGCGCGACCGTGGTCGGGTTCACGTGGAACCACCGGTGATACACGAGCACGATCGCGGCCAGCACGGCGAAGCCCGCCGTCCACCGCGCCCACGCCCGCACGCGCCAGTCCCTCATGGGGGAAAGTGTACGGGGTATGCTTCTCCCTATGAAGCGCATTCTGGTCGTCGACGATGAGCGGCAGATCACCCGCATGCTGCGCGCCTCGCTCCAGAGCAGCGGCTACGCGGTTTCGGTCGCGAACAACGGCCTGGAAGGCTTTGAGCGCTTCGAAGCCGAGCATCCGGATCTGATCATCACCGACCTGGCCATGCCGGAGATGAACGGGCTGGAGCTGACCGAGGCCGTGCGCCGTGTTGCCCGGACCCCGATCATCGTGCTGAGCGTGCGGGAGGGGGAAGCGATGAAAGTGCGGGCGCTCGACGAGGGCGCGGACGATTACCTGACCAAGCCTTTCTCCATGCCGGAGCTGCTGGCCCGGGTGCGCGCGCAGCTGCGCCGCCTGCCAGAACAAGAGCTTCAACCGGAGCCGCTCGCGGTCGGGGACTTCGCGGTCGACCCGGCCGCGCACACCGCCGCGCTGCGCGGGCAGGAGCTGCACCTGACTCCGAAGGAGTTCGAGCTGCTGACCGTGCTGCTGCGCAACCCCGACCGCGTGATGACCCACAAAGCCCTGCTGCGCGCGGTATGGGGCCCGTCCGGCGAGGACCAGCCGGAGTACCTGCGGGTGCTGGTCGGGCAGCTGAGAAAGAAGCTGGAGCGCGGCGAGGGGCTGCGCTACATCCAGAGCGAGCCCTGGATCGGCTACCGTCTGCGGCCCGCGGGGGAAGCGGCCGACTGAGGTTTACGAAAACTTTACGGCTTCCCTACGGACTTCCTACGCGCGCCGCATTTCTTCTTGGGTACAGAGGAAGTACCCGTGAAGCGCTCCACCCTGTTGCTTATCTTCTTGTCCTTGCTGTGTTTCCGCCCCGGCTTCGCGCAGACGCACGCCCCGGAACGGACCGCTCCCCCCGGTCCCGAAGCCCCCAGCGCGGCGCGCGCAAACTTTTTCAGCCGCCTCGGCGACGGCTATAAAGCCGACTGGCACCCCGCGCCGAGCGACGCGCCCGCGCCGGAAACCACGGTCGGCTACCCGGCCCCGGTCAGCTCGCCCCCGTTCCCGTTCGCGTACTGGCCCTACGGCGGCAGCCCGACCATCGGCGCGCCGGACTCGAATACGTACCCGCTCATGCAGGCGGTCGACGAGAACAAGTCGCGCACCAAGGTCTATGGATGGGTCGACCCCGGCTTCAACGTAAGCACCTCGAACAAAGGGCACTACGCCAATGCGCCGCTGGCTTACGATGTCATCCCGAATACCATCCAGCTCGACCAGGCTGTCATCTATATTGAGCGGCAGCCGAACGAGGTGCAAAAAGATCATTTCGATTACGGCTTCCGCATAGCGAACCTGTTCGGGTTGGATTATCGCTATACCACGGCCAAGGGCATCCTGAGTCAGCAGCTGCTCCAAAAGAATCACACCTACGGGTACGACCCGGTCATGGTCTATGCCGATCTCTGGTTCCCGCATGTGGCGCAGGGCATGAACGTACGCATCGGGCGCTACATCTCGCTGCCGGACATCGAAGCGCAGCTGGGTCCCAATAACTACACTTACTCGCATTCGATCCTCTACACCTATGACTGCTACACGCAAACCGGCGCGGTCGCGAGCATCAAGCTGAGCGATCACTGGATGGTGCAGGCCGGGCTCTCCGCGGGCTGCGAAAACGCCCCGTGGATCTCGGACGCGCAGCCCACCGGTACCGGGTGCCTTTCCTACACCTGGCAGAACGGCGGCGACAACCTGTATCTTTGCGCCAACGAGATCAACGATGGCAAGTATGCCTATAACAATCTTCAAGGCTATTACCTGACCCATTACCACAAATTCGGCAAGGGCCCGTGGCACACGGCCACGGAGGGCTGGTACCAATACGAACGACAAGTGCCCAATGTAGCCGGCAACGTGGACAACCCGATCGCGCCGGAAACCGGGGCGAACGGGGCTATCTGCCAGGCCGGCCAGCGCCAGTGCTACGCGCCATCGTCGGCGATCGTGAACTATCTGGAGCGCGACTTCAACCATCACCACGACTCGCTGAGCATTCGTAACGAGATGGTGGACGATATTCGCGGCCAGCGCACGGGATACAAGACGATTTATTCCGAGCACCTGATCGGCATCAATCACTGGATCGGCTCGACTGTCACTTTCCGGCCGGAGATTCGCCTCGAACACTCCTATAACGGCAACTCCTACGATCTCGGCACCAAGACCACCCAGTTCACCGCGGCCGGCGATCTTATCTACCACTTCTAACCAGGAGTTCACCATGGGTGACTTGATTTCGGTTCTGGCGATCGGCGCACTGGCCGCCATCGCCCACGCCTATGTCGTCGGCTGCGAAAACCTGAAAGCGAGCCGCCCGTGATCCTCGACGGCGTGCTGCTTCTGCTCTCCGCGCTGCTGCTTGTCTATCTCGTTTACGCCCTGCTGCGTCCGGAGAAGTTCTGACATCATGAACCTGAACGGCTGGCTCCAAATCACGTTGTTCATCGCCGCGGTGCTGCTGCTGGCCAAACCCATGGGCACTTACATGACCAGGGTCTTCGAGCGGCAAAAAACATTGCTCGACCCCGTGCTCGTGCCCGTCGAGCGACTCCTGTACAAGCTCACCGGCGTCAAGCCCGAGGAAGAAATGCGCTGGACCGGCTACGCCGGAGCCATGCTCACCTTCAGCGCGGCGACGCTCGTCCTGACCTACGTCGTCGAGCGGCTCCAACACGTGCTGCCCTTCAACCCGCAGCACCTGGCCGCCGTCGAGCCCGCGCTCGCATTCAACACCGCTGTTTCCTTCACCACCAATACCAATTGGCAAGCGTACGTTCCCGAGTCGACCATGAGCTATCTGACCCAGATGGTCGGCCTGGCGACGCACAACTTCTGGTCCGCCGCCGTCGGCCTCGCGTTGGCGGTCGCCTTCGTTCGCGGCATTGCCCGCCGCGAGATGGCGACCCTCGGCAACTTTTGGGTCGACCTCACGCGCGGGACGCTCTGGATCCTGCTGCCCATCTCCGCTGTCTTCGCGCTCGCCCTGGTTTCGCAAGGGGTCGTCCAGAACCTCAAGCCCTACGACACCGCGAAGCTGGTCGAGCCGCAGACCGTCGCCGGCAAACAGGTGACCGCGCAAACCATCGCCCAGGGTCCCGTTGCCTCGCAGGAGGCCATCAAGATGCTCGGCACCAACGGGGGCGGCTTCTTCAACGCGAACAGCGCGCACCCCTTCGAGAACCCTACCCCGCTGTCGAACTTCCTTGAGATGGTCTCCATCTTCCTCATCCCCGCGGGGCTCACGGTCATGCTCGGGCAAATGACTCGCGCCCCCGGCCACGGCTGGGCGGTCCTGGGCGCGATGGTCGTCCTCTGGTTCGCCGGCACCACGGTCGCTTACTGGGCCGAGGCCCACCCCAACCCGCTGCTGCACGGCATCCACGCACAAACGACGGACATGCAGGCCGGCGGCAATATGGAAGGCAAGGAGGTCCGGTTCGGCATCGCGAACACCGCCCTGTTCGCCACCGTGACCACCGACGCCAGCTGCGGCGCGGTCAACGGGATGCACGACTCGTTCCTGCCGCTCGGCGGGCTGGTTCCCCTGGTCAACATCCTGCTCGGCGAGGTGGTCTTCGGCGGCGTCGGCGCGGGGCTGTACGGGATGCTGATCTTCGTGGTGCTCTCGGTATTTATCGCGGGCCTGATGGTCGGCCGCACGCCGGAGTACATGGGCAAGAAGATCGAAGCCTACGACGTGCAGATGGCCATGCTGTACCTGCTCATCTTTCCACTGCTCATCCTGGGCTTTACCGCGGTCACCATCCTGCTGCCGAGTTTGGGGCTTTCGAGCCTCGCCAACCACGGCCCGCACGGGCTGAGCGAGATCCTCTACGCCTATACCTCGGCCACCGGCAACAACGGTTCCGCCTTCGCCGGCTTGAACGCGAACACCCCCTGGTACAACTACACGCTCGGGACGGCGATGTTCTTCGGCCGATTCATGATGATCGTCCCCATGCTGGCCCTGGCCGGCAACCTGGCCGGCAAGAAGACTGCTCCGGCCACCGCGGGCACCTTCCCGGTCACCACGCCGCTGTTCACGACGCTGCTCACCGGCGTCATTCTCATCGTCGGCGCGCTTACCTTCTTCCCCGTCCTTTCACTCGGCCCCGTGCTGGAGCACCTGCTCCTGCGCGCCGGGCACACCTTTTAGGAGCTTCGTCCGTGGCCGCCCAGCGTTCCCTCTTCGACCCCCGCATCGTGCGCCGCGCCTCGGTCGACGCCCTGCGCAAACTCAACCCCCGTTCCATGGCGCGCAACCCGGTGATGTTCGTCGTCGAGATCGGCTCGGTCCTCACCACCGTGCTGCTCTTTATCGATCACAGCAGCAGCTTCAAATTCAATCTCCAGATCACGCTCTGGCTCTGGTTCACGGTGCTGTTCGCGAACTTCGCCGAAGCCATGGCCGAGGGCCGCGGCAAGGCCCAGGCCGACGCGCTGCGCCAGGCCAAGTCCGAAACCACCGCTTACCGAGTGGGGAAAGGCGGGGCCGTCGAGGAGGTTCCGAGCTCCGGCCTTCGCAAGGACGACACGGTCAAGGTCAGCGCCGGCCAGATGATCCCCGGCGACGGCGAGGTCACCGAGGGCGTCGCCTCGGTCGACGAATCGGCCATCACGGGCGAGTCCGCCCCGGTCATCCGCGAGGCCGGCGGCGACCGCTCCGCCGTCACCGGCGGTACCCGCGTGCTGTCCGACGTGCTGACCATCCGCATCACGTCCAACCCCGGCGAAAGCTTTCTCGACCGCATGATCGCGCTGGTCGAAGGCGCGAGCCGTCAGAAAACCCCCAACGAGATCGCGCTCAACATCCTGCTCGCCGGGCTGACGATCATCTTCCTGCTCGCCGTGGTCACGCTCCAGCCCTTCGGCATCTACTCCGGCGCGCCGCAGAGTGTCTTTATCCTTGTCTCCTTGTTAGTCTGCCTCATCCCGACCACCATCGGCGGCCTGCTCTCGGCCATCGGCATCGCGGGCATGGACCGGCTGGTGCAGCACAACGTCCTCGCCACCTCGGGCCGCGCGGTTGAAGCCGCCGGCGACGTCAACACGCTGCTGCTCGACAAGACCGGCACCATCACGCTCGGCAACCGGCAGGCGGCCGAGTTCGTACCCGCGCCGGGGGTCGCCCCGGAACAGCTGGCCGATGCCGCCCAGCTCTCTTCCCTTCCCGACGAAACGCCGGAAGGCCGCTCCATCGTCGTCCTGGCAAAGGAGAAGCACAACCTGCGCGGGCGCCCGCTGGCCGAGCTCAACGCCGAGTTCATCCCCTTCTCCGCGCAAACCCGCATGAGCGGCATCGAGGTCGACGGCCGGTCGATCCGCAAGGGCGCGGTCGACGCGATCGCCAACTTCCTGGTCGAGCACGGCTCGCAGCTGCCGGCCGCCGTGCGGGCCACGGTCGAGGAGATCGCCCGCAAGGGCGGCACGCCGCTGGTGGTCGCCGAAAACGGCAAGGCGCTCGGCGTGATCTACCTCAAGGACGTCGTCAAGGGCGGCATGCGCGAGCGCTTCGACCAGCTGCGCGCCATGGGCATCCGCACCGTCATGATCACCGGCGACAACCCGCTCACCGCAGCCGCCATCGCGCGCGAGGCCGGGGTCGACGACTTCCTCGCCGAGGCCAAGCCGAAAGACAAGATGGACCTGATCAAGCGTGAGCAGGCCGAGGGCAAGCTGGTCGCGATGACCGGCGACGGAACGAACGACGCCCCCGCGCTGGCCCAGGCCGATGTCGGCGTCGCCATGAACTCCGGCACCCAGGCCGCCAAGGAGGCCGGCAACATGGTCGACCTCGACTCCAACCCGACCAAGCTGATCGAGATCGTCGCCATCGGTAAGCAGCTGCTGATGACCCGCGGCGCGCTCACCACCTTCTCCATCTCGAACGATGTCGCCAAGTACTTCGCGATCATTCCCGCCATGTTCGCCGGAGTGTTCCCGGTGCTCCAGTCGCTCAACATCATGCGGCTCCACAACGCGCAGTCGGCGGTGCTCTCGGCGGTCATTTTCAACGCGCTCATCATCGTGGGCCTGATCCCGCTGGCTCTGCGCGGCGTGGCGTACCGGCCCGTTTCGGCCGCGGCGCTGCTCCAGCGCAACCTCCTGGTTTACGGGCTCGGCGGCATCGTCGTCCCGTTCATCGGGATCAAGCTGCTCGACCTCGCGCTCGTCGCCCTGCACCTGGCCTGAAGGACACTTCCATGAAAAACGTTCGCATCGCCGTCCTGTACACCCTCGTCACGACCGTCCTGCTGGGCCTCGTGTACCCGCTGGCCATTACCGCCGCCGCGCAGCTGCTGTTCAAAAACAACGCGAACGGCCAGCTGGTCACCCGCAATGGAGAGGTCGTCGGCTCGGCGATCCTCGGCCAACCCTTCACCGGCCCCGGCTACTTCCACTCGCGGCCCTCCGCCGCCGGCACGGGCTACGATGCCGGTGCCTCGTCCGGCTCCAATTACGGGCCCACCAACAAGGCGCTGGTCGACCGCGTGGACGCGAGCGTCAAGGCCGAGAGCACCGGAACCCCAGTCCCGGTGGACCTGGTGACCGCTTCCGGCTCCGGCCTGGACCCGGACATCACCCCTGCCGCCGCGCTCTACCAGGCTCCGCGCATCGCCCGTGAGCGGCATATTTCTGAGAGGGCGGTCGAATCTCTGATCCAAGAGCACGTGACCAACCGCCAGCTCGGCCTGCTGGGCGAGCCGCGCGTCAATGTCCTGGCGCTCAATCTCGCGTTGAACGAAGCCGCGGGACCGACGCGCTGAAAGGCCGCGGTGTTTCTGTATTCCAACGAACACTCTGAATGCGTGTAATGAACAAGTTGCGAGATCCCGCTTCCCGCGTCATGCTTATTTCCTTAAGATTGAGGTTCTTCTGAGATTCTGACGACTACACCGCGCCTGGAGACTTCTTTTATCGCCACACTGCCCACGGCTAAACTCGTCCCGGAAGCTCAGGCCGCGGTTCTCGCCCCGCCGCCAACCGGCCTTCAACACCTCCTTCTGCTGCTCGCCACGCTTGCGGCATGGCTTTTACTGGAGGTGCGCGGCCTGTTCTCGCCCGGGCTGCTCGACGACGTCGACTCGGTCTACACCGAGTGCGCCCGCGAGATGCTCGCGCGCCACGACTACATCACGCCCTACGTCGACGGCATCCGCTTTTTCGACAAGCCGCCGCTTATGTACTGGCTCATGGCCGGTTCCATGCGGGTCTTCGGCGTGCACGACTGGGCCGCCCGCATCCCGCTCGCCCTGCTCACCCTCGGGCTGTTCGCGGCCGTGTATGCGCTGGGCGCGCGCCTGTGGGGCCGCACCGCCGGGCTTCTCTCCGCGCTGGTGACCGCGACCTGCCTGGGCCCCTACCTGTTCACGCGCTTCGCCATTCCGGACGTGCTGCTCGCCCTCTGGATGACGCTGGCGGCGCACCTCTACCTGCGCGCGCTGCGCCTGCTCGACGAGCCGGTCGTGGACCGGGCTTCGCTCCACCTCACCTGCTCCGGGTTCGCGGCGGTGCTCGCGCTCAACCTGCTCACCAAAGGGCTCATCGGTCTGGTCTTCCCGCTCGGGCTGGTTCTGCTCCACCTCGCCTTCACCCGCCGTCTGCGCTCGCTGCGCCATCTTCCCCTGCTTTCGAGCACCCTGGTCTTCCTCGCCCTCGCCGCGCCATGGCATGTGCTCGTCGCCCTGCGCAACCCGGCGATCCCCGGCACCCCCGCGCGCGGCTGGTTCTGGTTCTACGTGGTCAACGAGCACTTCCTGCGCTTCATCGGCAAGCGCTTCCCGCACGACTACGGCCAGGTACCCATCCCGCTCTTTCTCGGGCTCGCCGCGCTCTGGCTCGCGCCCTGGGCCGCCTTTCTGCCCGGCGCTGTCGCCGCAATCTTCCGCAAAGCGCTTCCCGGCCGCGACGGAACCCTCCTGCTCCTGCTCTGGGTCGGCCTGGTCCTCGGCTTTTTCTGCCTGGGCTCCCGGCAGGAGTACTACTCCGTTCCCGCGATCCCCGCGCTCGCTCTGCTCATCGGGGGTTTCCTCGCGCAGCCTGAGCAGCAGGCACGCGCCCTGCGGCTCAGCCGCTTCGTGCTTCTCCCCCTCACCACGGTGCCGGCCGCCGTCAGCGGGTGGTTCGCCCTTACCGCGCCCGCGGCGCCCTCCGGCGCGGACCTCACCACCCTGCTCGCCGCCCACCCCGAGATGTACACCCTCTCGCTCGGCCACGTGGGCGACCTCACCGGGCCGGCCATGGGATTCTTCCGCGGCCCGCTCGCCGCGCTTGCCTTGGCCATGCTCGCCGCCGGGCCGCTCAGCCATTGGCTCCGCGCGCGCCGCCGGACCCTCGCCGCCAATCTCACCCTTGCCGCCGCGAGCATCGCCGTGTTGCTGTGCGTCCACGAGGGCCTGACGCGGTTTTACCCCATCATCGGCTCGCGCGGGCCGGCGCTGGCCATCAAGCAAGCCGCGACCCCGGCAGACCGCATCCTGCTCGACGGCGAGTACACGCTCGGCTCGGGCGTCCCCTTCTACACCGGCCGCGAGGTCTCGGTGGTCGAAGGCCGGGTCAACGGCCTGTGGTACGGCAGCCTGTGGCGGGACTCTCCGGACATCTTCGTCACCGAGGCGAGGCTCCACGCGCTTTGGTCCTCGCCCGCGCAGCGCCAGTTCCTCTTTACGCAAAGCCCCGACCGGCAGGCCGACCTGCTCCGCTACGGCCCCGTGTACGCGCTCGCTTCGGCCGGCGGCAAAACCGTCCTGACCAACCGGCCCGTTCTAAAGTAGAGACAGGAGGCACCCGCACACATGCGCCTCGCAGCCGTCATCGCCCTCGCCCTGATCCTAGCCGTACCCCTCGCTGCCCCGCAAACCCCTCGGCACCCAACCAGCGCCCCGTACTCCGGCGACCTGTCCATCTTCGAGTACAAGGACCGGGACAAGAAGTTGCAGCCCGGCCGCGTAATGGATCTGCTCGGCCTGCACCCCGGCTCCACCGTCGCCGACATCGGCGCCGGCTCGGGCTGGTTCACCGTGCGCGCCGCCGCCCGCGTCGCCCCCAACGGCGAGGTCCTGGCAGAGGACATCAACCCCGCCGCAATCAAAGCCATCGGCGACCGCGCCGGCAAGGACAAGCTGAGCGACGTCCACACCGTCCTCGGCACGCCGGACGACCCCAGGCTGCCCCCCGGCAGCCTCGACGCGGTGCTGATGCTGAAGGTCTACCACGAGATCGCGCACACCGACCTGTTCCTGCGCAACCTCAAGCCTGCCCTGCGGGCACACGGCAAGCTCGGCATCATCGACCGCAACGGCAACGGCGCGGACCATGGGCTCGACGAGCCCGTGGTGGTCAAGGAAGTCACCGCGGCCGGCTTCCACCGCGTGGGCCGCTACGACTTCACGAAAGCCGACGGCCAGGACTACTTTATGATCTTCGAGAAGAACTGACCGGCGCTGTTTGTGCGCCCTGTCGAGTTCGCGCATTCGCGCGCATACGGTCTCCACCCACGCCGCCCGCATCTCAGTGCGAAAGTACCTAAATACAACAGCGCGCCTCCACGCGAATGTCTTCCGCCCACGGCCGGAAACCGCGTGTCGAGCCCCGGCTGCCTCCAAGGCCGGAACCGCGCGGAAAACGGATGGGCAGGTCACGAATGTTCGATTATTTGATCGTCGGAGCGGGTTTTGCAGGGAGCGTTCTGGCCGAAAGACTCGCCACCCAGCGCAACGCGCGCGTACTCCTCGTCGACAAGCGGCCGCACATCGGCGGCAACGCCTTCGACTTCTACAACGAAGACGGGCTCCTGGTGCACCGGTACGGGCCGCACATCTTCCACACCAACTCCGCCAAGGTCTTCGACTACCTTTCCCGCTTCACCGCCTGGCGTCCGTATGAGCATCGCGTCAAGTCGAGCGTCGACGGCCAACTGGTCCCCATGCCCATCAACCTCGACACGCTCAACACCCTGTACGGGCTGAAAATGTCGAGCGGCGAGGTGGAGCAGTTTCTGTCCTCGGTCGCCGAGCCCAAGGCCGAGATCCGCACCAGCGAGGACGTGGTCGTGAGCCGCGTGGGCCGCGAGCTCTATACCAAGTTTTTCCGCAACTACACCCGCAAACAGTGGGACCTCGACCCCTCCGAGCTCGATGCCTCGGTGACCGCGCGCGTCCCCATCCGGTCCAACAAGGACGACCGCTACTTCACCGACCAGTTCCAGGCCATGCCGCTCCACGGCTACACCCGCATGTTCGAGCGCATGCTCGACCACCCGAACATCTCCATCCTGCTCAACACGGACTACGCCGACATCCGCGAGGAGGTCAATTTTCACGAGCTGATCTTTACCGGGCCGGTGGACGAGTACTTCGACTACTGCTACGGCAAGCTGCCTTACCGGTCCCTGCGTTTCGAGCACCAGACGCACAACCGGGAGCAGTTTCAGACGGCGGCGGTGGTGAACTACCCCAACGAGCACGCCTATACCCGCGTCACCGAATTTAAATACCTGACCGGGCAGGAGCACGCGAAAACCGCCATCGTTTACGAGTATCCGACGGCCGAGGGCGACCCCTATTACCCCGTCCCGCAGCCGCAAAATGCCGAGCTCTACGCCCGCTACCGCGCGCTGGCCGAGGCGCAGCCGCTGGTCCATTTCGCCGGGCGCCTGGCAACCTACAAATACTACAACATGGACCAGGTGGTGGCGCAGGCGCTGACGCTGGCCGCCAAGCTGACGGGCAAGACCGAAAAGAAGCTGCTCTCGCTGCCCGTGGAGATGCCGCTGGACGCGGCGCACGCGGGCCACGCGGCCCACGCGGCCCATGAAGACCCGCACCGAGCCGTCAAGAGCGACGGAAATCGGGTGGCCTGAGGGATGCGGCCGGAAGTCTGGGGGGGCGCGGAGTACACCTGCAATCGGGTCGGCGACCGCCGGCTCGACCAGATGCGGTTTTCCGGGCACGATCGGCGCTTTTCGGACCTGGCCCGGTTTGCCGGGCTGGGCATCGCGGCGCTCCGCTGCGGTGTGCTGTGGGAGCGGCACGAGGCCGCGCCGGGCTGGCAATGGGAAGACGCCTACCTTGCCGCCTTGCGCGCCACCGGCATGCGCCCCATCGCCGGGCTCACCCACCATGGCAGCGGGCCGCCGCACACCGGGCTGCTCGACGAGGATTTCGCGCCGAAGCTCGCGGCCTACGCGGGGGCGGTCGCCGCCCGCTATCCGTGGATCGCGGACTACACGCCCGTGAACGAGCCCAACACCACCGCCCGTTTCGCCGGATTGTACGGCCTGTGGTATCCGCACGGGCGCACCCGCGAGCAGTACCTGCGGGCGCTCTTGAACCAGACCCGCGCAACCGTCCTGGCCATGCGGGCCATCCGTGAAGTCCGCTCCGACGCGCGCCTCATCCAGACCGACGACCTGGGCCGCTCATGGTCCACGCCCGAGCTCGCCGGCACCCGCGACCTGCTGAACGAGCGGCGCTGGCTCGGCTTCGACCTGCTTTGCGGCACGGTCGACCACGCGCACCCGCTCTTTCCTTATCTGCTGGCGCACGGACTCGGCGAGCACGAGATTCT
The DNA here is from genome assembly GCA_964250195.1 of uncultured Acidobacteriaceae bacterium. Classification (GTDB taxonomy): domain Bacteria; phylum Acidobacteriota; class Terriglobia; order Terriglobales; family Acidobacteriaceae; genus EB88. Next base: position 17,627 of record CAXUEU010000052.1, read on the forward strand.
CTGGTTCCACGACAACCCTTGCCCGCCCGACGTGGTGGGGGCCAACTATTACGTCACCAGCGACCGCTTCCTGGATCACCGCACGGACAGCTACCCGCGCGGCTTTCGCTCCGCCGAAGGCCCGTTTGCGGACGTGGAAGCGGTGCGCGTCCAATCCGAGGCCATGGACGGCATTCAAGGCTTCGGCGCGATCGCGCATGAGGTCAGGGCCCGCTACGGGCTGCCCGTCGCCGTCACCGAGGTCCACCTGGGTGACTCGGTGGAGGAGCGGCTGCGCTGGGCCGCCGAAGCCTGGGCCGGGGCGCGCGCTTCAGGCTGCGTCGCCATGACTTTCTGGGCGCTGCTCGGGTCTTACTTCTGGAGCTCGCTGGTCACGCGCGACAACGGCGATTACGAGCCGGGCGTCTTCGACCTTCGCTCCGGCGCGCCGCGGGCCACGGATTTGGCGGAGCTGGTCCGCCAGTGCGCGGCGGGCGTCCCGCTCGAGCACCCCGCCCTCGCCGAGCCTGGCTGGTGGCAGCGGCCCTGCCGCTTCCAGTACGAACCGGACGCGGAACTCGCCGCCTAAGGGAACCTTCGAACAAGTACGAATCGGGGGTCATCCCGAGGAGCGTAGACGGGGTCCCCGGCGCGTGTTCCGTGCTCGCTGGGGTGTCCGAAGCGACACTCAGGATGACCCTTATCAGGATGACCCTCGTTCAGAGTCTCCACGGGCCCGCTCAGTCGCCCATGCTGAGGATCTGCTCCTTCCACAGCGCTTCCATGTGCCGCCCCTGGTCGGGCACCATCCCGCTGGTGGCCTCGGCCAGCGAGGCGAGCGGTGCCTTCGGCGTGCGGTCCAGGTAGAGCAGCCCGTTCGCCTCCTGAAAGGTGTCCGTGAACTGCGTGTAGCAAAAGCCTGACAACGCGGGCAGGCGCCGCACCGTGTCCAGCAGCGCCCGGTACCGCTCCAGGAACTGCTCCGCGGACTCCGACCGTGAGTAGCCCCAGGTGTCCGCCGGTTCGCTGCTCAGGGCGATACCGCCGAACTCCGTCAGCACCATCGGCTGGCAGCCGGGCGTCGCGTCGCGGCCCAGGTTCAGCAGCCTGCCGCCGGGCCGCTCGCGCTGGAACAGCTTGGCCTCGATGTCGTGGATGCGGTAGCGCTCGCCGATCCGCTCCGGCGTGTCGTCGTAGTCGTGGATGCCCAGGATGTCGGTCGCCACGCTCTCCCAGCCGTCGTTGCCGATCACCGGGCGGCTCGGGTCCATCGCCTTGGTCAGGTGATAGAGCGCCTGCACATAGTGCCGCTGCGCCGGGGAGTCCGGCAGGTCCGGCACACCCCAGCTCTCGTTGAAGGGTACCCAGGCCACGATGCACGGGTGGCTGCCGTCGCGCTCCAGCACCTCCAGCCACTCGCGCGTGAGCCGGTTGATGCTCTTGGTGGTATAGCGGTAGGCGCTCGGCATCTCCTCCCACACCAGCAGCCCCATGCGGTCGGCCCAATACAGGAACCGCGCGCACTCGATCTTCTGGTGCTTGCGCACGCCGTTGAAGCCCAGCGCCTTGACCAGTTCGATATCCTTCACCAGCGCGGCGTCGTCCGGAGCGGTAAGCCCGGAATCGGCCCAGTAACCCTGATCCAGCACGAGCCGCAGATTCAGGGGCCGCCCATTGAGCAGGAAGCGGTCCCCCTGGGTCGCCACCGCCCGCAACGCCGTGTAGCTGTGGACCGTGTCCAGCACGCGGCCGTCCATCGCGCGCAGAACGATCTCCGCGTCGATCAGCGTCGGGCTCGCCGGGGACCACAGGAATTCGTTGCGGTAGTCGTCGATACCGGGATCCGACAGCGCGATTCTCCGGTGCACCTCGCCTGCGATGACCCGGTAGGTGTCCTCGGCCAGGATGTGCTCGCCCACGCTCAACTTCACGCACATCTGCACCGGCGCGTCCTCGCCGCCGACCAGCATTCCATCCAGCCCGATCTCCCAGCGTTTCAGGTTGCTGGTCCAGCGCAGCCCCTGCAGGCGCACCTCCGGCACCGTCTCCAGCCACACCGCCTGCCAAATGCCGGTGGTGCGCGGGTACCAGATCGAGTGCGGCTCCAGCTTCCAGTCCTGCTTGCCTCGCGGCTTGGCCAGGTCCAACGGGTCGTCCTCCGCCCGTACCACCACCTCCTGGATGGGGCCCGCGACGAGCGCCGCCGTGATGTCCGCGCCGAAGGGCGTGTAGCCGCCTTCATGCGTCGCGACCTCATGCCCGTTGACCCACACCGTCGCGCGCCAGTCCACCGCCTCGAAGTGCAGCCACAGCCGCTCACCCGCCGCCACCGGTGCCTGCTCCCACGTGCGCCGGTACCAGACCGTCGAGTAAAACCCCGTGTCGCCGATGCCGCTTCGCGTCGTCTCCGGGCTGAACGGCACCTCGATCCGGCCGCTCCAGTCCACCTGCTCCGGCCGGGCGGGGTGCAGCGCGCGCCCGTCGGAGAACTCCCACTCGCCGTTCAACAGTTCCCAGCGGTCGCGCCGCATCTGCATCCTGGGGTGCAGGCTCCCTTGCGTGTTCAAGCTCATGCTCGTCAAATCCGTCGCTCCTCTGCTGTTCGACTCCGCTCAAGCCGATTGTGTCAGAAGCCGAACGTTGCAAGGCGTGCAAAACATGACGGAAGTACCGTGGCCCGGCGGTAAAGTCGAGACAAACCATGGCCGCGCACAGCATTCACCGCACTGAGCTCCTGCTTCTGCTCCTGGTCGCCTTTACCGCGCTGCTGGGCGCCGGGGCACAGCGGTTCCGGGTGCCCTACCCCATCCTCATGGTGGTGGGCGGCCTCCTGCTCTCGCTCGTGCCGCTCTTCCCGGACATTCGGCTCGACCCCACGTTCGTTTTTCTCGTCATCCTGCCGCCGCTGCTCTACTCGGCGGCGCTGCAAACCTCGTGGCGGGAGTTCCGGCACAATCTCACCCCCATCCTGCTGCTCGCCTTCGGCACGGTCGCCTTCACGGTGCTGGGCGTCGCGGTGGCCGTGCACCTGGTTCTGCCGGACTTCGACCTCGAAACCGGAGCGGTGTTGGGCGCGGTGGTCGCGGCCACCGACGCCATCGCCGCCTCCGCCATCGGCCGCCGCGTCGGGCTGCCGCAGGAGATGCTGGACCTGATCGAGGGCGAAAGCCTGGTCAACGATGCCGCCGGCCTCCTGGCGCTCCAGTACTCGGTCGAGCTCGTCACCACGCACACCGTTCCCTCGTTCGGCGGCGCGGCCGGGGAGCTGCTCCTGCTCACCGCGGGCGGGGTGGGCGCGGGCCTCGCC
>CAXUEU010000053.1:0-20837 GCA_964250195.1 uncultured Acidobacteriaceae bacterium
CGCGACCCCGTCGTGGATGGTGGTGAACTTGAGCACTTCCATCTCGCGCTTGCCGTTGGGCGTGACCACGGTGGCGACATCGCCGGTCTGCTTGCCGATCAGGGCGCGGCCGATGGGGCTGGTGGTCGAGATGAGACCCTTTTCGACGTCGGATTCCTCGCTGGTGACCAGCTTGTACTCGATCTCCTCGTCCTTGGTGGAGTCGAAGACGGTCACGGTGGAGCCGAACGCCACCTTGTCATGCGGGATGTTGGAGAAGTTGACCAGGGCGAGCTCGCCCATGCGCTTCTTCATCTGGCCGAGCCGGGCGTTGACGAACTCCTGGCGCTGCTTGGCCATGTGGTATTCGGCGTTCTCGCTCAGGTCGCCGAGGGAGGCGGCTTTCTTGATTTCCTGGGGGAGTTCGTGGGCGAGCTCGTGCTCGAGCTGGTGGATCTCGTCGAGGAGCTTCTTCTTGATGTGGTCGGGGATGGTGTTGAGGGTTTCAGCCATGGTTTTCGAGGTGGGTTCAGGGAACGGGGTTCAGGATGCAGGCTTGCTGCTCACGCGTAAAGCGTGATTATAGCCCCGCGATGGAAGGAGGCGCACCGGGCGGAGGATCGCGTCGGGCGTCGAGGAAGCCCTGGAGAATCAGCACGGCGGCGACCTGGTCCACGACTCGGGCGTGCTCGGCGCGCCGGCGTCCGGCGGCGTACAGAATCGCGTGCGCCTCCGAGGTGGTCAGGCGCTCGTCCCAAAGGTGGACCGCGAGGCCCGACAGTTTCGTGAGCTCGGCGGCGAAGGCTTCGACCTTGACGGCCGTCGGGCTTCGTTCGCCGGACATGTGAAGCGGCAGCCCGGCGACGAAGGCGGAGCAGCCGTGGCGGCGAGCGAGGCGGGCGACCGAGCGCAAGTCGTCCCGGGGCCGCGCGCGGTACACGGTCAGCAGCGGCGAGGCGAGCAGCCCGGAGTGGTCCGACAGCGCGACGCCGATGCGTTTGGAACCGATGTCGAGGCCCAAATACGTCATGGATAGTTCACGCGGCCCATTGTAGGCGGCGGGGATGGCGGCCATCCCCCGCCGCCGGAGCGGTTAGTTGAGAGCGGTGGGCGTCGCCGGAGCGAACACCGTATACTCGTTCGCCGTGGCGATTTTGGTGCCGGCGTTGAGGATGGGCTGGCCCGCGGCTTGGTTGACCAGGGCGACGAAGTTGGGTGCCAGGCCCAGGCTCATGTTGTGCAGGGTAAGCTCGCCATTTTGCACGACGACAGGCAGGGGTATCATGGGGTCCATGTTCACGATAAAGATAGGCTGGCGGCCGATGAAGACATCATTCACGGTGAAGGCCCCGGAGACGAGCGCGCCGGAGGAGGAGACGGAGGAGGAAATGCTGAACGCGAGATCCTGCACGCGAATCGTCTGGCCGTTGACGTTGACGATGTAGCCGCCCGCGAAGACGACCTCGCCATGGGCCGACTGGAGGTCGAACACGCCTTCAAGCGCCGTAAAGCTGTTGAACCCGTTTTGGAGCGGCTGCAGCGTGGTGAGATCGGAGATGGTGACGCCCTGCCCGGCAAGCTGCTCGACAAACGTAGGGACAAAGGCGATGCTGGTGCGCCCGTAGGCGATAGTGCGGGTCTGGGCGTGGGAGACAGCGGGGGCGAACGCGAGCAGTGCCGCGGCGGTAAGTCCGGCGAGAATCGTTTTCATAGGGGACAGCTCCTTGTCAGTAAGGGAATGAGTAATCGGGCAAAGCCCGGCTTCGCCGAGTGAAGCGACGCTATATTCAACTGATGCCTAAAAGCGCGTTCGCGCGCGGTCATTTATGGGAAATTGACACGAAAAACTGAGAGGACACCTGGGTAGCTTTGGGGGAGGCTCGCGTTCCCCTAAACTAAAGTAGAGCGATGGGGCGGTTGCTGGGTTTTCTGGTGTTGCTGGGGGCGCTTGCGGGGGTCGGCTGGTGGCTGTTGGCGCGGCCGTACGGGCCCGCGGGAGAGTGCTTCGTCGAGATCGCGCCGGGAACCGGGACGCGGGCCATCGCCGGGCAGCTCACGGCGGCGGGCGTGCTCCGGACTCCCTACGGCTTCGATCTGCTGCACCTGCTCGGCGGCTCGCTCAAGGCGGGCGAGTACCGGTTCGCCTCCCCGGCGACGGCGGTGGAGGTGTACCGGCGCATCCGCCGGGGCGATGTGTACACGGTCGCCCTGACCATTCCCGAGGGTGCCAACCTGTTCGACATCGCGGCGCGGGTGGAAGCGGCCGGCCTGGGCGCGGCGCCTGCGTTCCTCGCCGCCGAACGGGCGGAAACGCGGCTCGCGGCCCGCTTCGACCCCCACGCCGCCACGCTCGAGGGCTACCTGTTTCCCTCCACCTACCGCTTCGGGCGGCACACCGCGCCCCGGGAAATGCTGCGCGCCATGGTGCGCGAGTTCGGGGTGCAGGCCGCTGCACTGGGGATCGACGTTGGCATGGACAAAGATGCGCACCGGGTCGTGACCCTTGCCTCGCTGGTCGAGCGGGAAACGCCGGTCGCCGCCGAACGCCCCCTGGTTGCCGGCGTATTCGAGAACCGTCTGAGCAAGGGCATGGCGCTCGCCACCGACCCCACCGTCATCTACGCGGCGCTGCTGAAGGGCGGCTACCGCGGCGCGATCTACCGGACGGACCTCCAGGCGGACTCGGCCTACAACACGTACCTGCACGCGGGCCTGCCGCCGGGGCCCATCTGCAACCCGGGCCTGCCGTCGCTCCGGGCCGCGCTGCACCCGGCGAAGACGGACTACCTTTACTTCGTTGCCGCGGGCAGCGACCCCCAGGGGCGCTCTCGCTTCGCGGCGACCCTCGCGGAGCACCGGCGCAACGTGGCCGCCTACCGCGCGGCCGTGCGCGGGGCCGGCAAGTAGCGACCGGGCAAGGAGCGCCGTCCCGTTATACTCTTTTCTTGCGCCACTTTCCCCACATCCTGCGAGCCGGCGGCACGCTCCGTCCGCTCGTTTTGCTCGCCGCGCTGCTGCCTGGGCTCCAGGGCTGCCTGGTTCGCACGCACAAGGTGCAAAAGACGGTCGCGCCCACGGTCACCAAGGACGCCACTGCCGAGCAGCTGGTCGAAATCGTGAACCAAACCAATGCGAGCGTGCAGAGCCTCAAGGCCACCGTGACCTTCCAGGTCTCCGTCGGGGGCGAGCGCAAGGGCAAGGTCACCGATTTCACCTCGCTGAGCGGCTACATCCGTCTGCGCGCGCCCGAGGCGCTGCGGGTCGTGGGGCTGTTGCCGGTGGTCCACACCCAGGCCTTTGACCTGGCGAGCGACGGCAAGCGCTTCGACCTGGTGATCCCGCATAACGGCAAGGCGTACACCGGCGCGAACACCATGGAGCAGCCCTCGAGCAACCCTATCGAGAATCTCCGTCCGGCGATCTTCTTCGACACCATGATCCTTCGGCCGATCGGCCTCGAAGACTTGGTAGAGCGGACCGAGCTGACGCGTACGCGGACCGACCCGAAAACCAAACAGCTGCTCTCGCGGCCGGAGTATGTCCTCTCCGTCGTCCACCGGCGCGCGGGCAGCCAGGTACTGGTGCCGGACCGCCGCGTCCACTTCGACCGGGAAACTCTTTTGCCGAGCGGCATCGACATCTACGACGAAAACGGCAACCCGGCCACGCGCGCGACCTACGGGCCCTACGCGAGCTTCGGCGACCGGCAATACCCCTCGACGATCACGATCCGGCGGCCGCTCGACGAGTACCAGATCGTGATCGCGATCCAGAAGCTGACCATCGGCGAGCAGATCGCCGACAACCAGTTCAAGCTGACGATCCCGACCGGGTACACGGTGGTGCAGCTGCACTGAAAGAGGTCTTATGAGGGCTATTACCCGGGTTGCGGGTTGATTGAAGACATTTTCCGCGCTGCACAGCACTCGGGAAAATGCTCTCAGCATGCGAACGAGGGCAAGCCTCGCGGCCTGCCCCGCTTTTTGCCTTACAACGGCTGGACGTCGCTCGCCTGCCAGCCCTTGGGACCCTTGACCACGTTGAACTGCACCGACTGGCCTTCCTGCAGGCTCTTGAAGCCGTTGGAGCTGATAGCCGAGTAATGCACGAAGACATCTTCCCCGTTCTGGCGGGAGATGAAGCCGAATCCTTTCGCGTCGTTGAACCACTTCACGGTGCCTTGTTCCATTGCTGCCTTTTCCTGGGTTGAGATTGCGCTGGAGTGAACGGGGTGCGGCTGAAGTGCATTCCGACGCGCCCTCAGTCTATCCCCGTCCTCGCGCGGCTGGGTAGCCCCATTTTGCCCCGGTTCAGAACAAATATTTCGCCGCGAACTGGATCACGCGCGAGTCCGGGCTCTCCCCCGCCGTGCCGCCGCCGCCGAAGCGCTCGCTGGTGATCTGCCCGAAGCCGCCGCCGGTGGTGTTGCCCGGCTGGCCGTAGGCGGGGGTGTTCCACAGGTTGAAGACATCGGTGCGGAACTGGAGGCTGGTCTCGCGGAACAGCGGGAAGTTCTTGAACGCGGACACGTCGACCCGGTTGTAGCCGGGGCCGTAGACGGTGGTGCGGCCCGGCGGCCCGTAGGAGGCGGGGCTGTTGGCCGTGGTCGCCTGCGCGGGGTTGGCGAAGGCGCACGGGTTGAACCAGGAAGCCACAGTGCGGGTGCGCGTGGCGCAATTGGAGTTGGTGGAGGTGGGCGTGCCGCCGGGGCGGAACGGGTCGAAGAGCCGGTAGGCGTAGCCATTGCCGGTGCCGCCGGGGTTGTTGTTCGCGTACACCACCACCGGCTGGCCGGTCTGCACGCGGAACAACAGCGAGGAGGACCAGCCGCCGACCACCTGGTTGACGAGGCCGCCATGGTTGAGGAAGCGCTTGCCCTGGCCCACGGGCAGCTCGTACTGGCCGTTGAGCACGAAGCGCTGCCGCACGTCGATGTAGGAGTTGCCGTAGTCGTACCCATAGCCGAGCAGGCGGAAGTTGCGGTAGCCGTTGTTGCTTTGCCCGGTGCCGCCCAGCAGGGTGGTCGCGTCGTCGAGCGCGTGCGCCCAGGTGTAGGCCCCCAGGAAGGAGAGGCCGTTGCTCAGGCGGCGCTCCAGCGTGACCTGCGCCGAGTTGTAATTGGCCGTGCCCGCGTAGGCGACGAGGCTGCCGCCGCCGAACTGGTTGAAGGGCCGCACATTCTGCTCGTTCTGCCCGGCGGGCACGGTCTGCGCGGGGATGTTGATGTCCGGATTGACCTGCAGGTGCCGCGAGAGCGCGCCCACGTAGCCCACCGTTAGCTGCGTGGAGTTGTTGAGCGAGCGCTGCACGGTCAGGTTGAACTGCTCGCTGTAGGGGGTCTGGGTGTTGGTCTGGTAACCGCGAAAGCCGGGTTGGTTGACGAAGTTCGCCAGACCCGCGCTGAGCGCCGCGCCGAAGCCCGTCTGCAGGCTCTGCCCGTTGGTGGCGCAGTTGCCGGGTTGGCATACCCGGCCCGAGGGGAAGTTGCTGTCGTACTGGAAGGGAAAGTTCTGTGAGAGCGAGGGGAAGTAGCCGACGCTTTCGAGCCCGCCGTAGAAGATGCCGAAGCCGGACCGGATCACGGTTTTGCTCCCGAGCTGGTAAGAGATGCCGATGCGCGGAGAAAAGTTGAGGTACGCGGGGTCGACCAGGTAGGGGTTGCCGGTGTACTGGATGGTGATGTTGTTCGCGGCGAGCGCATTGAGGAAGTTGGCGGTGAGCGGCGGGTTGTTTTGCGCCTGACGCGGAATGCGGTAGACGCCGGTGCCGGCGGCGTAGTTGGGGACGAAGTTGGCTTGCTGGCCGCCCAGCTCCTTGATGGGCTGGGTGTACTCGTAGCGCAGGCCCAGGTTGATGGTCAGCGACGGCAGAGCCTTCCAGTTGTCCTGGAAGTAGTAGCCCTCGTAGAAGCGTTGGTCGTGCGCGGTGAACTGGTTGGCGATCGAGGAGGAGCTGATGTTGTTCAAGAGCAGGTCCGCCGCGCCGAAGCCCGTGTTGCCCGTGTTCAGGGGGTCCTGCGAGAACTTGCCGTCGAAGGTGTAGGTACCCTTGGGGTCGACCGGCTGGTTGGTCTGCACGCGGATGCGCTCGATGTTGACCCCGGCGCGCAGGGAGTGATTGCCCACCTGCTTGGACAGGTTGTCGAGGATCTGGATGACGTTTTCGTACTCGCGCGTGGGCTCGTATTGCGAGGAGCCTGCGGTGGAGAGGCCGTTGTTGCCGAAGCCGAAGTTGGGCAGCCCGCCGTTGCCCGGGTTGAAGGGGATGCCGCCGAGCCCGAACTGGGGAGACAGGTACGTGCCGGCATTGGGCGGGGTGTAGGCGGCGGCGATCCAGTTGTAGCCCACGCGGAACTCGTTGATGAGCGAGGGGGCGAAGATGTGGGTCTCGGAGAAGGTGAAGTTGCGGCCCTCGACCACCGTGTTGCCTGAGCCGCCGAAGCCGCCGCCGTCGACGATGCCGAGCGGCGCGGTCAGCGAGACAGGCTCGTTGGTGTAGCTGTACCGGGCGAACAGCTGGTCCTTCTGGCTCGCGTTCCAGTCCAGACGGCCGTCGTACTGGGTGGTGTTGTCGCTGGCGTTGCCCTGGAAAGTGTAGTTGTTGACCGTGTTCGCCGCGCCGCCGCGGTTGGGCAGCGGGTAGCCGTTCAGCAGCGCGAGCCCGGCGGGGTTCAGGTTCGCCGGGTTGATGACGTTTTGCCGGCCGTTGTAGGCCAGGTAGTTGTTCGCGACGATGACGCCGTTGGCGTCGCGCGTGGGGCCGCCCGGCTGGTAGAGCGTGATCGCCTGGCCGCGGCCGTTGGTGGTTGCGTTCAACAGGTCGGAGAAGTCGCCGGTGCGCTGCAGCACCGTGGGCACGGTAAAGATCCCGGTCTGGCCGAAGATGATCCGGTTGGCCTCCGCGTCGCCGAAGAAGAACAGCTTGTCCTTGATGAGGGGGCCGCCCAGCGTCGCGCCGAACTGGTTTTGCCGGTATTTCGGCACCACGTTCTGGAAGTAGTCGCGCACGTTGAGCACGTTGTTGCGGAAGTACTCCCACAGGTCGCCGTGGAACTGATTTGTCCCGGATTTGGTGGCGACGTTGAGCACCGCGCCCGCCGAGTGGCCCAGCTCCGCCGTGTAGTCCCCGGTCTGCACCTTGAACTCCTGCAGCGCATCCGGCGGAGGCTTGATGACGAAGCTCGCGCCGTTGAGGAAGTCGACCAGGTTTGCGTTGTTGTCCACCCCGTCGAGGATGAAGTTGTTCTGCTCCGACCGCTGGCCGTTCGCGGAGAAGTCGCCCTTGTTGGCTCCGCGCGAGCCCTGCTCGGAGGGCGCGACCCCGGCCGCCAGCTGCGCGACGAAGGTGAAGTTGCGCCCGTTGAGCGGGGTGTCGTTGATGACGCGGGAGGAGACCACCTGGCCGGTGGACGCTTCCTCGGTCTGGAGCGCCGGCGGCGCGGAGGTCACGACGACGTTCTGCTGGCCGCCCTCGACGCCGACCGCGATGTCCGCGGTGGTGGTCGAGGAAACGTTCACGACGACGTTGTCCTGCGTGGTGGGCGAGAAGCCCTGGGCCTCCACCTTGACCTGGTAGTTGCCCAGCTTGAGCGGGGATGCGGTGTAGTTGCCGCTGCCGTCCGTGGTGACGGAGATGGCGAAGGCGGTGCCGGAGTTGGTGACGGTGACCCTGGCATTGGCGACGCTCGCGCCCGAGGGGTCGTGGACCGTGCCGCTGATGGCACCGGTGTCGACCTGGGCGAAGGCGGGGGCGGCGAGCAGGGCCGAGGCCGCGACGGAGAGCATGGCTTTGTTCATTGGAAAAATCATGTGGGGGGGACCTCTTCACTGGCCAAGGTGAGGCATTGCGCTGCGTTTTGTCGTCGCGGAAGGTGTTGCGAGAGTTGCAACCCCTCCGAGGTCCACCACGGTAACGACACCCTCTCTGGACTGTCAACGGGAATCGTTGACGCGATGGGTCTGCCGTACGCGCTATGCTTTCCGCATGGCTGACAGCGGCGCGTGGGACCGGCATGTTCTCGAAAACGGATTTCTTCGATTGGAGGTGCTGCCGGCGCTCGGGGGCAAGCTTTCCTCGCTGTCGCTCGCGGGCGAGGGCGGCGAACTGCTCCAGGGCCCGCTGGTGCCCTATGCCGCGCGCACGGCCGTCGAGCCCTTCGACGAAGCGGACGGCAGCGGCTGGGACGAGTGCCTGCCCTCCATCGGGCCTTGCGTCCTTGAAGACGGGGCAAAAATCGAGGACCACGGAGATTTTTGGCGGCTGCCGTTCACCGTCATCGAGGCGAGCGGGACCGCGCTGCGGATGCGGACGGAGGGTACGTCCTTGCCGCTCGCCTTCGAACGCGGGCTGCGCTTGGACGGGGCATCGCTGCACCTCGACTACTCGGTCCGCAACACCGGCCGGGCGCGCGTGCCGTATGGCTGGTCGACGCACCCTCTGTTCGCGGTGGAGCCGGGCGACCGCATCGAGCTGCCCTCGTCCGTGCGGGAGATCACGGCGCAGGCCTCGGCGGACGGGCGGCTTGCGCTCGGCACGCACCCCTGGCCCGCGACGGGGAACGCGCGCGACGGCGAGCCGCTTGACCTCTCGCTGGTGCTCGACGAGAACGCGGGCGTGGGTGACAAGCTCGTGCGCCCCGCCCCGGCTGAGGGCTGGGCCGCGCTGGAGCGCAAGACCCTGCGGACGCGGCTGACCCTGCGCTGGAATCCCTCGGACGCGCCCGTCCTGGGCCTGTGGATCTGCTACGGCGGCTGGCCTTCTGCGCCGGGGGCAAAAAAGGGCTACACGGTCGCGCTGGAGCCGTGCAACCTGCCGGTCGACTCGCTCGCGGACTCGCTCGAACAGGGCGGCGGCGCGTGGCTTGAGCCAGGCGAGACGCGGAGCTGGACGCTGCGCCTGGACGTGGAGCGGGCGGAGGAGCCATGAACACACGGGCGGAAGCGCGGAAGCTGGCCGAAGCACACCGAGGACGCTACGGGCAAGCCCCGGAGGGCGTGTACGCGGCCCCGGGCCGGGTCAATCTGATCGGCGAGCATACCGACTACGCGGGCGGCTTCGTGATGCCCGCGGCAATCGATTTCGCGACCGTGGCGGCGGCGACCCCGCGCGCGGACGGCGCGGTGCATCTTTATTCAGCGAACTTCGACGAGCGCGCCGAGCACGCGCTCGACGCGCTGCCGGCGAACGGCCGCGGCCACTGGAGCGACTACCCTCTGGGCATCGTGCACGTGCTGCGGGAGGCGGGCATCGCGGTTCCGCCGTTCTCGTTGTCGCTCGCGGGCGACGTGCCGATCGGCGCGGGGCTCAGCTCGTCCGCTTCGATCGAGGTGGCGGTGATGGCGGCGCTGTTGGCCCTTGCCGGAGCGGAGCTGCCGCTGCCGGAGATGGCGAAGCTCGCCCAACAGGCGGAAAACGGCTACGTGGGCGCGAACACCGGCATCATGGACCAGTTCATCGCGTGCGCGGGCAAGCGCGACCATGCATTGCTGCTCGACTGCCGGTCGCTCGCGTACAAGCTGGCACCGATTCCGCCGGACCTGGATCTGGTGATCGCGAACACGATGGTGAAGCACTCGCACGCGGGCGGCGAGTACAACACGCGCCGGGCGGAAGTGGAGCAGGCCACCGCGACCCTGCGCGCGCACCGGCCGGAGATCGCGCTGCTGCGCGACGCTACCCCGGCCGACCTGGAACGATGGGGCCACGAAATGCCGCTGGACGTGCTCAGGCGCGCCCGGCACATCATCACCGATAGCCTGCGCGCGGAGGCAGCGGCCGCCGCCTTGGAGCGTGGCGATCTCGAAGGATTAGGCAAGCTGATGGCCGAGGCCCACGCCAGCTACCGCGACGATTTCGAGGCGAGCTGCCCGGAGGCGGACCTGCTGGTCGAGCTCGCCAACGAGCAGGCGGGGCTGGTGGGCGCGCGGCTCACCGGCGGCGGCTTCGGCGGCTGCACGGTGAACCTGGTGGAGCACGCGGCGGCCCCGGCGTTCGTCGCGTCGATCGCGCAAGAGTATCAGGCAAGGACGGGCATCGAGCCGGATGTGTTCCTGTGCCACGCCTCGGACGGGGTCGCGCGGGTGTTGTGACCCCGAACTTCATGGAGAGACTACGCTTGAGCACTCCAGACATCTGCTTCACCGACGCGACGGAGCTCGCCCGGCTGATCCGGGAGCGCGCGCTTTCGCCGGTTGAGGTGGTGGAGGCACACCTCGAACGGATCGAGGCCGTGAACCCGAAGATCAACGCCGTCGTGACGCTCGCGGCGGAGGAGGCCCGCGCCGAGGCAAAGGCAGCCGAGCGGGCTGTGCCGCGCGGCGAGGCGCTCGGCCCATTCCACGGCGTTCCGTTCTCGATCAAGGACTCGATCGATACAGCGGGCATCCAGACCCAGCGCGGGTCGAAGCTGTTTGTCGGGCATGTTCCCCAGAAGGACGCCACGGTTGTCGCGCGCATGCGGGCCGCCGGGGCGATCCCCTTGATGAAGACCAACGTGCCCGAGTTTTCCGGCTGGTGGGAGACGGACAACCTCGTCACGGGCCGCACCAACAACCCCTGGAACCCGGACCGAACCCCCGGCGGGTCGAGCGGCGGCGAGGCCGCGGCGATCGCGTCCGGCATGTCGCCGGTCGGCCTGGGCAGCGACGTGGGCATCTCGGTACGGGGGCCGGCGGCGCTCACGGGCATCGTCGCGCTCAAGGCGACGCACGGGCGCGTGCCGTATACGGGCCACTGGCCGGAGGCATTGAGCCGCTGGTGGCATATCGGCCCCATGGCGCGCAGCGTACGCGATGTCGCGGCGGCTTTCGGTGTGATCCAGGGTCCGGACGGGGTCGACGGCTATGCCGTGCACGCGCGGAGAAGCGGGCCGCCCGACCCCGAGGTGCCGTTGCGCGTGGGTTGGCTGGTGGAGCCTGGGTTCGGGCCGGTCGACCGGGAGGTCGCGGCAGCCGTGGCCGAGGCGGCGCGGCTGCTGGGCGACCGGGGCTGCCGGGTCGAGCAGGTTCGTCTGCCCATTTTGGAGGAGCTCGACTTCACCGAGCCGTATCTGACCCTGTTCGCCGCGATCGCGCCGTACTTGCGGCCGTTCACCGGCGGGCGCGAGGCGGAGCTGTCGCCGGTCGGGCGCAGGAGCGTCGGGCGCGGCGAGCCGTCCTTCGAAGCATATGTTGCGGCGGAGGCTCAGGTGGAGCGGTTGCGGGGGACGTTCGCGGGCCACTTCCAGCGCCACGACGCGCTGCTTTGCCCCGTGATCCCCTTCACCGCGCCGCCCCACGGGCAAAAGGAGTACGAGGTCGCGGGGCAAAAGGTGCAAACGGTGCAGATGATGCGCGCCACCCTGCCCTTCAACCTGACCGGCCTGCCGGCGCTTTCGGTCCCGTTCCGCTTCAGCGCGGAGGGGCTGCCGGTCGGGGTTCAACTGGTCGGCAATTGGTTCGACGAAGCGACAGTCTTACATCTCGGGGCGCTCGTCGAGCAGGGGAGCGAAGTTCACGGGTGCCGTCCGGCCGTCTGAAATTCTCCAACCAAGCACGAAATGAAGGCTCATCCTGACGAGCGAAACGAGAAAGGACCTGCTTTCGCTGCATAATCGGAGAAAAAGCAGGCCTTTCGCCGCGCTCAGGATGACCCTTGTTCGGAGTTCCCTTTTAGGGCTGCAAAAAATTTACGCGCGATTCACAGTCCTGTCATCGTGCCCCCGGTATACACGGGATGGCGCGCCGCGGCACTCATCCGGCGGGCCGCTGACCCAGGCGGAGACGCGGGGCTGCAAGGCACACACAAGGACGGTTCCCGAGATGACTTCTAAACGTTGGCAAAAGGGCTGTGCGTCGCTGGCGCTGGCGGCCTGCATGCAGCCCGGCTTCGCCCTGGCACAAACCGCCGTCCCCGCCGCCACTGCCGGCATCACCATCGCGCCGCCGTCGAGCCCATTCGTGCAGAACTTCGTCATCAAGCCCGTGCAGGAAGCCAAGCTTTCGCAGGCGCAAAAGCTCGCGCTGCTCCAGAAGAACATCAAGTACGTCTTCGTGCTCTTCCAGGAAAACCGGTCCTTCGACTTTTATTTCGGCACTTACCCGGGCGCGAACGGGCTCTACTCGCAGCCGGCCTCGCAGACGCCGGGCCTCACGCAGCCGATCGTGAACACCGACGGCACCATCGGCACGGTTTCGGCCTTTAAAATCCCGCTCACCGTCACCGACGTGAACGGCAAGTCCGTGCCGATCTACCCGGCGGACACCGACTCGGTGAACCACTCGCATGCCGCGTACATCACCAAGATCGACGTGCAGGGTGGTGTAACGAAAAACGACGGTTATGCGATCACTGAAGAGGGCGTCAAGATCGCCAACGGCGTGCCCTCGAAGGTGCCGACGCTCGCGCAGAAGCAGCTGGGCGAGCTGGTGATGGGCCACGTGGACTGCGATACCGCGCCGATCCTGTGGAACTACGCGGACCGCTTCACGCTATTCGACAACTTCCACCAGACGGTCCTGTCGGCTTCCACGCCGAACGCGATCGCGATGGTCGCCGGTCAGTCGGGCGAGACGCAGTGGGTCAAGCATCCCTCGCAGGCCACGACCACGACCGGATCGAACGGCATGCCGGTGGTGAGCGACGGCGACCCGTTCTGGGGCTCGCAGCTCGACCAGACCCCGGTGGGGACCAAGCAGCCGGCCAACCCGCCCGCCGCGAATCCGGAGATCAACCTGACCTTCGCGAGCCTGCCGCTCTCCTTCATGGGCTCGCAGATCCAGACCACCGTGAAAGGCGACACGCAGCCTGCCGCCGATCTCACCGACGTCGAGAAGGACATCGCCGAGATTGCCGGCAACGGGGTCAAGCCGACCAACTGGGGCTGGTACCAGCAAGGCTACAACCACGAGTTCGACGATAAAACCGCCGCCGCCTCGCACGCGGACTATATCCCGCACCACAACGCGCCGCAGTACTTCGGCTACGTCTCCAACAACCCTGAAGTCTCCGCGCACATGCACGGACTCTCGGATTTCGCGCTCGACGTGTACAACAAGAAGCTGCCCGCCGACGGCGGCGTGTTCTACGTGCGCGGCGGCTACAACAACATCCAGGGCCTGAGCCCGGTGGATCCGAACCCGAAACTCGCGAACGTCTTCAGCGGCAACGACGACCATCCGGGCTACTCCGACGTGCAGATTTCAGAAGCCCTGCTGGCCGACGAGATCAACCTGATCACCGCGAGCCCCTACTGGCCTCAGAGCGCCATCATCATCACCTATGACGAGACGGACGGGCTGTACGATCACGCGCCGGAGATCATCCGGAACTACGATCCACAGGGCAACCCGCTCGACCAGGGTCCGCGCATCCCGACCATCGTGATCTCCCCGTACTCTCAGGCGCACGCGGTCGCGCACGAGGCGACCGAGCACAGCTCGGTGATCAAGTTCATCAACCAGCTGTTCGGCCTCGAGCCTCTGGCCAACCTGCCGGAGGAGAAGCAGGCGCGTCTGGACGGGCTCAAGCAGTTCGGGCAGGCTTACCTCGGACCGGCGGATGCGGGTGTCTCGGGCGTCGGCAACATGTTCTCGGCGTTCAGCAACAACCGCCTGCTCGGCACCGCTCCGGTGCTGCCGGCCAACTACGCGCAGATCGCGCCGAACCTGGTCAACACCTTCCCGCAGGGCGGCAACGACGGCTGCAAGCTGCTCAACATCACGCCGACGGACGCGGGGCTTCCCAACCCCGTGCCCGCCGACTTCAACCCGCGTCCCGGTTCCACGCCCGGCGTGCCGACCTCGGGCAATTGGACGCCGTAAGTAGGAGTCAAGGGATTTCTGATCAAGTCTGAAAACTCGGGGTCATCCTGAGGAGCGAAGCGACGAAGGACCTGCTTTCCCGGCTGTCGCGTAAGAAGCAGGTCCTTCGCTGCGCTCAGGATGACCCCCATTCAGAATCTCGTAAGTAAAAGTTAGGACTTGACAAGCATGATGCGTGTTCTTCTGGCGGCTGTGGTCCTCCCAGCCGCCGCTTCTTTTGCGGTTGCGGGTACCACGCTCGACCACGTGCGCGCCGCGCACTCGCTCACCTGCGGCGTCGTCAAGGAAGAAGAGGACTACTCGCGCGCGACCGACCACGGCAACCGCGCGGCCTTCGACTTGGACACCTGCAAGGCCGTGGCGGTCGCGATCCTGGGACCCGGCGCGGCGTTCACGGTCAAGCCATACGGGGACGAGCCGGAAGCTGTCGCCGCGCTCGCGAAGGGCGAGGTCGATCTGCTGGGCACCGCGTCGCCCACGCTGGCCAACCGGACCGCCAACGGCCTCGGGTTCGCCCGGCCCACCTTCTACGACGCGCTCGGTTTTCTGGTGCCCAACAACCCGGCGATCCGCGACGCGCGCGGTTTGGCGGGGAAGAAGATTTGCTACCTGACCGGGTCCGGAGCCAACGAGGGCCTGCGCGCCTACGCCGCCCGCGAGCACCTCGACTATATCTGGTACCCGTTTTCCGAAGCGGGCGAGATGGAAGCCGCGTTCTTTACCGGCAACTGCGCCGCGATCACCTCGGATGTCTCGCAGCTCGCGAATATCCGGGCGATCGATCGGAGCCGCGCGGGCGGATTTACGATCCTGCCCGACCACATCCGCAAGGACCCGCTCGCGCCCGCGTACCGCCAGGGCGACCCTCGGTTCGCCGCTGTCGTGGACTGGACCGTGGAGGCGCTGATCGAGGCCGAGGAGCTCGGCGTCACGCGCGCAGACCTCGCGGAGAAGAAAACGAGCCCGGACCCGGACGTGCAATTGCTGCTGGGCAAGCCGCTCGCGACCGGCAAGCTGCTGGGGCTGGACATGCAGTGGGCGGCCAACGTGCTCGCCGCCACCGGCAACTACGGGGAGATCTTCGAACGCGACCTGGGCGCGGGCTCGCCGCTGCGGCTGCCCCGGGCGGAAAACCGCTTGTGGACCGAGGGCGGGCTGATGTACGCGCTGCCGCCGGGCGAGTAGAGCAGTCTTGCTGATGTCGCGAGGCGCGGAGCCTGTCTACCCGCGGCTTTTCCCGCCGGAAAAGCCGCGTCCACCGCAGCTTGGCTCAATCCATCTTCAGGAAAACTGCTGTAGCCTTGCCGGCATGGAGATCCGGACGAAATTTGTGGAAGCGAACGGCCTGCGCTTCGAGGTACTGACCTGCGGCCCTGAAAGATTTGTTAAAGCAGTCCCGCGCCTGGCGCTGTGCCTCCACGGCTTCCCGGAGGTCGCGCTGAGCTGGCGGGAACAGATGCTCGCGCTTGCGGCGGAGGGCTGGCGGGTATGGGCGCCCAACCAGCGCGGCTACGGGCTGTCCTCGCGCCCGAAAGGAATCGAGGCGTATGCAATCGAGAACCTGATGGCCGACGTCGCCGCGCTGATCGATGCTTCCGGCGCGGCGGAGGTGGCGCTGCTGGGCCATGACTGGGGCGGCATCGTAGCCTGGTGTTTCGCGGCCCGGCAGGTGCGCCCGCTCGTGAAGCTGGTCGTCATCAACGTGCCGCACCCGGCATGCTTCGCCCGCGCGGTCCGGCGGCCGGGGCAGGCGCTGCGGTCCTGGTACGTGCTGCTGTTTCAGGTGCCGGGCCTGGCGGAACGCCTGCTGGGGCGCGCCGGGGCCAGGGCCGTCCCGCAGATGCTGCTGCGGACCTCCACCGCCCCCGGCACCTTCCCGCGCGACCTGCTCGAAGCCACACAAGCGAACGCGGCGGCCCCGGGCGCGCTCACCGCCATGCTGAACTGGTACCGCGCCTTTCTGCGGGGCGGCGGCTTCCGGCGGCAGCTGCGGCTCGGGTTTCCCGTCATCGAGACGCCCACGCTCCTCCTGTGGGGCGAGCGGGACACGGCGCTCGCGAAATTCACCACCGACGGCACGGGGGAGTTCGTGCGCGACCTGCACATCGAGTTTTTGCCCGGCGTCTCGCACTGGGTGCAGCAGGATGCGCCGGAGGCTTGCAGCCGGGCCCTGGTCCATCACCTGGCTTAAAGAAGTTGCGCGCCGGCGGCGTCGTTGTTTGGCGGCCGACATCCTATCGTGACGCCGCACCGAGGGCGCTTAGAGGAATAGAGGAATCGCATGGGTCTGCTTGAGAACAAGGTCGCGCTCGTCACCGGTTCCGGCTCGGGAATCGGGCAGGGCATCGCGCGGGCTTTCGCCGAAGAGGGTGCCAAGGTGGTCGTGAACTACATCGGCGGCCCCGAGGGGGCGGAGGACACGCTGGAGCAGGTCCGCGCGGCCGGCGGCGAAGGCCTCCTGGTGGAGGCCGACATCACCGATTTCGCTCAGATGAGCCACCTGATGGACGAGGCGAACAGGCGCTTCGGCGTCCTCGACATCCTGGTGAACAATGCCGGAATCGAGAAGAAAGCCGCGTTCACCGAAGTCACCGAGGCAGACTACGACGCGGTCATGGCGGTGAACCAGAAAGCCCCGTTTTTTCTGACCCAGTGCTTCGTGCAGAAGCTGGCGGCGGCGGGCAGGGGCGGACGCGTCATCAACATCAGCTCCGTGCACGAGGACATGGCCTTTCCCGGCTTCTCCGCCTACTGCGTGAGCAAGGGCGGCCTGCGCATGCTGATGCGCAATCTCGCGGTGGAACTGGGGCCGCTGGGCATCACGGTCAACAACATCGCGCCGGGCGCGATCGAAACCCCGATTAACCGGGCCATGCTGAACACCCCGGAGGTGCTCGCCGGGCTGCTGCGCAACGTGCCGCTGGGGCGCATCGGCAAGCCGTCCGACGTGGCGCAGCTCGCGGTCTTTCTGGCCTCGGACAAGGCCGCGTACGTCACGGGGTCGACCTATGTGATCGACGGCGGACTGATGCGGAGTTACCACGAGCAGTAATCAGTCACGCAGCTTGAGCGTCAAACGCAGGACCTCGGCGACGCTCCAGGCCTGCGCGATGCAGGCGCGCGGGGTGAACGGGGCTTCGGCGTCGAACACCTCGCTGACCGTGCCGATGCCGGCCTCGTTGAGGTGCGCGTCGAAGCCGGCCAGGAAGCCGCGCGCGGTCTCCGTGTCGCCGGGGAAGGCCTTGAGCCACGCATCGACGAACGGCCCCATGAGCCAGCCCCACACCGTGCCCTGGTGGTAGGCGGCGTCGCGTGTCCGCAGGTCGCCGGAGTACATGGCCTTGTAGTCCGGGCTGCCCGGGGCGAGCGAGCGCAGGCCCACGGGCGTCCACAACGCGTCGCGCACGCGCCGGAGCACCGGCTGCCAGCGGCGCTCGTCGAGGATAGGATGGTCGAGCGCGACGGCCAAGACCTGATTGGGCCGGATGCAGCTGTCGAGGCCGTCCCGGACGCAGCTCGTGCCGGGCTCGGCCTCGATGACGTCGTATAGATAGTTGCCTTTCTCGTACCAGAATTTCCGGGCGAAGCTCGCGCGCGCGCGCGCCGCGTGTACGCGGTAATCGGCGGCCTTTTCCGGCTGTCCCAGCTCGTCGAGCCAGCCCGCGAGCAGGCACAGCGCGTTGTACCAGAGCGCGTTGATCTCGACCGCCTTGCCGCGCCGGGGCGTCACGACCCAGTCGCCGACCTTGGCGTCCATCCAGGTGAGCTGGTAGCCGGGCGCGCCTTGCCGCAGCAAACCGTCCTCGGGATCGACGCCGATGCCGAAGCGCGTGCCCCGCAGGTGCGCGTCGGCGACCTCGACCATGCGCGGGACTAAGTAGCGCAGCAGCTCGGTATCTGCGGCGACGCGCCGGTAGCGTTCGATCGCGTGAAAGAACCACAGCGTCGCGTCTGCCGTGTGGTAGAGCCCTTCCGTGTTGCCCTCGGGGAACATGTTGGGGATCAGCCCGTCGCGGATGTACTGCGAGAAGGCGCGCAGGATGAACTCGGCCTCGCGCACGCGTCCGGTCGAGAGCGTGAGGCCTTCGAGCGAGATCATGGTGTCGCGGCCCCAGTCGGTAAACCAGTGGTAGCCCGCGATGACGGTGCGCACTTCGTCGCCGACCGCGTTGGCGCGCAGCGTGTCGGCCACGCGCCCTACCGGGACGATGAGGAATTGGTCTGCCGCGAGCACCAATTCGGCGGCGACGCCCCCGCGGGCCACCCGCGGGGGCAGCTTCAGCAGGCGCCGGCGGCGCGCCCCCGCCCCCGCGCAGGCCAGCGCGGCCGGCCGGGCGTGCCCGCGCTCCCAGCTTTCGGTCGAGGCGACCAGCGCGGCGGTTTCGCCCCGCGCCAGCGAGACGGAGAACAACCCCGGCGACCACAGGTCGCCCTCGGAGTCGTAGCCGCGGCGGCCTTCCTCGCCATAGACCAGCTCGCGGAGCTTCTGCTGTGACAGACGGAAGGAGGCGTCGCGGCCCTCGTTGCGGAGCAGCAGCGCGGGGATTTCGGGCGAGAAGGTGACCTCGTAGCCTTGCTCGGAGGCGGTAAGGCGGTAGAGGCTGCTCTCGGGGCCCACGAGCGCGCCCTCGTGCGGACGGATGTCGATCGAGGGGCGCAGCTCCAGCGTCGCGGGGCCGCCGCGCAGCAGCTTGTACCGGATGTAGGTGGTGTTTTGCCGGTGCACCAGGCAGGCGCGCTTCTCGAGCTCGAAGTCGTCGCAGCGGTAGACCCAGACAGGAAGCCCTTCTTCCAGGCGGAACTCGACCAGCGTGGAGGTGACGAGGTTGTGCCGGGTGGCGCGGGGCAGGTCCTCGGCGACCAGGGTGTGGCGCGCCTCGCCGATGACCAGCGTCTCCTCGAGCTGGTTGAGCATCATGGTGCGGCCGTGCGGGGCGGGCAGCGCGGCGACCAGCCAACCGTGAAAGCGGCGCGTGTCGATGCCGGCCAGGGTGCCGGAGGCGTAGCCGCCCAGGCCGTTGGTAACGATCCACTCGGACTCGAGCGCGCGCCGGTCGCGGTTGGGTTCGCCGGGCAGGAGGGAGATGGTACGTGTGAGCAGGGGTGCGTGTCGGTCGGTCATGAGGCGGCGGGAACCTTTGCGGGGGTGAGCAGGAGGGCGGCGGCACCGGGAATGCGCCAGCCGGTCTCGAGAATGGGGGAGCCGACGCCGGTGCCGCCGTAGCGGTGGTGGTCCGTCGACCAGGCGAGCTCCCAGGCGGTGCTTTCAGGCGCGGCCAGCAGCGGCTCGGGAGCGTGGGGCAGGTCGAGATCGATGCCGAGATTGACGATGAGGAGCCGGTCGCCCTCGGCGGCAAAGAAGCGCAGGAGGAAGCACTCCTCCGAGAGTACCGCCCCGTCGAGCTGCCCGGCGCGCAGGACCGCGTCCTCCCGGCGCAGGCGCAGCAGGTCCGTGTGCAGGGCCAGGATGGTCTCGTCCCGGTCGTCCGGGTCGAGCTTGCAGCGGGCGAAGGTGCTCTCGTCCGAGGGGTTGAACAGCGCCGCCTGCGCGTCCTCCGAGGCGAGCGAGGGGAACTGGCGGAGCCACTGGCTGCGGCCCCGCCGGATGGCCGTGTTGAGCTCGACGGTATGGTCGCAGAAGTACAGAAACGGGGCGCGCGCGCCGCGCTCCTGCCCCTGGAAGAACATCGGCGTGCCCGGGGTGAGCAGCCAGTAGGCGGTGAGCGCGCGGTACACGCCGGGGTGCGCGCGAAAACGGACCCGCGAGCCGGTGTCGGTGTTGGCGACCTGGTCGTGGTTCTCGATGAAGGTGACGAACCGCTGCGGCGCGAGCCCCCGTGTGGAATGGCCGCGGTTTTGCCCCTGCCAGCCGTAGTGCTGGCCCTGGAACAGGAAGCCGCGCTTGGCGGCGGAGACGAACTCCTGCGCGCGCCCCATGTGGTCGGAGTAGTAGGCCTCGCGCTTGTGGGTGAGCCGCACCATCATCGAGTGGTGCAGGTCGTCGTTCCAGATGCCGTCGAGCCCGTAGCCGCCCTCGCTTTCGGGGCGCAGGAGCGAAGTCTGCTGGGGTTCGTTTTCGGCGACCAGGATGGTTTCACGCCCGCTGGCTGCATCGCGCACGGCGGAAGCGACTTCGGCGAGGATCTGCCTGCCCTGGCTGCCGTTGTCCTTGATGGACTGGGTCGCGTCGAAGCGCAGGCCGTCGAAGTGGAACTCGCGGATCCAGTACGCTGCGTTTTCGCGAAAGAACTCGCGGACCGGCCCGCAGTTCGCCCCGTCGAAGTTGATGGCGTCGCCCCACTCCGTCGGCTCGGCGGCGAAGTAGTCCGGGCTGAACTGTTTCAGATAATTCCCGTCCGGCCCCAGGTGGTTGTAGACCACGTCGAGCAGCACCGCCAGCCCGTTCCGGTGGGCGGCATCGATCAGGTGCCGCAGCTCGTCCGGGGTGCCGTAGGCGTCGTGCGGGGCCCACAGGTCCACGCCGTCGTAGCCCCACCCGCGCGCCCCGGCGAACTGGGCGACCGGCATCAGCTCGAGCGCGGTGATGCCGAGCGCGGCCAGGCGGGGCAGCTCGCGCTCGGCGGCGGCGAAGGTGCCCTCCGGAGTGAAGGTGCCGATGTGCAGCTCGTAGAGTACTTCGCCTTCGAGCGCGCGACCCCCCCAGCTTGCCTCGGCGTCGCTCCAGGCGAAGGCGCGAGAGTCCACGATCTCCGAAGGGCCGTTCGGCCCATCAGGCTGCCGGCGGGAGGCGGGGTCGGGAAATGCAGCCCCGTCGAGCTCGATCCGGTAGCGGTCGCCGGCTTTGGCGGCCGCGGCGAGCAAGCGCCAGTAGCCGTTGCCCTCGGCCTCCATGGCGAGCGGGGCCTGCCCTTCGAGCGCGACGGCGACGCGGGCGTGGTGCGGGGCCCACACGCGGAAGTGGGTGCCTTGCGGGGTGGGTTCCGCGCCGATGGGGCAGGCGCGTGCGAGAGGGTCTGTGTGCATTCCGAGTGTGGGATGCCGCACAAAGGCGAATTGCGCGCGCCGCTTCCGGAATGTTGCGCGTGGGCGGGTATAACG
>CAXUEU010000054.1:0-20416 GCA_964250195.1 uncultured Acidobacteriaceae bacterium
CATGTATGCGGCGAACAATCTTTCCGCCTACGGACTTTGGGGGCACCGGCACGGGGGCGAGCTGCGCGAGCAGCTTGGGTTGAGCGACGCGCAGATTACGTTCACGCCGCACCTGCTGCCCATTCCGCGCGGGATTCTGTCTACGGTGTATGTGCGGTTCGCGGCCCCGGTTACGGACGAGCAGGTGCGGGCGTGCTTTGCGGACTTCTACGCCGGCCGCAAACTGGTCCGGCTGTTCCCCGACCTGCCGCAGATCAACGCGGTCGAACGGACCAATTTCTGCGACCTCGGCGTGTCCGTCGCGCCGGACGGCCTGCGCGGGATCGTCGTCAGCTGCCTGGACAACCTGCTCAAGGGGGCGGCCGGCCAGGCGGTACAAAACTGGAATCTGATGCAGGGGTACGACGAAGCGGAGGGGCTGCTATGAAATACATCGTCAAGCTGGGCGGGGCCACGCTCCAGGATGCCGCGCTGCTGAGGGTGTGCGCGCGGGCGGTCGCCGACTTGCGCCGCTCCGGGGCCGAGGTCGCGGTAGTCCACGGCGGCGGCGTGCAGCTCACCAAAACCCTGAAGCAGCTGGGCAAGCAGAGCGAGTTCGTCGGCGGTTTGCGGGTCACCGACGCCGAAACCCGCGACACGGCGCTGATGGTTTTGGGCGGGGCGGTGAACAAGGGCCTGGTCGCCGCGCTTACGGCGCAGGCCGTGCCGGCGATGGGGCTCTCGGGCGGCGACGGGATGGTGTTTCGCGCGCGCAAGAAGCAGACCGGAAATGGATTTGGGCCCGACCTGGGCTACGTCGGCGAGATCGCCGCGGCCGACCCGCGCTGGCTCGAAGCGATTTGGAAGATGGGCGGGGTGCCGGTAATTTCGAGCATCGCGCTCGGCTTCGACGGCGAGTACTACAACATCAACGCGGACGAGATGGCCTCGGCCTGCGCCTCGGCCTGCCGGGCGGACGCGCTCGTCTTCCTCACCGATGTGCCGGGGGTGCGCGGTGCCGACGGAGCGGTGCTGCGCTGGCTCCACACCGGGCAGATCGCCGAGCTGACGCGCGACGCGGTGATCACGGGCGGCATGCTGCCCAAGCTCCACGCCTGCCGCGAAGCGCTGCTGGGCGGGGTCAAGCGCGTCAGGATTCTGCCGGCGGAGCGGGCCTCGCTCCTGCCGGACCTCCTGAGCTCGCGCGTGCCGGACGGGACCGAAGTGCTGGTGGCGTAAAGGCAAGGGTAGAGGGTGAAGGACGGAGGGTGGAGGGTAGAGTCAAACCTTCTGCCGCGTGAATGTTCAGTGAGCGCGGCTTCCCTTTCGGGTGGAGGCGGTTCCAAGGGGGGATGATGAAATTGGAAGAGTTGCAGGCAGCGGAAAAGCACCTTTTGCTGCCGACCTATGAGCGGTATCCGCTGCTGGTGACCGGCGGCACGGGCGTGTATCTGGAGACGGAGGGCGGGGTTCGCTACCTCGATCTCTTGAGCGGGATCGGCGTCAACGCGCTCGGCTATGGCCACCCGGCGATCGAGCAGGCGCTGCTGGAAGGCGCGCGGCATCCCCTGCACACCTCCAACCTGTTCTTCGGCGAGGGACAGGCCGCACTGGCCGAACGGCTCACGCGCGCGAGCGGGCTCGAGCGCGCGTTCTTCTGCAACTCCGGCACCGAAGCCTGGGAAGCCGCGCTCAAGTTCGCCCGGCTCTACGCGCACACACGCGGCGGCCTCGGAACGAAGTTCCTGGCGCTTGAAGGCGCGTTTCACGGGCGGACCATGGGTTCGGTCGCGACCACGCACAAGGAGAAATACCGCGAGCCATTCGAGCCGGTGATGCCGGGAGTGGAGTTCATCCCATTTGGCGATGTGGCCGCGCTCGAAGCGGCGTGGTCGAGCGAGTTTTGCGCGATCCTGATCGAACCGATCCAGGGCGAGGGCGGCATCCGGCCCGTTTCGCAAGCCTTCATGGACCGCGCGCGCGCGCTGACGCGCGAGACCGGGGCACTGTTTGTCATCGATGAGATCCAGGCAGGCTTCGGGCGGACGGGCAAGTGGTTCGCCTACCAGCACTACGCGGCCGAACCGGACATCATCACGGTCGCCAAACCGCTCGGCGGCGGCCTGCCGATCGGGGCTGTCCTGTGCAGTGAGGCCGTCGCCGCAACGATGCATCCGGGCCTCCACGGCACCACCTTCGGCGGCGGCCCGCTGGCCTGCCGGGTGGCCTGCGCGGTCTTCGACGAGATCGAACGAAGCGGTTTATTGGAGCACGTAGCCGATGTAGGCGGGTACTTTCACTCGCATTTGCTGGATTTACAGCGCAAGCACGAGATCGTCACCGACGTGCGCGGACGGGGCCTCATGCTGGCCATCGAGCTCGACGACGCGGGGCTGGCGAAGACCGCGCTCGACACGATGATGCACAGGCACCATATCCTGCTCAACCGCACCAGCGAGACTGTGTTGCGCTTCCTGCCGCCGTACATCTTGGAGCGCGCGCACGTGGACGCGGCGATCGCGGCGCTCGACCAAACACTGGAAGGGCTGCGGGAGCCGGAACTGACCCCGGTTGCAGCCGGAGGAGGCCGCATTGGCGACTGACGTTCTCACCCTCGCACCGCTCACGAAGGCCGGTTTCGAGGCCGCGCGCGAATCACTCTGCGGCCGCGATCTGTGCTCGGTCGCCGACCTGACCACGGACGAAGCGGCGGCGATTCTCGCGCTGGCCCACCGGGTCAAGCGCGCGCCCCGCGACTACCGCCACGCGCTCGACGCGCAGCAGGCCGTGATGTTTTTCGAGAAAGCCTCGCTGCGGACGCGGCTGACTTTCGAGGTGGCCATGAACACCACCGGCGGAGCGGCGATGTTCGTCGACCAGACCCAGTCGCCGCTCGGGGAGCGCGAGTCGCTGGCGGACATGGCGCGCAACGTGGATCGCTGGGTGCAGGCGATCATCCTGCGCACCTACGCGCACGAAACCATCACCGAAATGGCCCAGTACGCGGCCTGCCCGGTGATCAACGCGCTGAGCGACCACGAGCACCCCTGCCAGGCGCTGGCCGACTTCATGACGGTGGAAGAACGCCACGGCGGGTCTGCCCGGGGCGTACGTTTCGCGTACGTCGGCGACGGCAACAACGTCTGCCACTCGCTCATGCTGGCCGCCGCGCAGCTCGGCGCGCACTGCGCCGTTGGGACGCCGAAAAACTACGCGCCTAAGGCCGACGTGGTCGCGCAGGCCCGCGCCATCGCCAACCAAACCGGTTCGGAGATCACGCTGGTCCAGGATCCGGTCGCGGCGGTCGAGGGCGCGGACGCGGTCTACACCGACGTCGTCACCTCCATGGGCTTCGAGCACGAGGCGACCAAGCGCGCGCCCATCTTCAAGCCCTACCAGGTCAATGAGGCGCTGATGGCGCATGCGCGGCCGACGGCGGCGTTCATGCACTGCCTGCCGGCGCACCGCAACGCGGAGGTGACCGACGCGGTCTTTGACGGGCCGAACTCGGTGGTGTTTGAGCAGGCGGAGAATCGGATGCACGTGCAGAAGGCGATCTTGCTGCTGCTGCTCGGGGCGGAGCTGCCCGCGTAAAAGCAAAACCTTAAACCGCCTGCGCGGCTGGCGGCCACTTCGTGGCGTGTTTTCTGAAAGGCAAAAACAATGGCAAAAGAGAAAGTGGTACTGGCATACTCAGGCGGACTCGACACCTCGATCATCATCCCGTGGCTTAACGAGAACTATGGCATGGACGTGATCGCGATGGTGGCCGATGTGGGCCAGGGCGAAGACATCGACGCGGTCGTCGCCAAGGCCTACGCGACCGGTGCGAAGAAGGTCGTCGTCCACGACCTGCGCGAGGAGTTTATTCGCGAGTACATCACGCCGACCGTGCAGGCCGGGGCGCTGTACGAGGGCAAATACCTGCTCGGGACCTCGATGGCGCGGCCGGTCATCGCGAAGGCGCAGGTCCAGACCGCGCTCGACGAGGGCGCCAGGGCCGTCGCTCATGGCTGCACCGGCAAGGGCAACGATCAGGTCCGGTTCGAGCATGCCTACCAGGCGCTCGCGCCCGAGCTGCGCGTCATCGCCCCCTGGCGCGAGTGGGCGCTGCGCTCGCGCGAGGACTGCCTGGATTACGCCGAGGCGCACGGGGTGCAGGTGAGCGCGAGCCGCGTCAAGATCCACTCGCGCGACCGCAACTTGTGGCACGTCTCGCACGAGGGCGGCGAGCTCGAGGACGCGAACAACGCGCCGCTCGACACGACCTGGCAGATGACCCGCAGCCCGAAGGACGCGCCGGACAAGGACGAGGCGGTCACGCTCGGCTTCGAGCGGGGCGTGGCTGTTTCTCTAAACGGGCAAACACTGCCGCCTATCCAGCTAGTCGAGCTGCTGAACGAGATCGGCGCGCGCAACGCCATCGGCCGCATCGACCTGGTCGAGAACCGCTTCGTCGGCATCAAGAGCCGGGGCGCGTACGAGACGCCGGGCGGCACGCTCATCGTAACGGCGCACGGCGAGTTGGAAGCGTTGTGCCTGGAGCGCGAGGTGAAGCACTACAAGCAGCACATCGGCCTGCGCTACGCGGACCTGGTCTACAACGGGCTGTGGTTCACCCCGCTGCGCGAGGCCTTCGACGCGTTCGTCGCAAAAACGCAGGAGCATGTCACCGGCTCGGTGACGCTGTCGCTCTACAAGGGCAATATCGCCATTGCGGGCCGGGTCAGCCCGTACTCACTCTATTCGGACGAGCTGAGCTCGTTCACCATGGGCGACTCCTACGACCAGAAGGACGCGGCCGGATTTATCCGCATTCTCGGGCTGCCCGCGCGGACGCAGGCCAAGCTGCGCGAGCTGCGGACCGAACAGGTGGTCGTGAAGTGAAGATGTGGTCGGGGCGGTTCCGGGAGCCGCTGGATGATGTGTTTGATTATTGGCAGCGGTCGTTTTCGTTTGACTACAGGCTGCTGGCGCAGGAGGTGTATGCAAGCAGGGCACACTCGATGGCTCTGCTCGCCGCGGGTGTCCTCACGTCTGAAGAGCAGGAGCGCATCGCTGGAGCTTTGCAGGGACTGCTTGCAGAATTGTTCGGCAAACAACTTGTCAGTGACAGTGCCGAGGACATCCACCACTTCGTGGAGATGGAGCTGGTCAAGCGTGTCGGCGACCTCGGGCTGAAGCTGCATACAGGCCGCTCGCGCAACGAGCAAGTCGCCACCGACCTGCGGTTGTACATACGGTTTCGCACAACGCCGTTGCTGATTCACCTACTCGCCTGGGCGCAGCAGCTTATCGAGCAAGCCAAGGCCGCGGGCGAAGCAGTAATGCCCGCCTACACCCACCTCCAGCGCGCCGAGCCGGTTCTGGTCGCGCACTGGCTGCTGGCCTACGTCGAAATGCTCCTGCGCGATGTTTCGCGGCTCGAAGACTGCATGGCCCGCATGAACGAGTGCCCGCTCGGCTCAGGCGCGGTCGCCGGAGCTACACTTGCGCTCGATCGCTCCATCGCTGCGAACGAGCTCGGCTTTCGCGCTCCCACCGCCAACAGCATGGACGCCACCAGCGACCGCGATTTTGTCCTTGAGTATCTGCAAGTGCTGACGATTTTAGGCGTCCACATGAGCCGTTTTGCTGAGGAAATTACTCTGTTTTCAACCGCCGAGTTCGGCTTCGTCGACCTGCCGGAAGCATTCTCGACCGGCTCCAGCGCCATGCCGCAGAAGAAAAATCCCGACTTGACGGAGCTGGTCCGGGCCAAGGTAGGGCGCATCTCGGGCGCGGCCCAAACCGTCCTGCTCACCCTCAAGGGCCTGCCTCTGGCCTACAACAAGGATATGCAGGAGACCCAGGAGCCGGTCTTCGCCGCCACCGCCGCGGCGCAGCCCACGCTTTACCTGCTGGCCCGGTTCACGCGCGCGCTCCGCTTTCGCACCGACCGCATGCGCGCGGCCTGCGAACACGGCTATCTGAATGCGATGGCCGCCGCTACCTACCTCACCGGCAAGGGCCTGCCCTTCCGCACGGCCCATGAGCGGGTCGGCGCGGCGGTGCGGCTCGGTCTTGCATCCGGGCGCGAACTGGGGGATCTAACCCTGTCTGAGCTCAAGGAGATCGAACCGCTGTTTGAAGAAGATTTCTACGCCGCGGTCACGCTTGAAGCGACGCTGGACTGCCATGACGTGGTCGGCGGGACCGCCCGCGCCCGTGTTCGCGCGGCGCTCGCCGAAACCGAGGCGCGCGTGGGCGTCTTGACCGCCAGGTATGGGACGGTGTCCCTGGAGGAAAGCAGGGCCCATGCGGATACGTAAGGCCAAACTCCAGGACGCGACCAACATCTACGAGTTGGTCAACTCGCTCTCGCAGGACGGCACCCTGCTGCGCCGGGTGTTTTCGGAAATTTGCGAGAATGTCCGCGATTTCACCGTCGCCGAATCCGACGCGGGCGCGTTCCTGGGCTGCGGCGCGCTGCACCTGTACGGCCCCCATCTGGCGGAGGTCCGCTCGATCGTGGTCCGGCCCGAGGCGAAAGGCCAGGGCGTGGGCGGCCGGCTGCTCGCCGCGCTGATCGAGGAAAGCGAGCAGCACGGCATCGGCTGCGTGTGCCTGTTCACCCGCATCCCGGAGTTCTTTTTCCGCTACAACTTTCGCGAGGTGCAGCAACGCGAAGCCCTGCCCGATAAAATTTACAAGGATTGCCAGAGCTGTCCGCGCATTTACCGCTGCGACGAGGTCGCGATGGCGCGCGGGGAAGTGCCGCGAGTGTCGATCCTGGGCACGCGCGAGCAGGCCCGGCAGCTGGTGCAGATCGGCGCGTAAGACATTACCGACGTGCGAGAAATCTGCGGTAGCGTGTTCCAGACGAGGACGCCGTTGCTAGACTGTGCGAGCAGTTCCACTCCCAGCTGTTGAGGCGGCGCAAGGATCGAACAGATCCCGAAGGCCGTTAAGCGCGACCTTCGGGTTGTTCGGTGCTGGGAGGTGATGCGGATGAAGCGCGAGCCGAAAGACTGGCTCGATGTAGCGGTACGGATCGTGATTGACCGGCGATTCGTAGCTGCGGTTGCGGTCGTCCTCAGGGTACTGCTCAATCGGTAGTGCCCATTGCTCGGATGGGGCATCAACCCCCACCCGACTAATGAGATAGTACCGCTCCCGACCAACCTGCGTCACGCGAAAATTGCCCTG
The DNA here is from genome assembly GCA_964250195.1 of uncultured Acidobacteriaceae bacterium. GTDB lineage: Bacteria > Acidobacteriota > Terriglobia > Terriglobales > Acidobacteriaceae > EB88. The sequence continues at coordinate 7,168 of CAXUEU010000054.1, forward strand.
AATCAGCGCACAATTCCCGCCCCGTCCGCCGGCCAGTACACGAACGCGGCCTTGCCGTAGATAAAGCCGCGCGCTACGGGCCCGAAATCACGCGAATCGGAAGAGATGGAGCGGTGGTCGCCCATGACCCAAAAAGTTCCCTCGGGAATGCGCCGCTCCGGGACAGACCGGCCGTCCTCATAAAGTGAGGGCACATAGGGTTCGACGAGCGCATGCCCATTCACGAAAACGACCCCGTCGGCGACCCGCAGCGAGTCGCCCGGCAGCGCGATCACGCGCTTGATGTAGCTCTTCGCCGGGTCGCCGGGGTAGTGGAAGACGACCACGTCCCCGCGCTCGATGCGCTCGAACCGGTAGACGAACTTGTTGATGAACAAACGGTCCTGGTCGTGCAGGCGCGGGGCCATGCTGGTGCCCTCGACCCGTACCGGTTGGTACACGCAGGTGATGATGAGCGCCGATGCGCCGACCGAAACGAGGAGATCGCGCGCCCAGTCCCGCAGATGCGCAGCCCAGCTCACTGGCAGCCGAGCGTCCCGGGCGGGCAAAGCAGGCGGTCCTGCGAGGGCTGCCGGCCCGGCTTGGCGAGCGGCTTCTGCGCGGAGGGATCTGAGTCCGCGTTGCCGGAATCGGAGAGGTTCGCGGCGGACAGGGTCAGCGGGCGCTCGAGCGTCATCTCGACCGTCTCGCCGGCCGGCAGGTTCACGTCGTTGCCGCGGGTCAGCAGTGTATAGACCAGGCCCGTGACGCCCCCGGCGGCCGCGCCCAGCCCGGCCCCGGCCAACGGCGAGCCCCCGATCGCGCCGCCGATGGCACCCACGCCCGCGCCGGCCTCGGCCCCGCGCGCGATCGTGCCCGCGTCCTTGCCCTTGGACCCGCCCTGCTCGATCTGCCCTTCTCCGCCCTTTTTCACCTTGGCGTCGGTCGCGCCGGGCAGGTCGTTCAACGTGCCGGGTATTTCAATCACGGTCCCATTGCCGAAGATCATCGTCGTGAAGTGCATGCTCACCTGCGCCCGCCCCTTGATACGCCCGGCACGCTCGACGCGGTCGATGACGCCCTGCACGTACACCCCGGCCGGGATCGCGACCCGATTGCCGACCGTGACCGGGAAGGTCGAAGCGAGATACACGCCGTCGCCCGGCTGGGCGGATCGCGTGTTGACGCCGGAACGTAAGGCGAGCAGCACCTTGGTGCCCGCGGGCACGGTGAGCGCCGCGGGCGCGCCCTGGGCCGGGCCGGCCGCCGCCGTGCACACGAGTCCCGCGATCAAAGTGAAAAGTCGACGCTTCATGGCAGCCCCTCGTTCCCCGGCATAGACCCGCTTCCGGGGCCGATGTCGCGCCTTATTCTCGCCCGTTCCGGCCGCCCCGGCAAGGGTTTTGCGCCGGGAATCGCGACCCGGCATTCCCGCATCCAGACACCGTGCATGGTTCGCCCGAACCCGTCTCGACTCTGCTGCGCCACGCGGCCGCCGGCGGCGTCTTTCCCGGCGCGGCGTTCGGCATTGCGCAGGGGGGCGCGGTGCTCGCGCTCGGGAGCGTGGGCCGGTTTACTCATGACCCGTTGAGCCCGCCCGTGACCCCGTCGACGGCCTACGACCTGGCCAGCGTCACCAAGGTCGCGGCGACCGCGTGCATGGCGATGCTGCTGTTCGAGCGGGGGCTGCTGAACCTGGACTGGCCCTTGAAGCGTCTGCTGCCGGGCTTTGCGGGGGGCGAGGCGGTCACGGTCCGTTTGCTGCTGGCCCATGCCTCGGGCCTGCCCGCGTACGCGCCGTTTTTCGAGCGTTGCCGGGGGCGGGAGGAGGTTTTGCGGGCCGCGCTCGCGCTCCCTTTGGCTTACACGCCCGGCGCGGAGACACGCTACTCGGACCCCGGCTTCATCCTGCTCGGGGCGGCGCTGGAGGCGCTCGCGGGGCAGCCGCTGGACCGGTTCTGCGAACGCGAGATCTTCGGGCCGCTGGGGATGACCGCCACCCGGTTCAGGCCGCCGGCGGCTGAGCGCGGCAGCGTTCCCCCGACGGAGGAGAGCGCGGCGCAAGGGGTGGTCCACGACGAGAACTGCCGGGCGATGGGCGGCGTCTGCGGGCACGCGGGGCTGTTCGCGCCGGTGGCGGACCTGCTGCGCTGCGCCGAAGCCATGCTGGCCCCGCTTCACGGGCGCGGCTCGCCGCTGGTGTCGCGAGGCACGGTGGAACTGTTTACCCGGCGGGCAGGGCTGCCGGCGGGCTCCTCCCGCGCGCTCGGGTGGGACACACCGAGCGGCGAGCTCTCCTCCGCCGGCTCGCGCATGAGCGGTAAGTCTTTCGGTCATCTGGGGTATACGGGCACGTCCTTATGGGTGGACCCGCAAGGGGACATAAGCATCGTACTACTTACGAACCGAACGTTTCCTACACGACACAACGAGGCCATCCGGCAGCTTCGGCCGCGATTTCACGATGAGGCCGTAAAACTGTTCCAATATGAAATTCGGAAAGGAGAAGAGCAGCCGTAACAGCAGTCAATCGTTGCTCCAAAGGCATACAATTCCTGGGCAGGAAGGCGAAGAGAAATCCATGGCCACGATCACCCCACCCCACCTCGAGGCACACGAAGGAAGCGACGAGCGCTCCTTCCATCATCTGACGACGGAAAGTTCGAACGATGCGTCTCAAGGGTTTGACACGAAATCCGCGCTGGAGATAGCAAAGATCATCAATCAGGAAGACGCGAAAGTGGCTTCCGCGGTCAGAAAGGCGTTGCCGGAGATCGCGCAAGTGATCGACGCGGTGGCGCGCAGCCTGCGCGAGGGCGGCCGTCTGATTTACATCGGTGCCGGTTCCTCCGGGCGTATTGCCGCGCTCGACTCCTGCGAGTGCCCGCCGTACTTCTCGAACGATCCCCACTCCATTCAATACATCATGGCCGGCGGCCCCAAGGCGCTCGCCTCTCCGGTCGAGGTCAACGAAGACTCAGAGGAGCTGGGCCAGCGCGACGTGGCCCGCCGCAGGCCCTCGCGCAAGGACGTGGTGATCGGCCTGTCGGCCAGCGGGCGCACCCCGTACGTGGTCGCCGCCGTGGCATACGCCCGCACCCAGGGCGCGCGTACGGCTTGCATCACCTGCAACTACGGCACCCCGATCGCAAACGCGGCCGACATCGTCATTGTCGCGGATGTCGGTCCGGAGGTGGTCTCCGGCTCGACCCGCATGAAGGCGGCAACCGCCCAAAAGATGATCACCAACATGATCACGACCGGCGCGATGACCCGGCTCGGCTATGTGTACGAGAACCTGATGGTCCACGTCCACATGCAGAACTCGAAGCTGGTGGAGCGCGGCATCTCGATTCTGAAGCGGGCCTGCGCGGTCTCTCGCGACGAAGCGGTTTCCGTCATCAAGAGCGCGGGGCGGAGCGTGCCGATCGCGCTCGTGATGCTCAAGGCCGGGGTCGACAAGCAGGAAGCCGTGCGGCGGCTGGGCCGGGCCGACGGCAACGTGCGCCGCGCGATCGAGGACTCGACGCTGGATCTGTGAAGGCAGGGGTGGAGGGTGGAGGGTGAAGCAATCTGAGCTCGGCATCCCGCTTCCGACCCTTCCCTCCCGAAGCGTCCTCTGCCACTCGCCACTTGCCACTTGCCACTTGCCACTTGCCAAAAACAATAACCTTCACCTCGATCCTCGACCCTTTCCCCACCACCTTTCCCCCGCGCCTCCCCCATGCGTCTTTTCCTCGTCCAGCTCGCGAGCACCCTCGCCATGACCGGTCTGATCTGGTTCGTGCAGGTGGTGCACTATCCGCTGTTCGCCATGGTGGAGCCGGAGCACTTCCCCGCTTATGAAGCCGCGCATGCGAACCGGACCACCTGGGTAGTCGCGCCGCTCATGCTGCTCGAACTTGCTTCCGCCCTGGCGTTCCTGCACCCATCGCTGCGGCCGGCGTGGATCAGCCCGGAGTCGGCCTGGCTGGGTGCCGCGCTGGCCGGGCTCATCTGGGCCTCGACCGGTCTCATACAGGTCCCGCTGCACAACCAGTTGCACGCCGGCTACTCCACCGCGGTCATCGGCAGGCTGGTCGCGACCAACTGGGCGCGCACCGCGGCCTGGACCTGGCGCGCCGGGCTGGTGCTGCTCTGGGCGTACCGGGGGTTTTCTCCGGTGCTACGCTCACAAGGATGAAAGCTCCGTTCGCGTTCACGGTTCTTCTGGCCGCTCTCCAGCCCGCCCACGCACAGACCGCACCGGGGCTCTTCCGGGTCACCGCCTCCGCTTCGCTGCCCGGCCCGGTGAGCGGGCGGCTACTCCTGTTTATGAAGCAGGGGCACGGGGACAAGTCCGTCAACGCCGACGAGTTTCGTCCTAACGGCGTCTGGACTGCCGCCCAGGAGGTCCACGATCTCCGGCCCGGCACCTCGGTCGAATTCGACGCGGACACGCTTGCCTACCCCCATCCCTTCCGGGAAGCTCCATCCGGGAGCTGGGAGATACAGGCCGTGCTCGATGTGGATCACTCCTACAACTACGGCGGGCGCGGCCCGGAGGACTGGGAAAGCGCGGTCGTGCCGGTCGGCGGCACGCTTACGCTCGATCACCATCCCTCGGCCGACCCGAGCCGGGCTGCCGCGGCAAAGCTCACCGGCAAGCCCGGCGTGGCTGAGGCGTTCTCAATGGAGAGCCCGGCGCTGACCCGATTCTGGGGGCGGCCTGTTTCAGTGCGTGCGTGGGTGATCCTGCCGCCCGGCTATGACGCGAAAGCCCCACAGCCGTACCCGGTCGCGTATTGGACGCACGGGTTCGGCGGCGATTTGCAGTACGCGCTCGGGGAGGGGCTGGACCTGCGCAAGCGCATGGACGCGCACAAAATGCCGCCGATGGTGTGGGTCATGCTCGACGAGAGCTGCCCGCAGGGGACGCACGAGTTTGCCGATTCAGTGAACAACGGACCGTGGGGCGAGGCGTTGACGCGGGAGTTCCTGCCGGCACTCGAGGACAAATACCACGCCGGGGGCCGCGCGGAGAACCGGTTCGTGACCGGCCACTCGAGCGGGGGGTGGGCTTCGTTGCAGCTTGAGGTTAATTATCCCCAAGTGTTCGGCGGTACATGGTCGACTTCGCCCGACCCCGCGGACTTCCACGACTTTACCGGGGCCGATCTGTACGCGCCGCACGCGAACGTTTATCGCAAGCCGGATGGTGCCGCGATCCCGCTGGTGCGTGACAAGGGCAAGGTCATCGCGACCTATGAACAGGTTTCCCGCGTCGAACAGGTGCTGGGCAGCTACGGCGGGCAGGATGCTTCCTTCGAGTGGGTGTTTTCACCGAAAGGTGATGACGGGATGCCGGAGGCGATGTTCGATCGCATGACCGGGGCGGTCAACCCTTCCGTAGTCACTTACTGGCACGACCATTACGACCTGGCCCACCTGACCGAGGCGCATTGGGCGCGAAACGGCCCTCTGCTGCAGGGGCGCATCCACCTGTTTGTCGGGACGGCGGATACGTTCTATCTCGACGGGGCGGCGCATCTGTTCGAGGCGCGGCTGGCGAAGTTAGGAGCGGGAGCGCGGTTTACTTATCTGCCGGGGCGGACTCACTCTGACCTATATAAGGTTGGGGAGGACGGGGACGGGTTGTTCAATCAGATTGGGGCGGAGATGTGGGCCGCGGCACGGCCGGGGGTAAGTTGGCGGTGAGTGGTAGCTTCAACATCATCTCATCCGTCCCGCGCGTCCGACATTGCAAGCGCTTCTTCCGACGCAAACGCATCGTCGCCGAACATGGCATGGCGGTGCTTGGTTATAAGTTCCGCGTCTTCCGGTGTCGCATAACGGAAAGTCAGCACCCGCTACTTACTCCAGGCTGACTGCAAAAACAGAAACTGATCCCGCAAATCATCCTTCTCCGCGCTTGACTTGGGTTGATTGAGATACATCACCTTCGAGCCGGAAGCAGGCGCATACGCGGGCCACTGCGGCTCACCTTTCCCGTTCGGGTCGCCGGAGCGGGCGAAGTTGGTCCAGTACGTCATCATCTGCTCGCTCATCGCGTAGTCTTCCGGCCGCCAGGCGATCCCCTTGCGCGAGTCGAGGTTGCCGAAGACGTACTCGATGTCGTCCGAGTGGAACACGCCGTAGCGGCCGGGGCGCGCGGGGTCATGCGGGGGGACGGAGTCGAACCGGTAGCGGTACGCCGGGGCCTGCCCGGAGGCAGTCTGCGCTTCGAGCCAAGCCCAGGTGCTGTAGGCGATAAAGCGGTCCGTCGCGTACTGCTGGAGGCGGGTCAGGGCTTCGGCGTCGGTGCTCGCTGGGAAAGCCTCTAAAAACTCGCTCGCATGGCCGGGAAAGTCCTTCTCCGCCCTCGCTTTCAGACGTTCCAGGTCGCCCGGCGCGGCAGCCGTCCCGCCCGCGCTCGATCCCCCGGTCGGCGTGATGTCGGTAGCCTTCCCGTTGCCGCCCTCGTCATGGTTCCAGCCCGCGATCACCGGGACGTCGTTCTGCTTGCCCGCCGCGAAGATCGCCGCCGGGGTTTGCGGCAGGAAGAGCCCATCCACCACCGGCCGGAACGCGCGGCCGTCCCGCTCCGCCGCGAGCAGTTGGCCGGCAGGCAGGGCCCGCAAAGCCGCCAGCGAGTCCGCATGCAGCTGGGTGCGGGCAAAATCCGCGTCCTTCTCCGCCTGCGCGGCTGCCGTTTGCGTGCGCGACCCCGACGGGCCGCTAAACGCGCCGCCGCTCTCCCCGATCGCGTGCGCGAACAACCCATGCGCGAGGGGCGAGGCCATCAGCCCGCTCACCGCGATCGACCCCGCACTCTCCCCAAAGATGGTCACGTTCGCCGGGTCGCCGCCGAACGCGGCAATATTCGTCTTGACCCACTGCAGCGCCGCGACCGCATCGAGCAGGCCGTAGTTCCCGGCCGCATGCGCGGGCGACTCGGCAATCAGCTCAGGATGCGTGAAGAAGCCGAAGATGCCCTCGCGGTAATTGAATGAGACGACGACGACGCCCTTGGTCGCCAGGTGCGCCCCATCCTGCCGCGGCTCGGAGGTGGACCCGGTCACGAAGCCTCCGCCGTAAATCCAGACCATCACGGGCAGCTTCTTGGGAATCTCGGCACTCGCGGGCTCCCACACGTTCAGCGAAAGGCAGTCCTCGCTCGTACCCGGGTCGCGGAAGAACATGTCGTCGAACAACCGCGGCTGCATGCAGCGCGGACCAAAGGCTGTGGCGTCGCGCGTGCCGGTCCACCTCAGCGCAGGAGCGGGTGGTTTCCAGCGCAGCGGGCCGACCGGCGGCGCAGCATAGGGAATGCCGAGGAGCGCAAAAGCAGAACCACCCATGGTGTCCACGCGCTTGCCGCCTAAGGTACCGGCGGGAGTATCGACGGTTATGAAGTCGGAAGTCTGGCGCGCTGAATTCACGCTCTTCGCGGACGGGCCTTGGGCAAAAGCCGTCAGAGGTGAAACCAGCAAGCAGGTAAACAGAAGAAAGCGCGTCATCGCGCCCCAGTGTACTCCGTTGTTCCCGCTTTTTGCCGCCCCGTTCTTGCCCGCGAGCCGCGATTAGACTGAAACGGAGGAGTCCCCAAGAGAATGGACAAGTTCGTCATCCGCGGCGGCAACCCGCTGCTCGGCTCGGTGCGCATCAGCGGCGCGAAAAACTCGGCGCTGCCCTGCATGGCCGCCGCCATCCTGACCGCGGAAGAGGTGGTGCTCGAGAACATTCCGCAGGTGCAGGACATCGAAACCGAGCGCAAGCTGCTCGTGTCCATGGGCGCGGAGGTCGAGCTCGGCTACGGCCGCGCGCAGCACCGCACCACGGTGAGCTGCGCCGTGCTGTCCGACCCTGTCGCGAAGTACGAGATCGTCAAGACGATGCGCGCGTCTTCGCTGGTGCTGGGGCCGCTGGTCGCGCGCACCGGCCTGGCCCGCGTTGCCATGCCCGGCGGCTGCGCCATCGGCGGCCGGCCCATCGACCTCCATATAAAGGGTCTCGAAAAGATGGGTGCGACCATCTCCTATGAGCATGGCTACATCGAGGCGCGCGCCGAACGCTTGCGGGGAACGGAAATCCTGTTCGACAAAATCACCGTTACCGGCACGGAGGACCTGCTCATGGCCGCCGTGCTGGCCGAAGGTGAAACGCTGTTCGAGAACTGCGCCTGCGAGCCTGAGGTGGTCGACCTGGCCGCGATGCTCTGCGGCATGGGCGCGCAAATCGAGGGAGCGGGTACCCCCACGATCCGGGTAAAAGGAGTGGAGAAGCTCAACGGGGTGCGCCACCGCATCAATCCCGACCGCATCGAGGCCGGCACGTTCCTCATCGCGGGCGCGATCACCGGCGGCGACCTCCAGCTCACCAATTGCAATCCCGCCCACCTGGGCGCGGTCATCCGCAAGCTCGAGGACTGCGGCGCGCGCATCGAGATCACGGGCAAGGACACCATCCGCGTCCGCTCCGAGGGCAACCTCAAGGCCGCCGACGTTTCCACCCAGGAGTACCCGGGCTTCCCGACCGACATGCAGGCCCAGTACATGGCGCTTGCTACTCAGTCTGAAGGCACCTCGCTGGTTACTGAAAACATCTTCGAAAACCGGTTCATGCACGTGGGCGAGCTCTCGCGCATGGGCGCGAACATCAAGGTCGACGGCCGTGCCGCGACGATTACCGGCAAGACCCCGCTCTCCGCCGCGGCTGTGATGTGCTCGGACCTGCGCGCCTCCGCCTCGCTCGTCCTGGCGGCGCTGGTAGCCGACGGCGAGTCGATCCTCGACCGTGTGTACCACATGGACCGGGGCTACGAGCATATCGAGGAGAAGCTGCGCGGGGTGGGCGCGCAAATCCGCCGCATGGGCAAGGTCTTTGGGTGAGGCGCCGGCCGCGCGGGCAGAGCTTGTAAGCGGAGGATGCACGAGAGTTTGGCCTCTCGTGCATCCTCCGCAGCGCTTACTTGCTGTCTCCGTCGTGGTCCACATCCACGCTCGCCGGTGCTTTCGCGCTCAGGCTGACGGTGTCGCGCGGCAAGGCAGCGGCGTGCGCCGGTGCGGCAACGGGTTGCGGGGCTGCCTTGGGCTGGATTTCGGGCTGGGGTTGGGCGTGAACGGCGGCTGCCGTGACAGAAAGGGACATTGGGATTACCTCCAGACCTTCTATCGGCAGAAATGCCGTTGGTGTTTAGTGCTCGCGCTTACTTTTTTAAGAGAAGGAATCTGAAGTAACGACCACGAGTAACACGCCGACCCATCGCCGCAAAGGTCGAGAGCCTCACTCCCAGCTCACCGCCAAGTGCCAGCGCAGGCCGCGGCTGGCGGTTTTGTGCAGGACCAGCTTGTACTCGCGCAGCTCCTGGAGCAGGGCGGGGGTTCCGGGGCCGAAGCAGGATGGATCGCGTTCGACATGGGCGAGCAGGGCGTCCACGGTTTCCAGGCCTTCGCGCGGCATGAACCACTGCGGGTCGGGCAGGGAGTGGGTCCATGCCGGGTCGCCCGCGCCCTGCTCCAGCAGCATGGCCATGGAGTTGCGGTCGGCGGAGAAGTAGTCGAGCAGCGGGGGAACGCCGAGCGAGGCGGCGAGCTGTTCGAGCTCGGTTTCGTAGCGGGCCAGCGCGTGGCCGTTCACGAAGATGTCATAGCCGGGGTCCTCGCCCTCAACCACGATGTAGAAGCAAGCGCTCATCTGCTCCATAGGACGCAAACGGCGGGCACGGGGTGGAAAGTTTTTCAGCAACTCTTCAAGAAATAAGCGTCTTCAGGCGCGGACCGCTCCCGCAGGACACGGAAGCTGCAGACCAGCAAGGCACCGGCCGCGAGGAAGACAGCCCCGGATGGGTGCGCGCGGGCCAGCAGCAGACTCGTGCCCGCCGCAGCCAGCGTTTGAGACCACTGCGTAGCGGCGACCTGGGCCGGGCGGAGCGCGCCTCCGGTCAGCAGAAGGAACAGTCCCCCATACGGGAGGGCGATGGCCAGCAACGCATGAAGCGGTAAAAGAAGCGCGAAGGACACGTGCTGGGGCCTGTCGAGGACGGCACCCGCAAGGGCCACCATTGCTCCAGCCATCATCGACTGCGTCCCGAGCGCGCGGGCCAGAGCCCTTCCCGGACCGAGCCGCCGCAGAAGAAGCAGCGCGAACGCCTGAAGCCCCACGGCGGCCAGCGCGGGGAGCGCCCAGAGTGCTTTCTCCGGCGCGAACGGGACCGTGCCGTTCAGCAGCACGAGCACCGCGCCGGGCGCTACGGCCATCGCAGGGGTCCACGCACCTTCCGCGAAGGCGAGGCCGAGCGGCATGAGCGAGTAGAGCAGAGGCGTCCAGCCTGCCGTCCCGTGCCGTCCGGCGAGGATGAGCAGCGTCTGCGGCGCGGCGAACAGCGTGAGGCTCAGCAGAAGATTGGCGCGGAACGGAACCGGCTCGCCTCGACGAAACAGGGAGAAAGCGAGCGCGCAGCCGCCTGCGAAGAGCAAGCTGAGAGCACTGACCGCGAAGGGAGTCGCCGCCTCGGCGAGACCCGGGCCGAGCAGCCAAGCCTCACCCCAAAGAAGGCTGATGCCCACCAGAATCAGGATGTCTCGCGTCACCGCACCTCCATCCAAATCAACGAAAAGGGGCCGCGCTTTCGCGCGGCCCCTTTGTTGCGAGTCCGGCAGGTCAGCGATTGCCGCCGGGGCTGCCCGCGCCGGGACCGCGTCCGGGACGGCGCCCGCGCCCGCGCCGGCGGCGGTTGCCCGCAGCGCCCGAGGGAGCGACCCCGACCGGCGCGCCTACCGCCGCCCCTTCCACGTTGAAGTTCGGCTCGTCGCCCTCTTCCCCATCGTCGGTTCCGTCGAAGTCGTCGAATTCCTCGCCGCCCTCGATGGTGATCGTGCTGCCGTTGGAAGTCGGCTGCGCGGCCGGACGCGGCGGCATGGGAGCCTGCGCGCGCTCAGAGTGCGAGCCCTCGCTTTGCAGCGGCAGGCCGAGCTTCTCGCGCTGCTCCCGGAGCAGGGCCTTGCGGGAGAGCTTGATCCGGTTGCCTTCGATGCCGAGGACCTTGACCATGATCTGATCGCCTTCCTTCAGCTCGTCCTTGACCTCCTTGACGCGGTGCTCCGCGATCTCGGAGACATGGAGCAGGCCGTCGGTCCCGGGAAACAGCTCAACGAACGCGCCGAACTCCGCGAGGCGAACGACTTTGCCGAGGTAGGTCTTGCCGATCTCCGGCACTGCGGTCAGGTTGTTGATGATCTCGAGCGCCTTGGCCAGGCCGTCCGCGTCAGAGGAGGCGACGTTCACCCGCCCCGTGTCCTCGACGTCGATCTTGACGCCGGTCTGCTCGATGATGCCGCGGATCACCTTGCCGCCCGGCCCGATCAGGTCGCGGATCTTGTCGACCGGGATCTGGAGCGTCTTGATCTGCGGCGCGTGCCTGGACTGGACAGTGCGACCCGAGGCCAGGTGCTCATCCATGATGTCGAGCAGGAAAAGCCGCCCGCGCCGGGCTTGCTCCATCGCCTCGCGCATGATGCCCGAGGTGATGCCGCCGATCTTGATGTCCATCTGGAGCGCGGTGATGCCCTCGCGGGTACCCGCGACCTTGAAGTCCATGTCGCCGTAGTGGTCTTCCGCGCCCGCGATGTCGGTCAGGATGGCATAGTCGTCGCCCTCCTTGACCAGGCCCATGGCGATGCCCGCGACCGCGCCCTTGAGCTTCACGCCCGCGTCCATCAGCGCGAGCGACGCGCCGCAGACCGAGGCCATGGAGGAGGACCCGTTCGACTCGAGGATGTCGGAAACGATGCGGTACGCGTACGGCGAGTCGGCTTCCGACGGCAGCACGGCGGCGATCGCCCGCTCCGCCAGCGCGCCGTGGCCCACTTCGCGGCGGCCCGTGCCGGTCATGCGGCCGGTCTCGCCCACCGAGAACGGCGGGAAGTTGTAGTGCAGCATGAACTTTTTCTTGTGCTCGCCCTCGTAGCTCTCCAGGCGCTGCGCGTCGTCGCCCGTGCCCAGGGTGCAGGTCACCAGCGCCTGCGTTTCGCCGCGCGTGAATAGCGCGGAGCCGTGGGTGCGCGGCAGGACCGAAGTCTCGATCGAGATAGGCCGAATCTGGTCGAACGCGCGCCGGTCGGGCCGGATGCGGTCCTTGGTGACCTGCCGGCGGAAGATCTGCTCGCGCAAGAGCTCGTAGTAGTGCGAGAGCTTCTTCTTCGCCGCGCCCTGCTCGGCGTCTGGCAGCTGCTTGATCTCGGTCGCGAGCTCGTCCTTGATGGCCTTCACCAGCGCATAGCTCTCGGTCTTGGCGTGCTTGGCCGTGTCGAGCGCGTCCTTGAGCCGATCACCGACCTTCGCCTGGAGCTGGTCGAAATAGGTGGTGTCGTGCTCAAGCGTCGCAACCTGCCGCTTCGGTTTGCCCGCCAGGCTTACCAGCTCGTTGATCTTCGCGACGATCTTCTTGATCTCGACATGGGCGAAATCGATCGCGCCCAGGACCACGTCTTCGGTCGCGCCCTGCGCGCCGGACTCGATCATCACGATCCCATCCGCCGTGCCGACGACCGTGATGTTGAGCGTCGACTCCTTGCGCTCGGCATAGGTCGGATTGATGACGTACGCGCCCGCCACATAGCCGACACGCACCGCGCCCACCGGCCCGTTGAACGGGATGTCCGACAGCGCCAGCGCCGCCGAAGCCGCGTTGATGCCGATGATGTCCGGGTCATTTTCCTTATCGGCCGAGAATACCAGCGCGATCACCTGGGTCTCGTTCCGGAAGGTCTCCGGGAACAGCGGCCGGATGGGCCGGTCGATCTGGCGCGAGGTCAGGATTTCCTTCTCGGAGGGGCGGCCTTCGCGTTTGATGAAGCCGCCGGGAATGCGTCCGCCGGCATAGGCGTATTCGCGGTAATCGACCGTGAGCGGGAAAAAATCGACGTTTTCCTTGGGTTCGGGGGAGGCGACGGCGGTGGCCAGGACGACGGAGTCGCCCTGCGAGACCAGCGCCGCGCCGGGGGCCTGCTTGGCCATGCGGCCGGTTTCAAACGTAAGCCGCTTGCCGCCGGCCAGTTCGACGATCACTTCTTGTTTCATGGGGACCTCGGTTCAGGGGGTAGCGCGGGAGCTGTTCGAGAGCTCAGGACCGCGCGGGAAGGGGTGGGGCGGGAGCGTGGCGAGAGCGGGAGCCTCAGGCTCCTACCGCTCGTCGCGTTCACGAGAGAACGGGCGTCTACTTGCGGATGCCGAGCCGGCCGATCACTTCGCGGTAGCGGTCCGTATCGTTTAGCTTCAGATAGTCCAGGAG
>CAXUEU010000055.1:0-282 GCA_964250195.1 uncultured Acidobacteriaceae bacterium
CGCGACGACGGTAGCGCACGAGTACGATGTCGTCGCGCGGGTGCTCTGACCATGCCGACAAAGAAGATCAAACCCCTGCGCTGCCCCACCTGCGCCACGCTCGTCACGGCGGGCGAGCCCGATTTCCCTTTCTGCTCGGACCGCTGCCGGGTCATCGACCTGGGCAAGTGGGCCAGCGGTGCCTACCGGATCTCCTCGCCCGTCCATGACCCTGACCTGCTCGACGAACTGGAAGGCCTGCGCGGCCGGCAGCAGGGGGAGAGCCGCGACGATGGCTGACGC
>CAXUEU010000055.1:292-20384 GCA_964250195.1 uncultured Acidobacteriaceae bacterium
TCCCCGCACGACGGAAAGAACACCTTGGGCCTGGACGGTCGGCACTTTCTTCGGCGCGGGCTTCCTCAAGCCCGGCCCCGGCACCTGGGGCTCGGCGGCGGCGGTGCTCTTGTGGCTCCTGTTCGTGTGGGCGGCTGCCCCGGCTCCGCCCGCCCTGCGCGCGGTCACCCTGCTCGCGGCGCTCATCGCGATCGTCGCGGGCATCCCGGCGGCCTCGATGGTCGAGCTCGAATCGGAACACACCGACCCCGGCCACATCGTCATCGACGAGGTCGCGGGCCAGTGGATCGCGCTGCTCGCTTTCTGCGGCTACGGGCGCGCGACCTGGGGCCACGCCCTCCTGGCGCTCGGGCTGTTTCGCCTCTTCGACATCCTGAAACCTCCGCCGGTCAGGCAACTGGAGCGGCTCCAGGGCGGCACGGGCATCGTGATGGACGACGCCATGGCCGGGGTTTACGCGCTGCTCGCAGGGGCCGTCGTCAGCCACTGGTGGTAGTCCCACCAGCAACTGGTGGTAGTCCCGCCAGCAACTGGTGGTAAAGCCGCCGGCGCGCGAGCGGCTAGAGTAGAGAGAGCCATGCCAGACGCAACCATTCCCTCCAGCACGCCCCGCCTCACCAGCGTCCACCCCATCGCGGCCCTCCCGGGCGGCGAGATTCAGGTCCACGGCGCGGGCCTCGCGCCGGTCGCGGGCCGCCTGCCCATCGCCATGCTGGGCAAGCTGGCAGCGGGCGTGCTTCTCAGCCGCGAGGACCGCCTCGTGCTGCGGGTTCCCGACGAGGGCGAACCGGGCCTCTTGCGGGTGCTGCGCAACGGCGAGGAGAGCAACAGCGTCCAGTTCGACGTAGCGGAGCTGCTCGCGACCGGCATCCACCAGGTCGCCAACCCGGCGGTCGACGGGTTCGGCAACATCTACGCGACGCTCTCCGGCCCGCGCGGGCAGGAGACTCCGGTCTCCGTGTTCCGCATCAGCCCCTCGGGCGAGAGCAAGCCGTTCGTCACCGGGATTACCAACGCCACCGGCCTGGCTGTCGGGCCGGACGGCTACCTGTACGTTTCCTCGCGCAACGACGGCACCGTGCACCGGGTCTCCCCCGAGGGCGCGGTCTCGCTGTTCTCCGAGGGGATGGGCATCGCGACCGGGCTCACCTTCGACGCGGCGGGCAACCTCTATGTCGGCGACCGCAGCGGGACCATCTTCAAGATCGCGCCGGACCGCCAGATCTTCGTCTACGCGACGCTCGAGCCGTCGATCGCGGCTTACCATCTGGCGTTCGGGCAGGACGAGCGCCTGTTCGTCGCCGGGCCCACCACTTCGAGCTACGACTCGGTGTACGCCATAGGCGCGGACGGTACGGCGGCGGTGCATTATCGCGGCCTGGGCCGTCCGCAGGGCATCGCGCTCGACATCGCCGGAAACGTGTATGTCGCCGCCTCGCTCGACGGGCGACGCGGCATCGTGCAGATCGCCTCGGACGGCACGGCGGACCTGGTCGCGGCCGGCTCGGGCATCGCCGGGCTCGCGTTCATCCCCGGAGGGGACGCGGTGGTGGCGACCGGCGGGGCGCTGTTCACGCTGCCGCTGGGGGTGGAGGGGCTGCGGCGGTTTTAAAGTCCTGCGCCTGACAGCATACTTCGCTGGGAGACACGCTGGATACTTAGTTGGGAATTTGGCTTCGCTGATGAGTTTGCGCCTGAATTTAAGCTGTTACCTGTGGAGGTGGTGGATGAGTTCCTCGTGCAGGTGCAGTGGATTGAGCAGTTTGGACCGCTGGCAGCCCGACCGCGAGTGGACACGCTGAAAGGATCGAAGTACGCCAACATGAAGGAGCTTCGCTTCGATGCAGCCGATGGCGTGTGGCGATTTGCTTTCGCCTTCGACCCGTTTCGCAAAGCTATTCTTTTGGTTGCCGGCGATAAATCGGGTGTCGGGGGCAAGCAGTTTTACAGGCAGCTGATCGAGAAAGCAGACGCCCGCTACGCCAAGCACCTGAAGAGCTTTGAACATCCTCCAAAATGTAAGGAGAAGCCATGATCCCCCTCAAGGAAATCTACGACGCCTTACCCATTGAGCGGCGCGAAAAGATCGAGCAACGCGCCGCCCAGCTCATCGCCGAAGAGATGACCATGCGCGGGCTGCGCGAGGCCCGGAAAGTGAGCCGATCCAAGTTGGCAAGGAAGCTCGGGGTGGACCAAGAGCAGGTGTCACGCCGTGAACAGGAGACCGACCTCCACATCGCCGCGCTCCGGCGCTCGGTGGAAGCGCTCGGCGGCAAGCTGAGCCTGATCGCCGAGTTCCCCGATGGCGCGCCCGTCGCGATCGACGGCTTCCGCACGATCGCGGACTCCGGACCGGTCGAGGAACAGCCCGTATCGACCGCCCCGCGCAAGCGGTCAAGGAAATCACCGTGCCCCGAACCGCTCCAGTACACAGCGGCACCGCAATTGCTCTACAGTCCTAAGAATGAACTGTGACATCATCGCGGTCGGCTCGGAGCTGCTGACGCCCTACCGCCAAGACACCAATTCGCTGTATCTGACAGCCCAGCTCAACCAGCTGGGCGTGCGCGTTTCCGCGAAGACCATCGTGGGCGACCGGCGCGAGCACCTGGTGGGCGCGGTCCACAACGCGCTGGGCCGGGCCGACATCGTCCTCGTGATGGGCGGCCTGGGGCCGACCGAGGACGACCTGACGCGCGAGTCGGTGTCCGAGGCCCTCGGAGTCCGGCTCAAGCGCAACCAGGAGATCGTCGCGTCGCTGTACGCGCGCTTCGCGGCCCGGCGCATCGCCATCACGGAGAACAACACCAAGCAGGGCGACGTGCTCGAGGGCGCGGAGCCGCTCACGAATTCCGCCGGCACCGCGCCCGGCCAGTGGCTGGACACGGTCTACCGCGAGCACCGCAAGCTCGTGATCCTGCTGCCCGGACCCCCGGGCGAGCTGAAACCCATGTGGGAGGCCGAGGTGCTGCCGCGGCTCCGGGACGCGATCCCCGAGCGCTTCTTCGCCAGCCGGACGCTCAAGGCCGCGATGATCGGCGAGTCGGCCTGCGACGCGCGCATCGCCCCGATCTACAAGCGCTACCCGGACGTGGAGACCACCATTCTGGCGCACCTGGGCGACATCCAGCTCAACCTGATCTGCACGAAACCGACGCTGGAGCAGGCCCAGGAGCGCGTGGACGCGCTGGCCGAGGCGATCGAGGCCGAGCTCGGCGAGGTGGTGTACTCGACACAGGGCGAGACGCTGGAACGCATCGTGCTCTATCAGCTGGAGCTCGCGAACGCGACCCTGGCGGTGGCGGAAAGCTGCACGGGCGGCATGGTCGCCGAGCGGCTCACCGGGGTCGCCGGGTCGTCACGGGCGTTCCTGGGCGGGGCTGTCGTGTACTCGAACGAGCTCAAGACGCTCTTCGCCGGGGTGCCCCCGCAGGTCATCGCGGCGAACGGGGCGGTGAGCCGGGACGTCGCCTCGGCGCTCGCGACCGGCATCCGGGGCGAGACGGGCAGCACGTACGGGGTCGGCATCACGGGTATCGCCGGGCCGTCAGGAGGTACGGACGACAAGCCGGTCGGCCTGGTGTACATCGCGGTGTCCGATGGGGTCGAGACCGACGTCGAGGAGAAGCGCTTCCAGGGTGACCGGGACCGCATCCGCCAGCACGCCTCGCAGGCGGCGCTCGATCTGGTGCGCAAGCGCCTGCTGCGGCAGAAGTGACGCCCATGCTTCTCGCGGCCGCGTTTGGGGCGTACCTGCTCGGGTCTATCCCTTGGGGCTACCTGCTGGTGCGGACTTTCCGCAAACAGGACATCCGCGCGACCGGCTCGGGCAACATCGGGGCTACCAACGTGGTCCGCTCGGGCGCGAAAGGGCTGGGCGCGCTCACGTTTTTGCTCGATGCCGCAAAGGGCTGGGCCGCGGTGGTTCTGGCGGCGCACTTCTTCGGCCAGCAAGCCGCGCTTTTAGCCGCGATGTGCGCGCTGCTGGGGCACATCTACCCGGTCTGGCTCGGCTTCAAGGGGGGCAAGGGCGTGGCGACCGCGTTCGGCGTCTTTCTCGCGCTGGCCCCGCCCATCGCGCTTCTGTCGCTCGCCGTCTTTATCCTGTCCGTCGCCGCATTCCGCATCGTTTCGCTCGCGTCGATCCTGGGCGCGGCGGTGATCCCCGTGCTCGCTTTCGCCCTGCCGCCCCACGCTGGGCGCGGCTGGGCCGCGATGGCGGCGCTGATTGCCGGCCCTTTGCTGGTCATCGTCAAGCACCACGCCAATATTCGCCGGCTGCTCGCGGGCACCGAGTACCGCTTCGGCGCGAAGCGCCCCGAGGCGGCGGTATGAGCCGCATCGCGGTCCTCGGCGCGGGCGCCTGGGGAACCGCCGTCGCGCTCAACCTGGCTACGCGTCCGGAGCATGCGATCGCTCTGTGGGCGCACACCCCGGCCCATGCGGCCTCGCTCGCGGCGGAGCGCGAAAATCGCCGCTACCTGCCCGGCTTTCCTCTGCCGGCCGCCTTGCGCGCCGCCGGCTCGCTCGCCGAAGCGGTGGCGGGTGCGGAAGCCGTGGTGCTGGTCGTCCCCTCGCAGCACATGCGCGCGACGGTTTCGGCACTCGCTTCCCTGCTTCCCCGCGAGGCCCTGGTGCTCAGCGCGAGCAAGGGCATCGAGGACGGCACCCTGCTGAGAATGACCGAGGTGATCGCGGAGGTCTTCCCTGGTTCCATCGGCACCCTGAGCGGGCCGTCCTTCGCGCAGGAGGTCGCCGCGGGCGCTCCCGCGGCCGCCACGGTCGCCTTCGCCCGCTCGAAAGACGCCGAGCGCGCCCAGGCCATGCTCGCGACCGAAACTTTCCGGCTCTACCGCAACACCGACGTCGCCGGCGTCGAGCTGGGCGGCGCGCTCAAGAACGTCATGGCCATCGCGGCGGGTGCGGTCGCGGGGCTGGAGTTGGGCCACAACAGCGTCGCCGCGCTGGTCACCCGCGGCATCGCGGAGATGACCCGGCTCGCGGTAGCCTGCGGGGGGCGGCGCGAAACGCTCGCGGGCCTTGCCGGCATCGGCGATCTGGTCCTGACCTGCACCGGGGGGCTCTCCCGCAACCGCTATGTCGGCGTGGAACTGGGCCGCGGCCGGCCTCTGCCGGAGATCCTCGCCGGGCTGGGCGGCAAGGTCGCCGAAGGGGTCCGCACCACGGACGCGGCGCTCGCGCTGGCCCGCCGCCACGGGGTGGATATGCCCATCGCGGAGCAGGTCCATGCGCTGATTCACGGGCGGGTCTCGGCGGCGAAAGCGATGCGCGCCCTGATGGCCCGGCCGGGGCGGGATGAGTGAGGCTCAGTCGCGGAGCGCGCGGATAGCCGCCCAGTCCAGCAGGCATGCGCTGCCCGGGCATTGCGGGCTTTCGTCCGGGGTCAGCGCATCGTCCCGGTAGCGAGACACCGTGTCCGTTTCAGGATCGATGACAACGATGGTCTGAATACCCTTTTGCCGGTAAGCGGCCAGCTTCACCATGAGGCGCGGCTTGCGGTCCTCGGGTGAGAGCACCTCGAAAACCGCGATCGGCGTGTGGGTCAGCACCTGCTCGACCGGCAGCGAGCGGTCCCAGACGGTCACGTCGGGAACGCGGTACTGAGTCGGCGTGAGCCGGTTGCGGTACTCCTGCATCACGCGGATGTTCCACTCCCGTGCGTGTGCCCGGAACCAGAGCACCAGCGCCTGTTGCCAGGATCCGTGATCGTACTGCCCCATCGGCCGCTCCTCGACGATGCCGTCGACATACTCCGCGTCCGGCTCGTAGCTGGTCTTCAGGTACTCCTCGACTGGAACAAAGGTGGTCGTCGCCATGCGCGCCTCCGCTTTGCCCCGAGTGTAAACCCGCGCGTTCTAAACTAACCCCATGATCCAAACCCTGTTCGGCTCGCTGGACCAACCGGAAAAACGCTCCGTCCTGGACCGGATGCGCGACGCGGTCGCGCGCACCCGCGAGAGCCTGAACGACAAAATCGAGGGCGTGGTCGCGCTGACCCGTGAGGTGGATGCGGCCGCGCTCGATGAGCTCGAAGCCGTCCTGCTCTCCTCCGACCTCGGCATGAGCACGACGACAGTGGTGATCGAGGCCCTGCGCGACCGGGCCCGGCGCGAGGGCATCGCGAACGGCGCGGAGCTCAAGCGGCTGCTGCGGGCCGAGCTGCTCGCGATCCTCAGCAAGGACGACTCGCTGCCCAAGCGCGTCATCAAGCCGCCGGAGGTCATCTTCCTCGTCGGCGTGAACGGGACCGGCAAGACCACCACCACGGGCAAGCTGGCGGCCTGGTACCGGGGCCAGGGCAAAACACTTCTGCTGTGCGCCGCGGACACCTTTCGCGCCGCGGCGATCGAGCAGCTGGAAGTCTGGGGCACCCGGGCCGGTGTTGACCTGATCAAAACCAGGCAGGGCGGCGATCCATCCGCGGCACTCTTCGATGCGTTGAGCGCGGCCAATGCGCGGAAGACCGATCTGCTGCTGGTGGACACCGCGGGGCGGCTCCACACGAAAACCGGTCTAATGGCGGAGCTCGAAAAGATGCGCCGGACCGCGCAGCGCATCATCTGGGATGCGCCCCATGAAGTTTTGCTGGTGCTGGACGCCACGACAGGGCAGAATGGCTTGCAGCAAGCCCGGCTCTTCACCGAATCCGCGGGAGTGACGGGCATCGTGCTCACCAAGCTGGACGGCACCGCCAAAGGCGGCATCGTGCTCGCGATCGCCCACGAGCTGCGGCTGCCGGTCCGGTTCGTAGGCGTGGGCGAAAAGGTCGAGGACCTGCTCGCCTTCAACGGTGAAGCGTTTGTCGATTCCCTTCTGGGAGGGGAAGCCTATGGCGGAGCCGCCGCTCACGATCGAGGACTCACGGCACACCCACGCGGGTAGCGCCGAGCACCCCGATGAGGCGCAGGACGCCCGCTGGATGCGCCATGCGCTGCAGCTCGCGGAAGCCTCGATCGGCATGGCCTCGCCCAACCCCCGGGTCGGCTGCGTCCTGGTCAGGCACGGGCTGCCGGTGGGCCGAGGCGCGCACCACTACGACAAGAAGGACCACGCTGAAGTCGTCGCCCTGCGCGAAGCCGGCGAGCGGGCGCGCGGCGCGACGGCCTACGTGACGCTGGAACCCTGCGCCCACACCGGGCGTACCGCCCCCTGCGCGGAGGCGCTGCTGCGCGCGGGCGTCGCGCGGGTGGTGGTCGCGACCGGCGACCCCAATCCGCTGGTCAACGGGCAAGGCCTGGCTATCCTGCGCGAGGGCGGCGTGGAAGTCACGGTCGGCGTGATGCCGGAGCAGGCGCGCGCGCTCAACGACGGCTTCGCCCGGTGGATCCGGCACAAGCTGCCCTTCGTGACCCTGAAGGCCGGCCTTTCGCTGGACGGACGCATCGCGCCGCCGCCTGCGGAAAAAACGCCCGGCAGCGTGGCGTACCTGACCGGGGCGCGCTCGCTCCTCGCTGTGCAGCGTCTGCGCCACGCCTCCGATGCCGTGCTGACGGGCATCGGCACGGTGCTCGCCGACAACCCGCTGCTCACCGACCGCAGCGGCGGGGCGCGCAGGCGGGCTCTGCTGCGGGTCGTGCTCGACTCCGAGCTGCGGCTTCCGGCGGCCGGACGCCTCCTGCAGACCGCGCAGAACGATCTTCTCCTGCTCACGAAGGAGGGGGATGCGGCGCATCGCGAGCGCCGCCTGGCCCTGGAAGCGGCGGGCGCGCAAATTCGGACGGTCCGGACGGTCGACATGGCGGGCTCGGGCGCGCTCGATCTGCGCGAGGTCCTCGCGTTGCTGGGCGGCCAGTACCAAATCCTGAATCTGCTCTGCGAAGGCGGCTCCCGGCTCAACCGCGCCCTGCTCGCGGGCGATGGGGGCAGCCCCTTCGTGGACAAGCTGTGCCTGTTCTATGCGCCCATGTTCCTGGGGGAGGCCGGCGTTCCGCTCGTCGCGGGCGGCACCTCGATGCACCTGGAGCTGCGCCGGTCCTCGACCGCGGACTCCGGATCGGACTTCCGCTTCGACGCCTACCTGCGCGACCCCTGGCGGGATCGTTGATTTCGCCCGGTAGACTTGAGCCATGTTCACAGGATTGATCCAGGCTACAGGCACCGTCGAGGCGCTCGCGGAAGCGAACGGAGCACAGCGGCTGACCATCCACGCGCCCGGGCTCGCGGCAAAGCTCCAGGTGGGCGACAGCATCGCCGTCAGCGGGGTATGCCTGACGGCGCTCGCGCCGGATTCCGGGCACTTTCACGCGGAGCTTGCCGCGGAAACCGTCGCCCGCACCTCGCTGGCCGCGCTGGCGCCTGGTTCGCTGGTCAACCTGGAGCTGCCCACACCCGCGGGCGCGCCGCTCGGCGGGCATATCGTGCAGGGACACGTGGATGCGACGGGGTCGCTGCTCGGGCTTTCCCCCGTAGGGCAAGGCACCCGAACGGATTGGCTGCTACGCATCGAGGTGCCGCCCACCGTGGGCCGGTTCGTCGTCGAGAAGGGCTCGGTCACGATCGAGGGCATCTCGCTCACCGTCGCTCGGTGGTTCCCGGAGCGGGACGCCAACGACGACACCCCCACAGGCGCGGGCGAGCTCCACGTCGCCGTCATTCCGCACACGTACGAGGCGACCAACCTGCACGCGCTCACGCCCGGCGCGCCGGTCAATTTGGAAGCCGACGTGCTGATGAAGCTCGCCGTGCAGAACGGCTTCCAGCCCGGCCCAGCGACCGAGCAGCGCGCGGAGTGGACCGCGCTGGCCGCCCGCGACGCGGGCGGGGACAAACCGTTCGGGGTAACGGTCGGCTATCTCATCGCGAACGGGTACTGAGTACTCAGCTCGGGGCGGCCTGCCTACTGAGAAAGTCTCCGAACAGCGGGACGGTAAAGGCGTTGTCGCCATGGGCGGGACTGTAAATCATCCCTTTGCGAATCAGCGCGCTGCGCAGCGGGCCTATGGACGTCGCCTTGATGACGAGCCTGTCCGCGATGTCTCCCGACCTCTGGGCGGAACCGCCTACCCGCCATCGCAAAAGGAAGTCCTTCTCACGCTTCGTAAGCCGGTCGAAGCGTACACGGAAAAAGCTCTGATCCAATTGGCGGATCGCGCGCTCCGGGTTCTGGAGAGGATTCATCGATAGGCCGTTTACTCGCGAATTGGTAAATCACGCAATTCGAAGGTAAAAAGCCTATTGTTCGATAACAGCATCCAGCCGATAGAACGGGCAGAGCCGCCTGGTCGGCCCCCACTCCTCAATATGGTCGAACCGGAACCCGAGCCGGTCCATCAACGCCTTTGAGGCTTCATGCCGCGCATGGTGCCCTGCCATCAGTGCTCGGGCCTGCACGACCTGAAAACCGTACTCCATGACCGCCCGCGCCGCCTCCTCCCCGTAGCGCCCGCTCCAAAACGGCCGCGCGAGGTGGACGCCCAGCTCCCACACGCCGGGCTCGCTCCCGTACGGCTTCAACCCCGCGCACCCGGCGTGGCGGCCGGTCGCGAGCTCGAAGACCGGCCAGTACTGCACGCCCAGCGTCCGCTGCCGGTCGATCTCGAGCGCGAGCCGCGCTTCGGCCTGGGCCGGGGTCCACGGACCGTCCAGGAACGCGGTCACGCCCGGATCGGTCCACAGGGCGAGCGCGAGCGGCAGGTCCTCGGCGGTCCAGTGCCGGAAGCCGAGCCGCTCGCTTACGAGGAAGTACTCGCTCATTGCGGGGTGATGATTCCACCGACAGCCATGCGCTCGGGCAGCTTCGCTGGCCGGGAAAGCCCCATCTGCTCGGCGGTCAGGTCGGTGTACTTCAGCCCCGCGCCCGTGTTGAACAGGACGACCTTGTCCTCAGACTTGAGAAACCCCGAAGCCAGCAGACGGTCGTAGGCCGCCGTCGCCGCCGCGCCCTCGGGCGAGAGCAGCAACCCCTCGTGCCTCGCGTAATCCAGAAGCGACGCGAGAATCACGTCGTCCGGCAGGTCCATCACCATGCCGCCCGACTTCGCCGCGATGTCGAGCACGATGTAATCCCCATACGGCTTGGGAACCCGCAGGCCGCTCGCGAAGGTGGCCGCGCCCTCCCACATCCTGGACGCGGGCTCGTGCTCATGGAACGCCCGCGAAACCGGCGCGCAGCCGGAGCTCTGCACCGCGATCATCTTAGGCCGTCGCCCGCTCACCCAGCCCAGCTGTTCCATCTCTTCGAACGCCTTCCACATGCCGATAAAGCCCACGCCGCCGCCGGTCGGGTAGAACACCGCGTCCGGGTAGGTCCACCCGCACTGCTCCACCAGTTCGTAACCCATGGTTTTTTTGCCTTCGACCCGGTACGGCTCCTTCACGGTCGACATGTCGAACCAGCCCTCGGCCTGCTTACGCTCGGCCACGATGCGGGCGCAGTCGGAGATCAGCCCATCCACCAGCGTCGTGTGCGCGCCGTAGGCGACGCACTCCAGGTAGTTGGCGAAGGGCACGTCGCGCGGCATGAAGATATGCGCTTCGATGCCCGCCGCAGCCGCGTAGGCCGCGAGCGCCCCGGCGGCGTTGCCGGCGGACGGCACGGCCAGCTTCGTGAGCCCGTACTGCCTGGCCATCGAGACCGCCATGGACATGCCCCGCGCCTTGAAGGTTCCGGTCGGCTTGGTCGCCTCCTCCTTGATGTGCAAGCCCGGGTGGCGGCGGCTCGCGAGCAGCGGCGTCCAGCCCTCGCCGAGCGTCACCGGCTCGACCTCCGGCAGCACGTCCCGGTAGCGCCACATGCTGTCCTGTAATTGGCGCTCAAGGCTGTCGAGCCGGTTGTACGCCGCGGAGCCGGGCCTGCGGGCCGTGGCGCGCAGAGCGTCCAGGTCGTAGCGCACGTAGAGGACACCCGCGCAGTGCGGGCACACGGTTTTGGGCATCTCCGCGGAGGTGTGGCGCTCGCAGCGCGAGCACTGGAGCGAGCTGATCTTCGGCATGGCTTCAGAGTACTCGGTTACCACCGTGCGGGAATTGTGCGCCGAGGGCCTGAACGAAAGCGCCGAACATGCCGATAGACTGGAAACACCCATGAACTCCCCCATCCGCCTCGCGGCCTTCGACATCGACGGAACCCTCATGCCCTCCTCCGGCACGCGCATGAGCGACCGCACCATGGCCGCCCTGCGCGCCGCAAAGGCCGCCGGGATCGAGGTGGTGATCGCGACCGGCCGCCGCGGTGCCTACGCCCTGCCGCTGCTCGAACCCATAGGCCTCGCGCCCTCGACCGTGCTCATCGCCTCCAACGGCGCCACCACCCGCGACTTCGCCGGAAACGTCGTGGATCGCTTCTTCCTGTCGCTCGAAACCAGCCGCGCCTTGTGCGCGGAGCTGCGCCCCTTCGGTGGGACCATGGTGTTCACCTTCGAGAAGCACGGCCCGGGCGAGCTGGTGCTCGAGTCGCTGGACCGCCTGCACGACCGGATCGCCCTGTGGGTCGACGCGAACCTGCCCTACATCGAGCAGGTGGACCCGCTGGAGCGCGTCTTCGATCGCGGCGAGCCGGCCATCCAGGGCATGATCTGCGGCACGGTCGCGCAGATGCACGCGGCGGAGCAGCACGTTCTGACGACGCCATACGCCGCGCTAATCGAGATGCACCGGACGGAATACGCGGAGCGCGACCTGAGCATCCTCGACATCCTGCCGCTCGGCTGCAACAAGGGCGTCGCCCTGGCGAAGCTGGCCGAGCGCCGCGGCATTCGGCGCGAGGAGGTAATGGCCGTCGGCGACAACTGGAACGACCTGGAGATGCTGCGCTGGGCGGGGCAGCCCGTCCTGATGGCAAACGCGAGCAAGGCCTTGCGCGAGGAGGCGGAGCGGTCAGGCTGGCGGATCAGCCCCGCGACCAACGACGAAGACGGCGCGGTCCTGCTGCTCGAAGCGGCGATCGAAGCCGCCGCCGAACCGCAGGCTGTCTGAGGTGTACGGCCTTCCCCATTGCTCCAAGGTGCGGGTCATCCTGAGCGCAGCGAAGGACCTGCTTTTTGTCTCGCCCCCGGCACCTATGCCGGCGATAGCCCGCGTGGTAGCCTGAGCCCGATGCCGCGATTGTCGGAGTCCCGCCGTTTCGCCCCCGCGCTGATGCTGCTGCTCGGCCCATCCGCGGCGCGCCCGGCCGAGCACGTCACTCTGACCACCGGCTACGATCTACGTTGCGACCACCGCACCACCGAAGGCGCGAAGACTCGCCTATACACCGGTGCCGGTACAGAAAGCTACGTCGAAGTTTCGACCGCGATCATAGCTTCTATCGAGCCCATGCCTCCCGAGCCGCTGCCCGCGGTGACCGCACCCCCGCCGAAGCCGAGCGAAGTGCTCACCGCGTCCGAACTCCAGGAAGTGCTGGGCGGCCCGGGCAAGGCGCACGACCTCGACGTCGACCTGCTTGCCGCCGTTGTCCACGCCGAGAGCGCCGGACATGTCCACGCCCGCTCCCGCGCCGGAGCGCAGGGCCTCATGCAGCTCATGCCCGCCACCGCGACCTCGCTCGGCGTCCGCGATGCTTTCGCCCCAAGCGAAAACGTGGGCGGCGGCGCGGCTTACCTCGATGCGCTCCTGCGCCGGTACGGCAACAACATCGCCTGGGCGCTGGCCGCCTACAACGCCGGTCCCGGCGCGGTCGACCGCTTCCACGGCATCCCGCCCTACCGCGAGACGCGCCGCTATGTCGCCCGCATCATCCACGAATTCAACCAGCGCTACAACGCCCGGCAAGCCGCGCCGACCCTGGCCGCGCCGACCCTGGCCGCGCCGACCCTGGCCGTAGCCCACCCTCCTGGAGCCCCGCGCCCGTGACGAAAGCCAAAACCGCCAACCGCAACCTGCTGTGGGGAGCGCTGCTCGTCGCGCTCCTGGCCGGAGTGTGGCTCCTGCGCGGCCGGATCCATTTCGACTTCCACACCTTCGTCGAGCAGCTCAAGCTGGCGGACTGGCGGCTGTTCGGGGCCGGCGTCCTGCTCATCTATGCCGCGTACGGAGTACGCGCGGTGCGCTGGGCCTTGTTCCTGCGCCCCACCAAACGGGTCTCGCCGGTGTCGCTGATCGGTACGCAGATCATCGGGTTTACCGCGGTCGCGCTTTTCGGGCGCCTCGCCGACCTGGTCCGGCCCTACCTCGTCGCCAAGCGGACCGACATTCCCCTGCCTTCGCAGATCGCCGTCTACGCGGTCGAGCGCATTTTCGATCTCGGCTCGAACGCGATTATTTTCGCCGCGATCCTGCTGCTGGCACCCGATCGCAACACCATCCCGCACCCCGAGGCGGTCCGCAAGCTGGCCGTGCTCGCCCTGGCCGCCGCCATCGTGCTCGCGCTCTTCGCGGTGGTCGTCCGCAAGGCCGGCCACAGGGTCGCCGCGCTGTTCGGGCGCGGGCTGGGCGTTCTTTCCCCCAAGCTGGGCGAGGGCGCGAGGGAGAAGATCCTCGGCTTCCGCGACGGACTCAACGCGATCGACTCCTTCGCGACCATCCTCAAGGCGAGCGCCCTCTCGCTCGTGATGTGGTTCATGATCGTCTACGCCTACCTGGTCACGGTGCGGGCGTTTACCGCCTCGCCCCCTCTGCACGGCATGACGCTCGCGCAGTGCCTGGTCCTGATGGTCGCGAGCCAGGCCGCTTCCATGGTGCAACTGCCGGTCATCGGCTGGTTCACGCAGGTCGGCATCGTCGCGGGCGCGATCCAGAAGCTCTTCGGTGCCGCTCCGGAGTCCTCACTGGGCGCGGGCGCGATGCTCCTGATCGTCACCTTTCTCAGCGTCATCCCGGCAGGGCTGATCTGGTCCCGGTTCGAGCACGTTTCGCTCAAGAAAGTCACCGAGGAGAGTGAAACCGCCACTGGGGAAGCAGCCGCCCACCAAGAGAAACCGGAGTTCGTGCCGGAGGCCTGAGCCGTCGCATCCTAACGCGCGTATGCCCAACCAACCCATTCCCGGATCCCTTTCCAAAGCCCTGCTCGCCGGTTTAGCCGGCGGCCTCGCCGGGTCCGCCGCCAAGGTCGCCGCTGAAAAGCTCTTCCCGCCTCGCCTGCAAGGCCAAACGCCTCCGCCGCGGGTCGTGGTGGAGCGCGCCGCCGACGCGGTAAACGCTCACCCGACCGGCGCGACGAAGAAAGCCGCGACCGAGGGCATCCACTGGAGCTTCGGCACAATCACGGGCGGCGTTTACGGCGTGGCCGCCGAGTTCGAGCCTAAGATTACCGCGTGGCGCGGAGCCGCGTTCGGCCTCGGGCTGAACAAGATCATGCACGAAGGCCTGCTCCCGTATGCGGGCTTCGCCGCCCCGGTCGGGGACCAGCCCGCGCAGGAGCGCGTCAGCGAGTGGGTCACCCACGCGGTTTACGGCATCGTCACTGAGGTCGTCCGCCGCGCGGTCCGCAAGCGTTTGTAAGCTAGAATCAGCAGACCGATGAAATGCCCCTATTGCGGCCACAGCCAGGACCGCGTCGTCGACTCCCGTGAGATCGACGACTCGGCAGCCGTGCGCCGCCGCCGCGAGTGCGACCGCTGCACCCGGCGCTACACCACCTATGAGCGCTACGACGAGATTCCCTGCATGGTCGTCAAGAAAGACGGCCGCCGCGAACGCTTCGAGCGCCACAAAATCCTCACCGGCCTCCAGCACGCCTGCGAGAAACGCCCCGTCGCCATGCGGCAGCTCGAGGAGCTGGTCGATGCCGCCGAGGCTTTTCTGAACGATGCGCCCGACCGTGAGCGCTCCACCGCCGCGCTGGGCGAGTTCATGATGGACGGCCTCAAGCGCCTCGACACGGTGGCCTACATCCGCTTCGCCAGTGTCTACCGTGAGTTCAAGGATGTCGCCGAGTTTCGCGAGGAGCTCGAGCGCATCGGACGCATCCCCATCGACCCCACGCTGAGATTAGAGAAAGAAGCCCTCCCGCAAGCATGAGTCGCCACGAAATCACCCTGATCCCCGGCGATGGAATCGGCCCCGAAGTCACCGATGCCACCATCCGAATTCTCCAGGCTGCCGGATCGGACATTTCCTGGGAGCGCCACGATGCCGGTGCCGACGCCTTCGCCCGGACCGGCGAGTACATCCCGCAAGCACTCTATGATTCCGTCCGCCGGACCAGAGTCGCCCTCAAGGGTCCCGTTACCACCCCTATCGGCGAGGGTTTCAAATCCATTAACGTGACGCTGCGTAAACAGTTCGACTTGTACGCGAACGTCCGCCCGATCAAGAATCTACCCGGCCTCGCGACCAAGTATCCGGACATCGACCTGGTGATCGTGCGCGAAAATACCGAGGGCCTGTACGTCGGCATCGAAGCCGAAATCGTTCCCGGCGTGTGCACCTCGACCAAGGTCATCACGGAAAAGGGCTCGACGCGCATCGCGAAGTTCGCCTTCGAGTACGCAGAAAAGCACGGCCGCAAGCGCATCCACGCCATCCACAAAGCCAACATCATGAAGCTGACGGATGGTCTGTTCCTGCGCTGCTCCCGGGCGATCGCCGCGAAACACCCCGGCATCGCCTATGCCGAGCACATCGTGGACAACACCTGCATGCAGCTGATTACGAATCCTTACCAGTACGACGTGCTGGTGATGGAAAACCTGTACGGCGATATCCTGAGCGACTTGTGCTCGGGTTTCGTCGGCGGCCTGGGCCTGGTTCCCGGCGCGAACCTCGGAGAAAACGCCGCCATCTTCGAGGCCGTGCACGGCTCCGCCCCGGACATTGCCGGGCAGGACAAGGCAAACCCGACCGCCCTCGTCCAGTCCGCAGTGCTGATGCTGCGCCACCTCGACGAGGACGCCGTTGCCGACCGCATCCAGCAGGCGCTTGAAGCCGTCTACGCCGAAGCCAAGACCCTCACCCGCGACGTCGGCGGGAGCGCGGGCACCCGCGCCTTCGCGGACGCGGTGATCGCGGCGCTGCGTTAGCCGGCGGTAGCATGGAACCAGTGACCTCCATGCCTAAAGCCACCCTCATGCGGCGGGCCCTCTTCCCCGCCGCCGCAGCAGTCCTGCTCGCGTACACTGCCTGCAAGCCCGGCGCGTTCGGCCCGACCAAACACTTCTACCAGGTCGACTACGCCCACGGCGGCACGGTCACTGGCGTAGTCCGCTTCAATGGAGCCCCGCCCCGCCGCGTGACGATCGACATGGCACAGGACCCCATCTGCGCGATGAGCCCGACCGATCGCACGGACGAGTACGTCGTCGATGACGGCAAGCTCGCCAACGTGGTCGTGTACATCCAGAGCGGACTCGGCGACCGCTCCTACCCCATCCCGCGCCGGACTGTCGTTATCGACCAGAAGGGCTGCCGCTTCGTCCCGCACGTTTCGGCCGCCATGGCCGGGCAGGAGATCGAATTCACCAACTCCGACCCGACCCAGCACAACGTCCACATGGCTCCGGTGGGCAAGGGCAACCCGAACTTCGACGTGACCCAGCGCGGCGACGCGAACCCCATCTCCCGCTACTTCGCGACGCCCGAGCTCATGATGCCGGTGCGCTGCAACAACCACCCCTGGATGCACGCGTATCTCAGCGTCCTCGCGAATCCGTTTTTCGCCGTCACCGGCCCGGACGGCCGCTTCACCATCAAGGGACTTCCGCCGGGGACGTATACCCTGACCGCGCTGCACGAGAAAGCCGGGAGCCGATCGGCGACGGTCACCGTCGCGGCGAACGGGACGGTGGAGCAGGAGTTCAGTTTTTGACCATTCCGAGTCGCTGCAATCCGCAGCACGAACACGTAAACATATGCAAGTGAAGTGCTGATTGGTCAAATTGTCGCAGCCATTGTCGGAATGAGAAGGATAAGACAGATGTGCTTGGGAAGAGAAGCGTGGGTCTGTAGAGAAGTGACACGAAGACGTTTGTGATCTAGGTAAATTGAGTCACCAGACGCGCCTCACCCCGAACCCGTCCAGCTTGCCGTCATTGCTGAGCAGCGCGAGCCCTTCCCGCTCCGCCTGCGCGGCCAGCAGCCGGTCGAAGGGGTCCCGGTGCTCCCCCGCGAACAGCCCCGCCCGCACGGCGTGCGCGGTCGTCAGCGGCAGAAGCACGAAACCCAGCTCCCGGACCCAGCGGTCGAAGTCGCGCAGCATGACCGAGGCTTCCGGCAGCTTGCCGATGCGGAACTTGTTCGCGATCTCATAGCCGCTGACCGCCGAGACGAAACAGAGTCCTTCGTCCATGCGGTGTCGCACGTGCATGGGCACCTTCCCTGCATCGCCTGCCGCCGTCCAAATCAATAAGTGCGTATCGACAAGATAGCTCAAGGAAAAATCTCGCTGTCTTCCCACAGCCGCAGCTCCTCTTCGCTCATCGGCTCCAGCAAGTCCGAAGTAATCGGCGGCATCAGGTCCTTCATCAACCCGAACTTGATCCCGCCCTTCCGCTCCACCGGCGTCAGCCGTGCTACCGGCGTTTTCTCCCGCCCGGAGGTAATCAGGACTTCCTCCCCCGCCTGCGCCGCCTTCAACAGCTTGGAAAACTGCGTCTTCGCCTGCAATGTCGTGTACTCCACAGCGCGCTCCCTTGTTGACCAACCTACTTAGTCTAGCAATCAGAACCCGCTGAAGCAATGCCCTGAATCGCGGCAGCCTTTACACTGAAGCCCGAAGGAGCACACCAGCCCAGCATGCAGCAGGTCGAAGTCGGCATCCTCGGCGCAACCGGCACGGTCGGTCAGCGCTTTCTCGAGCTCCTTGCGCACCACCCCTGGTTCCGGCCGACCTGGCTCGCCGCCAGCGAGCGCTCCGAGGGCAGGCTCTACGGCGACGCGGTCCGCTGGAAGCTCGCGACGCCGCTCCCGGACCGATTCGCCCAAATCCCGCTCTCCCCCGCCGTTCCGGAGAACGCGCCGCAGGTCATCTTCGCCGCGCTCGACACCGAGATCGCGCTCGAACTCGAGCCGCGCTTCGTCGAGGCAGGCTGCGCCGTCATTTCGAACTCGTCCGCCTTTCGCATGGACCCGCGCACGCCGCTCGTCATTCCGGAGGTCAACCCCGGTCACCTCGACCTGCTCGCGCGGCAGACCGGCCCCGGCTATCTCGTCACCAACCCGAACTGCTCCGCTATCGGCTTGGTGCTCGCGCTCAAGCCGCTCCACGACGCTTTCGGCCTCGAAAGTGTGTTCGTGACAACCATGCAAGCCGTTTCCGGCGCGGGCTACCCCGGCGTCCCCTCGCTCGACATCCTCGGCAACGTGGTCCCGTTCATCCGGAACGAAGAAGAAAAAATGGCCGACGAGACGGCGAAGCTTCTCGGGTCCCCGGACGTATCCCTCGACCTGAAGTTTTCCGCCCACTGCAACCGCGTTCCGGTCGAGGACGGCCACACCGAATCCGTTTCCGTCGGGTTCCGCACCAAGCCCACCCGCAAGCAAATCCTCGAAGCCTGGCGCGCTTTCCAGCCTTTGAAGGGCCAAGACCTGCCCACCGCCCCCGTTCAGCCGGTCGAGTTCCTCGACGGCGAGGACCGCCCGCAGCCCCGGCTCGACCGGATGCGCGGCGCGGGCATGGCTGCTGTTATCGGCCGCCTGCGCCCCTGCGCCTTGCTCGACTGGAAATTCACGGTGCTGTCGCACAACACAATCCGGGGCGCGGCCGGCGCGGCCCTGCTCAACGCCGAGCTGCTGCACTCCCAAGGCAAGCTCCTGCCGGGAGCAGCGCGGGCATGAACTACACCGTCATGAAGTTCGGCGGCACCTCCGTCGAATCCGCCGAGGCGATCGCCCGCACCGCCCGCATCGTCGCCGGCCGCCGCGCTTCCGGGGTGCAGCCCATCGTGGTCGTGAGCGCGATGGCTAAGGTGACCGACCAGCTGCTCCAGGCCGCGACCGCCGCCGCCGCGGGCGACCGCGAGACCGCCCTCGCGATCACCGCCCGCCTGCTTACCCGGCACCGCGAGGCAGCGGGCGCGCTCTCGGTCGACGACGCCTGGCTGCCCGCGGAGTTCGCCGCCCTCGACGAGATCCTGCGCGGTCTGGCCGCGGTCGGCGAGCTTACCCCGCGCATCCAGGACATGATCGTGTCCTACGGCGAGCGGCTCTCGAGCCGGCTCATCGCCGGCGTCTTCGCGCGCGACCCCGAGCTCCATG
The DNA here is from genome assembly GCA_964250195.1 of uncultured Acidobacteriaceae bacterium. Taxonomy (GTDB): domain Bacteria; phylum Acidobacteriota; class Terriglobia; order Terriglobales; family Acidobacteriaceae; genus EB88. The sequence goes on from CAXUEU010000055.1 coordinate 19,382, forward strand.
GCGTCCATATCGACGCACGCCGCTGCATCGTGACCGGGGCCGAGCACACCCGCGCCATTCCGGACGACGCGCGCATCGCGGAGCGGCTCCGCACCCTCGTCCTGCCGCTCGCCGATGCCGGCCGCACCGTGGTCATGGGCGGCTTCATCGGCGCGACCGAGGCCGGCGCGACCACCACGCTCGGCCGCGGCGGGTCCGACTTCACCGGGGCGCTGGTCGGCGCGGGCATCGGGGCCGAAGCCATCGAAATCTGGACCGACGTGGACGGCATCATGACCACGGACCCCCGCGTGGTACCGTCCGCCCTGCGCGTCCGGTCCATCTCGTTCGAGGAGGCGGCGGAGCTCGCCTACTTCGGAGCGAAGGTGCTGCACCCCGCTACAATCCTGCCCGCAGTCAAGCAGAACATCCCTGTCCTCGTCCTCAACTCACGCAACCCGTCGAACGAAGGCACGCGCATCCAGGCGCTCGCCCCGCCCTGCCGCAACCCGGTCAAGTCGATCGCGGCCAAGCGACGGCTCACCATCGTGGACGTGGTCGCGAGCCGCATGCTGATGACCCACGGCTATCTGAAGGCCATCTTCGACATCTTCGACAAGCACCGGTGCGCGGTCGACATGGTGTCGACCTCGGAGGTGTCCGTCTCGCTGACCGTCGACTCGAACGAGGCCCTACCCGCGATCGCCGCCGACCTGTCGCGGTTAGCTGACGTGAAATATGAAGGCCGGAAGGCGCTGATCTGCCTGGTCGGCGACGACATCCGCGGCCACTCCGGGGTGGCCGCGCGCTTGTTCAACGCGATCCGGCACATCAACGTGCGCATGATCTCGCAGGGCGCGAGCGAGATCAACATGAGCTTCATGATCGACGAGGACGACGCGGACGACGCGATTCGGTCGCTGCACGCGGAGTTCTTCCAAGACCCCGACCCGAGTATTTTCGATGTTACTAGAGCCTGTTATGAAGTTAATCCGAACATCCTGGCCAGCATAAGCATGGAGAA